>NZ_JBBMMC010000013.1:0-148178 GCF_037936805.1 Nocardioides epinepheli | reverse complement strand
TACATCGCCCGCGAGATCTACCGACACCTCGCCACCACAATGGCTTGACAACCCATAGAAGCGTCTCAACCTCCGGCGGGAGCGACGCTCGCTTGCTCGACCTCCGGCGGGAGTTGGCGAGCACACAGCAGCGGCCCCGAGGGTTCGCCTCGGGGCCGCTGTGTTGACCGGGTACCGCGATCAGCGGCGACCCTGGATGGAGTTGAACTCCCAACCACCCGCGTTCGGGCCGGTGGTCAGCAGGTTCACGAAGGTGGCCGAGCCGGCGAACAGCTTGCCCTTGTCCTCGAACGGGACCCAGCCGCGGACGCCGTGGGAGAGGCGGTTGCCGAAGCCGTGCAGGTCGAACGGGACCGCGCGGGACTTCGGGGTGTTCATCGTGTAGACGTCGCCGCCGCGCAGGGTGTGGTGGATGCCGGAGAGGACCGGGCGGAGCAGGTCGATGGTCAGCGGCGAGAGGTTGAGCTGCTTGGTGCCCGTCGCGGCGTCGATCCAGTCGTTCATCAGGGTCGAGCCGTCCATGGTGCCGAGGTAGAGCTTGCCCTGGAACTTCGTCCACTGCCACGAGTAGTAGTTGTAGGGGTTGCCGAAGCCGGACGGGCCCATCTTCGGGCGCTGGCCGAGGTTGTTCACCTCGAGGTTCCAGGTGCGGCTCGACTCGTCGAAGACCGGGGACTTGTAGTCGCCGTAGAGCAGGTCGACCTTCTGGTTCTTCTTGCCGACGTTGGACAACGACATCACGCTGGTGGCGCGGTCGGCGTTGAGGAACCAGGAGAGGCGCTCGATCTCGCTCTCGGGCTTGCCGTAGTAGGAGAAGGCGTTCAGCGTGGTGTACGACGGCATCATGTAGGTCGAGATCATCAGCTTGCCCTTGAAGCTGGCGATGTCACCGAACTGCATGGCGCGCGAGATCACCGGGTCGGGCTCGTACTCGTCCATCGTGAAGATGGTCTTCCAGTTCGACGGGTCGTTGGTCTTCGCCGTCAGGCCGCCCTTGGGGATCTTCGGGCTCTGGTAGATGGCGGCGCCGTTGCCGACCGCCATGGCGGGGGTCGAGCTGGTCCAGCCGGAGGTGACGATCGTGTCGTTGTGCTCGGTGATGTAGGACGGCTCGGACTCCAGGCCCTGGGCGACGATCTCGAACTTGAACGGGTCCGCCTTGCTGCCGGTCCACTTGATCACCGCACCGCCGGCGCCGGTGTGTCCACCGGACATCCGGACGCCGAAGTACAGGTCGCCCTGGATCTCGACGCCGTGGCGCATGTTGACGTACTCGGGGAAGACCTTCTCGCCGAGGAACTTGCCGGTGCTGCCCTCGAAGGCGAACATGCCGAGGCCGCTGAGGCCGCCGGTGTCCGGGTTGATCATCGGGCCGCCGAGCAGGACGACGTCGTCGAGCGCGCCCTGGCCGCGCAGACCGACCGTGCGCTGAAGCGCGGGAGCTTCGGCGGCGCTGGGGGTCAGGTCCTCGGTCTTGCCGGTGTCGGCGTTGATCCGGTACGCCATCGGCGGGCGGTAGTCGCCCCACGACGCGCCGAGGGAGTCGGCGTTGAGGCCGCGCGCGCCCTCATAGACGAAGTTCTTGTTCTGGAACGGGTCGACGCCGCCCAGGATCGGGCCACTGCCGCCCATCGGGCTCGACCACGTACCGAAGTACACGTAGTCGCCGGAGCGGGTGGCGCCGAACGGGTAGTTGTGGTTGGTGCGCGGCTGGTAGCCGGCCTTGCACTGGCCGTTGGCGTTGGGCGTCGGCCGCGGGCCCGGCTCGCCGATCTCGCGGAAGCACTCGTCGGGCTTGGCCTTGGCGACCTTGGTGATGCTCATCCCGTTGCGATTGGCGACGCCGGGCCGACCAGGCTTGAGGCCCTTGACGATCGGCGCGAGCTGCTGCATCCGGTCACGGACGTCGGCGACGTCGAGGCCGTACTTGTTCGCGATCGCACGCAGGTTGGCGCTGTCGGTGGCGATCCGCGGTCCGGTGAGGGTGTCGAGCACCTCGGCCTCGGCGTTCGGGTCCTGGATCAGGATGTCGGCGCGGGCCTCGGGCGACTTCGCCTGGCGCCACTTGCCGTAGGCGTTGCCGCCCTGGTCGGCGTCGGCGGAGGAGCCGGCGCTCGGACCCGAGCCCGGGGCTGCCTGCGCCAGGGACTGGGCGCCGGTGGCTGCGAAGGTGACGGCGGCCAGGCTCAGCGCGGTCAGCGCTGCGATCCGGTGCCGCCGGCGCGGCTTCGGTGAGTGTGACATGGGTGGTTGCCTCTCCCGCGGCCCGAGGGCGACCTCGAGGTAGGAGGCCGTTCCTTGCGGATCGCGCGTCGTGTGTGCGGTCCGTCCCGGGATCCGGTCGAACCGGGACGAGAAGACGATGACGCGGATCGGGGCCCCAGAACGGCCGACCGTGCTCCAGCACAACGCCGATGCCGGGGGAGTGTGTGCCTACACAGGCGGATCGATCAGCGCGCCTTCTCGGCGGCCTCGGCGAGCACCAGGTCGACCAGGTCGGCCGGCCGGGCGAGGTCGCGCCCGGTCAATTCGCCGAGGCGGCGCAGCCGGTTCTGGACGGTGTTGCGGTGGACGTCGAGGTGTTCGCCGACCGCGCGGGCCTGGCCGCCGAGCTCGACCCACGCCCGGAAGGTGTCCAGCAGCAGCTCACGCTCGTCGTCGGGCAGCGAGTCCAGCGGCCCGAGCACCAGGTCGGCGATCTCGCCACCGACCAGCGGGGCTTCGAGCGCGAGGGCCTGAGGGAGCACCTGCCCGAAGTGCGCGACCTCGCCACCGGCAGTGCTGCGCAGGGCGACCTCGGCGAGGTAGCGGGACCGATGGAGCTCGCCGACGGCGTCGACCACCGGGCCGATCCCGACGCGGACTTCGGGGGATCCGAGCCAGGACCCGATCGTGCGCTCGGACACGGGTCCGAGCCAGGCCACCACCAGTCGGCCGAAGCTCTGCGGAAGACCGAGGGCCACGACCCCGTCCGGCGGTGGGGCAGGGACGGCGCGGCCTCCAGGGCTCCGCACCGCCGCCACCACGAAGCGCCCGGAGCTGGGAAGTCCGAGGGCGGCCGCGACGGCCGGGGCTCGATCCGGGTCGCTGCCCGACAGCAGCTCCTCCAGCTGCGCCCGGCGTCGCTGCTCGGGACGCACGTCGAGGTCCTCGCGGGTCGTGCGATAGGACTCGGCGAGGATCTGGAGGTCGCGGCCCACCATCTTCCAGAACCGGGCGGCGAGGAAGGAGGCGGTCCGTACGCCGCCGGGGTCGTGGACCACGGCTTCGGCCATGAGTGCGTTCCACAGTGCCTCGGCGCCGATCCGGTAGGCGCGCATCAAGGCGTCGAGGGGGTGGTGCTCCTCGGCCCGTCGTTGTCCCATGGAGCGGGCGTTGAGCGCGGAGGCGTCCTCGTGCTCGGGCTCGGACAGCGTGCGCAGGCCATCGAGGATCATCGTGCGGACCATCGGCTCCAGGTTCGTCGGCGCGCTCGCCGGATCGCCGTAGGCGGGTTCGGTCGTCTGGATCGTGCGCACCACGTCGCGGGTGATCCGGGGCAGACGCCGGCGCACCCGTTCGCAGGTGACCGCCAGCAGTTCGGCGTCGGAGAGTGCCGCGGCCGCGACGGGGGTCGCGAGCATCGGCTCGCCAGCCGGCACCGGTTCCTCAGACATGGCTCCTCCTCGGGTGCTGACCGTAGAGCCTGTCAGCCGCTCCGGGAAGGGTCAGGCCGCTGGGGTGGGCCACAGTCGCGCGGAGTGGGCGAGCGCGGGGCCGGCCAGCCGGGAGACGAGCCGCTCGAACAGCGCACCCGCCTCGGCGGCCGGCCAGTCGGGGCCGAGGAGGTCGCGGGGGAGACCGGGGTCGCGGAACGGCAGCCGTCGCCAGTCCTCGATGACCCCCAGATAGGTCACGAAGGCCTCGCGCCCCTCCAGGGGCGCGACGTCAGACGACGCCGCGAGCGAGGCGTCCAGCGCCTGGTAGCGCTCGAGGAAGTCGCGGTAGGACTTCTCCAGGCCCGAGAGATCCCAGGACCGGCGCAGGATCGACTCGAGGTCCTGGCCGAAGGCGTACCGGCCGACGAACACCGCGCAGTGGTTGACCAGCTCCAGCTCCTCGATCGCGCGCTCGGCGGCCGCGAGCTGCCGGGCCGGCGCGATCCAGACCGCGGTGCCGACATTGCCGAAGCCCAGCGAGGCCAGGTGCGAGCGGAGCTGCTGGCGTTTGGCTCGTGCGGACTCCGGCACGGAGACGCTGACGACGCACCACCCGTCGGCGAGGTCGGCCGGGGTGCGCAGGTGCCAGATCACCTCGTCGCCCGCGGCGAGGACGTCGAGCGCGTGCGGCGTGAGCCGGTACCCCCGGACGCCCTGGACGGTCTCGGAGGCCAGCCAGCCGCGCTTCTTGAGCCGGAAGACGCCGGTGCGCACCGACGACTCGTCGAGGCCGAACTGCTCGAGCAGCTCGACCGCGGCCGCGATCGGCATCCACCCGCCCTGCTCGCGCACGATCGCGCCGAGGAAGCCCACCAGCACGGTGCGCGAGCGAGCGGAGGACACGCGGATCATTGTGCCGGGCGCCCCGCGGCCGAGGACTCCAGGGCGGCCCGCCACTCCTCGGGCCACGGCACCGCGGCCGCCCCGTCGACATGGCCGCCGGGCAGGTGCACCGTGACGTAGCGACCGGAGGCCGCCGTCCACGACGTGGTGCCGTCGCCGCCGACGACCTCGAACTCGAAGGTCATCGAGGACGTGCCGAGCCGGGCCAGCGTGACCGTGGCGGTGACGTCGTCACCGAACCGCAGCGGGGCGCGGTAGTCGACCTCGTAGCGGACCCGGGGCGCGACCGGGAAGTAGACCTCCCGCAACCCGGCCGACTCCATCAGCTGGGCCTCGGCGGCCTCGGCGTACCGGGCCACCGTGGTGTGGTGGTAGATGCCGGCGGCGTCGGTGTCGATCCACGCCACCGTGCCGCGATGGACGCCGCTCGGTCCGCTCACGACGTCGCGCCCGGGCGCCACCGCACGTGCTCGGTGCCGCTCTCGCCCTCCCGCAGCAGCTGCAGGCGCGGGGGGATCTTGTCGGTGCGCGCGCTCGGGGGCTTGCGGCGCCCGGCGGCGAACGGGTCGGGCCAGTCGGCGCCCGCGCCGGTCCACTCCTGCTCGGCCGCGGCGTGGAGGGTCCACTGCGGGTCGTAGAGGTGGGTGCGGCCCAGCGCGCACAGGTCGGCGCGGCCGGCGAGCAGGATGGAGTTGACGTCGTCGTAGGAGGAGATCGCACCCACCGCGATCACCTTTGCTCCCGCCGACGCCGCCACCTTGGCGCGGATCTTGTCGGCGAACGGCGTCTGGTAGGACCGGCCGAAGGCGGGGGTCTCCTCCTTGGCGATCTGCCCCGACGACACGTGGACGGCGTCGGCGCCGTGCTCGACGAAGGCCTCGGCGATGAGCACCGCGTCGTCGTCGGTGTTGCCGTCCTCGATCCAGTCGTGCGCGGAGATCCGCACCGAGAGCGGGAAGCCCTCGGGCACCGCTGCCCGGACGGCGTCGAACACCTCGAGCGGGAAGCGGAGCCGGTTCTCCAGCGACCCGCCGTACTCGTCGGTGCGCCGGTTGGAGATGGGGGAGAGGAAGGAGCTGAGCAAGTAGCCGTGGGCCGCGTGCACCTCGATCAGGTCGAAACCGGCCTCGACGGCACGACGGGCGGAGGCGACGAAGTCGGCGACGACGGCGTCCAGATCGGCGCGGGTCGCCTCGCGCGGCACGTGGCAGTCGGGTCCGTAGGGGATCGCGGAGGGTCCGATGACCTCCCAGTTGCCCTCGGGCAGCGGCTCGTCGATGCCCTCCCACATCAGCTTCGTGGACCCCTTGCGGCCGGAGTGGCCGAGCTGGACGCCGATCTTGGCGGTGGTCCGGTCGTGGACGAAGTCGGTGATCCGACGGTAGGCGGCGGTCTGCTCGTCGTTCCACAGTCCAGTGCAGCCCAGGGTGATCCGCGCCTCGGGGGAGATGCAGACCATCTCGGTCATCACCAGCCCCGCGCCGCCGAGCGCCTTGGACCCCAGGTGGGTCAGGTGGAAGTCGTTGGCCAGGCCGTCCTCGGCGGAGTACATGTCCATCGGCGCCACGACGACCCGGTTCTTCAGCTCCAGGCCGCCGATCGTGACCGGTTGGAACATCGCGGGCGACTGCTCTCCACCCTGCTGGGCGGCGAAGTCGGACTCGATCCGGTCGGCGAACTCCCGGTCGCGCTCGGCGAGGTTGGCGAAGGTGATCCGGCGCGAGCGGGTGAGCAGGTTGAAGCAGAACTCGGTGGGGTCCTGGTCGGCGTACATGCCGATGTTCTCGAACCACTCCAGCGAGGCCTGCGCGGCCCGCTGGGTCGACTCGACGACCGGCTTGCGCTCGTCCTGGTAGGCCGCCAGCGCCGCCTCGATGGTGGGGTGCTCGTGCAGGCAGGCCGCCAGGGCGAGGGCGTCCTCCATGGCCAGCTTGGTGCCCGAGCCGATCGAGAAGTGCGCGGTGTGCGCGGCGTCGCCGACGAGGACGACGTTGCCGTCGTACCAGCGCTCGTTGCGGACGGTGTGGAAGTTGATCCACTTGGAGTTGTTGGTGAGGATCTCGTGGCCCTGCAGCTCGGTGGCCCAGATCTCGCGCATCCGCTCCACGGCGTACTCGTCGGAGACTCCGGGCGGGAAGTCGTCGTGCTCGGTCTTGTCGAGGCCGGCGGCACGCCAGACGTCCTCGTGCATCTCGACGATGAACGTCGAGCCCTCCTCGGAGTAGGGGTAGCCGTGGATCTGCATGGTGCCCCACTCCGTCTGCTTGACGAAGAACTGGAAGGCCTCGAAGACCAGGTCGGTGCCGAACCAGATGTATTTGTTGGGGCGGCGGTCGAGGGTCGGCTGGAACACGTCGGCGTACTTGGTGCGGATCGCCGAGCCGAGGCCGTCGGCGCCGAGCACCAGGTCGTACTCGGCGCGCAGCTGGTCGACGTCGGGCGCCTCGGTGGAGTAGTGCACGGTGACGCCGAGCTCGGCGACGCGCTCTTGCAGCATCGCCAGCAGCTCCTGGCGGCGCATGGCCGCGAAGCCCTGGCCGCCGACGGTGAACTCGTGCCGTTCGCCGGTGCGGTCGTCGGAGAGCTCGATGTCGATGTCGGTCCAGCGGGCGAACCGGCTCTCCATCTTGTCGTGGACGACGGGGTCGGCGCCCTCGATGCTGCCGAGGGTCTCGTCGGAGAATACGACCCCGAAGCCGAAGGTGTCGTCGGGCGCGTTGCGCTCCCACACCGTGACCTCGTGGCTGGGGTCCAGGCCCTTCATCAGGGCGGCGAAGTAGAGGCCTCCAGGGCCGCCGCCTGCGATCGCGATCCTCATCGTGCACCTCTCGTCGTGTCGGTGGCTTCGGCCTCGACCAGCTTGCGGAGGGCGAAGTGCTGGAGCTTGCCGCTGGTGTTGCGGGGAAGGGCGTCGATGAAGCGGACCTCGCGGGGGTACTTGTACGGCGCGAGGGTCTGCTTCACGAGGTCCTGGATCTCCTTGACCTTCTCGGCGTCGCCGTCGACGCCCTCGCGCAGCACGACGAAAGCGCACACGATCGAGCCGCGGTCGGGGTCGGGCTTGGCGATCACGATCGACTCCACGACGTCGGGGTGCTCGTCGATCGCGGCCTCCACCTCCGGCCCGCCGATGTTGTAGCCGGAGGAGACGATCATGTTGTCGGTGCGGGCGGCGTAGTAGAAGTAGCCGTCCTCGTCGCGGGAGAAGGTGTCGCCGGTGACGTTCCAGCCGTTGACGACGTAGGCCCGCTGGCGCTCGTCGGCCAGGTAGCGGCACCCGATCGGGCCGCGGATCGCGAGCCGGCCCTCCACGCCGGGGGGCACCTCGTCACCGTCGGGGTCGAGCACCGTCGCGCGGATGCCGGGCACCGGCCGACCGGTCGAGCCGGGACGGATGTCGTCGCCCGCGGCGGAGATGAAGATGTGGAGGAGCTCGGTGGCCCCGATGCCGTCGATGATCTTCAGGCCGAGCTCGTCGTGGATCCGCTCCCACGTCTGGGCCGGGATGTGCTCGCCGGCGCTCACCGCGGCGCGCAGCCCGGAGAGCTTGGAGATCTTGCCGCCGCCCAGGATCTGCTTGTACGCCGTGGGCGCCGTCGCGAGGACGGTGATGCCGTGCTCGGCGACCAGGTCGGCCAGGTCGAGCGGGGTGACGGCCTCGGTGAGGAACCCGCACGCGCCGGCGCGCAGCGGGAAGACCACCAGCATCCCCAGCCCGAAGGTGAACGCGAACGGTGCGGTGCACGAGACGACGTCGTCGGGCCCGAGCTGCAGGACCGGGCGGCCGAAGGTGTGGTCGATCGAGGCGATGTCGCGGTGGAAGTGGGTGCAGATCTTCGGCTCGCCGGTGCTGCCCGAGGTCGGGCAGAACAGCGCGACGTCGTCGGCGGCCGTGTCGACGTTGGCGAACCGCCCGTCCTTGGTCGCGGTGCGCGCCACGAGGTCGTCGTCGGTGTCGCCGCCGACGGGCACGATCACCAGATCGGGAGCCAGGTCGGCCTGCAGGGCCTCGACGTCGTCGGTGAACCGATGGTCTACGAGCGCGATCGTGGGCTGGGACTTCTCCACGATCGGGCGCAGCTCCCGGGCGCGCAGTGCGGAGAAGGTCACCGCGGCGACGCCGCCGGCCTTGAGGATGCCGAGCCACGCCGCCACTGCCCAGGGATTGTTGGGGGCGCGCAACAGGACGCGATTGCCGGTCGCCAGGCCGAGGTCGTCGGTGAGCACCTGGGCCACCTTGTTGGCCGTGGCGAGCAGCTCGGCATAGGTCCAGGCCTCACCGGACGGCGTCCGGAGCGCCACCCGGTCCGGCCATCGGGCCGCCGGCTCGTCGATGAGCTCGGTGGCGGCGTTGAGGCGCTCGGGGTACTGGAGGTCGGGCGTGGTGAACTCCAGCACCGGCCACTGGTCGGCCGGGGGCAGGTGGTCACGGGCGAAGGTGTCCTCGTAGCCGCTGGGCGCGAACCCGGCCTCGGGTGCCGAGCCGGCGGAGGACCCGGTGGGCGTGGTCATCCTCGGCCTGCTTGGAGGTCGCGGATCATCCCTTCTTGCACCACGGTCGCCAGATGGGTGCCGTCGGGAGCGAAGAACCGGCCGAGGCCGACACCGCGGCCGTGGTCGGCGGCGAGGGCCTCCTGGGCGTAGAGGAGCCAGCCGTCGGTGGTGAACGGCTGGGGGCGGTGGAACCACATGGCGTGGTCCAGGCTCGCGGTGACCAGCCCCTCCTGTGCCCACGGGAGCCCGAGCACGCGCAGGGCGGGCTCGAGGATCGTGTAGTCGCACACGTAGGCGAGCGCCGCGACGTCGCGCTGCTCGTCGCTGAGCCCCTCGACCGGGCGCAGGGCGTCGAAGGGACGCACCCAGATCGCCTGGTGGGGCGCGGCCTCGCCGTCGATGGTGAGGTACACCGGGCCCGGCACGTGCCGCATGTCGAAGCTGCGCCCGCCGGACCAGTACGCCTTCGACGTGGGTGTCATCGTGCCGCCGTCGCGCGAGGCCAGGTAGTCCGCAGAGCTGGGGACGTCGTCGGGACCCGGCAGTCCGGCCGGCATCTCAGCGAGGTAGCTGGCGCTGGGCTCACCCTGGGCGAAGCCGGCCAGGGAGACGTACAGCGGCTTGCTGCCGTCGTCGTCGCTGGCGAAGGCCCGGACCTGGCGGGTGCTGTAGCCGCGGCCGTTGCGCAGGATCTCCACCTCGTAGCGCACGTCGCCGCCGATGTCTGCGGGGCGCATGAAGTAGGAGTGCATCGAGTGCAGCTGCTTGCCGTCCTCGACGGTGCGCATCGCGGCCGCTGCCGCGGCGGCCACCAGGTCGCCGCCGTAGGCCTTGGGCCACGGGCACGGCTGGGTGGTGGCGACGAAGGCGGCGTCGAAGACCTTCGGCTCGACGGGTGTGAGGGTGACGGCGTCGGAGAAGATCTCCGAGGTCAGGTCGCGCGGATCGGTCACGGCCGGCTCACCCAGTCCAGGAGCTCCTCGTCGGGCACCTCGGGCAGGTTCACCACGAGGTTCTCCGGGGTGCGGCAGGTCATCCACTTCAGCGGCTTGTTGCGATCGAGGTTGCACTCGATGTGGGGCATGAACGGCGGCACGAAGACCCAGTCGCCCTCGGAGAAGTCGATGTAGTCCTCGTAGCGCTCGCCGAAGTAGATGCGGGCGCGGCCCGAGAGCACGAAGCCGCCGGTCTCGGCCTCACCGTGGTGGTGGGGGACCGAGCGGAACCCGGCGTCGTTGTGCACCTGGCCGAACCAGAGCTTGGTGGCCGGGGTGTGCTGGATGCTGACGCCGCTGATGCGGGTGGCGCCGGCCGACTGGCCGGTGTTGCCCGGCTCCTCGCCGCTGCGGGTCACGACGGGGACCACCAGGCCCGACGCCGAGGCGTAGGCGCTGTTGTCGCCTTCGAGGAGGTAGGTGCTGTCGTTGTCGGGTTCCATGGTTACTCCTCGATGACGATGGTGTTGGTGAGTGTTCCGATGCCGGGGATCTCGGTCTCGACGACGTCGCCGTCGGCGAGGTGGACCGGTGGCGTGCGGCCTTGCCCGACGCCGCCGGGGGTGCCGGTGAGGATGAGGTCGCCGGGGCGCAGCACGGTGAAGGTGGAGACGTAGGCGACCAGGTCGGCGGCGTCGAAGACGAGCGTGTTGGTGTTGCCGCGCTGCATCTCGGTGCCGTTGACCCGGCAGATCACCTCGACGCCGGCCTTCGGGTCGACCTCGTCGGGGGTGAGGTAGGTGTCGAGCACCGGGGTGGTGGCGTCCCACGCCTTGCCCTGGAACCACTGGAGGGTGCGGTTCTGCCAGGCCCGCATGGAGATGTCGTTGGCGACGGTGTAGCCCGCGATGGCGGCCGCGGCGGCGTCCCGGTCGGCGCGGCGCACCTCCTCGCCGATGACGACGGTCAGCTCGGCCTCCCAGTCCAGGTCGAGCCCGGCCGGCACGACGATGGGGTCGGCCGGTCCGATCAGGGTGTCGGGGTACTTCGCGAAGAGCGTGGGGTAGGTCGGCAGCGGACGCCCCATCTCCTCGATGTGATCGGCGTAGTTGAGACCACAGCAGATCACCTTGCCGGGGTCGGGACGGGCTACTCGCAACACGGACTCCTCGGGGTCGGCACCTCAAGTGCGTATTACCGATCGTGCACGAACGTTTCTAAAACGTCAATAGATTGCTAGGGTGCGACGACACCGTCCGATGACCCCCCAAGAACCCGGGAGCACCGATGACCGACCTCACGCCCACCGCCGTCAACCCCGCCGCACTGGCCAAGCCGCGCGGCTACTCGCACGGCACGCTGAGCGGGAACACGCTCTACCTCGGCGGTCAGACCGCCCTCGACGCCGACATGAACATCGTGGAGGGCAACATCGTCGCCCAGTTCCGCCAGGCGTTCGGCAACGTGCTGGAGACCCTGCGCACCGCCGGCGGCGTCCCCGAGGACCTGGTCTCCATCACCATCTACCTCACCGACATCCCCGACTACCTGGCCCACGGCAAGGAGATCGGCGAGGCCTGGCGCGAGCTGGCCGGCGCCGTCTACCCCGCGATGGCCGGCATCGGCACCACCGGCCTGTGGCAGCCCGAGGCCATGATCGAGATCCTCGGTGTCGCCGTCATCCCCGACGAGCGCCTCGTCCGCCCCTGATCGGGGCCGCCGTCACGCCGAGTCGTCCTATCCAGACGACGACTCGGCGTGGATGTCGTCGCGAGCCGGCGCCTCGAGTGTGGCCGGCTCGGGGTGCCAGTAGAGACAGACCCGGCGGCCGCCGATCTCGTGCACCTCGATGTCGAGATCGAAGATCGGCCGCAGCACCTCGGTGCGCATGAGCTCGGCGGGGGAGCCGGTGGCCATCACCGCGCCGCCCTTCATCGCCACGATGTGGTCGGCGTAGGCGGCGGCGAAGTTGATGTCGTGGAGCACGACCACGACGGTCTTGCGCAGCTCGGTGGCTGCCTGTCGCAGCAGTTGCATCATCGCTGCGGCGTGGCGTAGGTCGAGGTTGTTCAGCGGCTCGTCGAGCAGCACGTAGTCGGTGTCCTGGGCGAGCACCATCGCGATGAAAGCGCGCTGGCGCTGGCCGCCGGAGAGCTCGTCGAGGTGCCGGTCGCGGAACTCGCCGAGCTGGAGGTAGTCCAGCGAGCGCTCCACGATCTCGTGGTCCTCGGCGTCGAGGTGGCCCTTGGAGTAGGGGAAGCGGCCGAATCGCACCAGGTCGACCACCGTCAGCCGAGCGGTGAGGTGGTTGTCCTGGCGCAGCACGGCGAGCTTCCTGGCGACCACATCGGGCTTGGCGCGCAGCACGTCGAGGTCGTCGACGCGCACCGCGCCCTGGTCGGGGCTGAGCAGCCGCGCCATCGCCGAGAGCAGCGTGGACTTGCCTGCGCCGTTGGGCCCGATCAGCGCGGTCAACGCACCCCGGGGGAGCGTCAGATCGACGTCGTCGAGCACCAGCGAGGTGTCGTCGTAGGAGTGGGAGACGGAGCTGACGGTGATCACAGGCGGGTCGTCCTCAACAGCAGGATGATGAAGTAGACGCCGCCGACCAGGTTGACGACGACGGAGAAGGTGGTCGTGAGCCCGAAGACGTGCGCCACGATGAACTGGCCGAGCACGCAGATCACCGCACCGAGCAGCCCGGCGCCGATCGCCAGCGCGCGGTGCCGGTTCGTGCGCACCACCTGGCGTGCCAGGTTCGCCACGATCAGGCCGAGGAAGAGCATCGGGCCGACCAGGGCGGCCGACACGGCCACGAGCAGGACCGAGACGAGAAGCACGCGCGTGACGACGCGGTGGTAGTCGACACCGAGCGCGATCGCGTTGTCCTTGCCGAGGTCGACCACGTCGACCTGACGCAGCATCGGCACCAGCGCCGCCAACCCCGCGACGGTGACGAGCGCCGCGACACCGAGCAGCGTCGGGTTCACGGTGGTGAAGCTGGCGAAGGTGAGCTGCTGCAGGGTGAGGTAGTCGTCCGGGGTGAGCACCCGCGACATCAGCACCGCGAGGGACTGGAAGAACGCCCCCAGCACGATGCCGATCATCACCAGGACGTAGAGGTTGCGGCTGTTGCGGCGGAACAGCCAGCGGAACAGCAGCACGCCGAAGGTCGCGAGCAGCACCGCGTTCACGACGAACCGCTCGACGACGCCGAGGGTCAGTGCGGCGCCGCCGAGCGAGGCGACGAACACGGTCTGGATGAGCACGTAGAGCGAGTCGAAGCCCATCACGCTGGGGGTGAGGATCCGGCTCCCGGCGATCGTCTGGAAGACCACGCTCGAGACGCCGATGGCCACGCCGACCACCACCAGCGCCCCGAGCTGCCGGCTGCGCAGGCTCAGCGCGTAGGACCACGAGCCCTGGACGTCGTAGAGCAGGTAGGCCGCGCAGCTGGCGAGGGCGAGGGCCGCCAGCGTCAGCAACGAGAGCCTGACGGCGCGGTCGCGGCGACGTTCGGTGGGAGTGCTGCCGAGCTCCAGCAGCGAGTGCAGGGTCGTCATGCCCGCCCCTTGCTCTGCGCCCGGACGATCAGCCAGATGAACACGCCCGCCCCCACGACGCCGCCGACGACGCCGACCGGGATCTCGTACGGGTAGCGGATGAGCCGCCCCACGATGTCGCAGGCGAGCACGAAACCGGCACCGGCCAGGGCGGTGACCGGCAGGACCACCCGGACGTTGTCGCCGAGCCAGATCCGGACGATGTTCGGGACGATCAGCCCGAGGAACGGGATGGAGCCGACGACCACGACCACGGTCGCGGCCATCACCGACACGACGATGAGGCCGACGTAGAGCACGAAGCGGTAGTTGACCCCGAGGTTCGTGGCGAACTCGCGGCCCATGCCGACCACGGTGAAGCGATCGGCGAACAGGTAGCCGACCGCGCCCACGAACACGACGAGGTAGAGCGGCTCGTACTGCCCGGCCTGGATGGAGGAGAACGACGCCGTCGTCCAGATCTCCAGCAGCTGCAGGAGGTCGTTGCGATAGGCGAGGTAGGTGGTGAGCGCGCCGATGACGCCGCCGTACATGATTCCGATGAGGGCCACCACGATCGGGTCGCGGACCCGGACCCGCTGAAGGATCTGCAGGAACCCGAAGGTGCCGATCAGCGCGGTGGCCAGCGCGATGAGCATCTTGTCGGTCAGGCCCGCGCCGGGCACGAGAAGCGTCGCGAGCAGGACGCCGAAGATGGCCGCCTCGACGGTGCCTGAGGTGGACGGCGAGACGTAGGAGTTCTGGGTGATCCGCTGCATGATCAACCCGGCCACGGCGAGCGCGGCGCCGGCGAGCAGGATCGCGATCGTGCGCGGCATTCGTGACAGCGTGATGATCCGCCACTGCTGCTCGCTGGGGTGGAACATGTCGCCGAGCGGGATCTTGACCGCGCCGATGGACAGCGACAGGTAGCTGCCGATCGCCAGCAGCAGGAGCCCGACCAGCAGGTGCCGGCCGTGCACGCGACCGCCCCGCCGGTCGGCCCCCGTGACGGGGCCGGCGGTGGGGCGGTCGGCGACGGCGGGTCTGGCCAAGGTCAACGAGAGGCCTTCACGTCGTCGATCATCTGCTGGATCGAGGACGGGGCGTTGCCCGCGAGGTACCACGCGAAGCCGTCGACCTCGGAGATCCGGTCGTCCTTGGCGGCGGTCACCGAGTCGATCAGCTCGTTGTCGAGGACGTCGAGCGCCGGCGTCTGGTCCTCACCGATCGCCTTGGCGCGGTCGAGCACGAAGAGCACGTCGGGGTTGTACTCGACGAAGAACTCCTGGGAGATCTCCTCGCCGTGCGAGCCCTCCTCGTCCAGCGGCGCGCTGGTGGACTGGTATCCGAAGTCGGTGAAGATCGTGCCGAAGCGCGAGCCGGGGCCGTAGGCGCCGATGGTGCCGTCGGAGACCTGGACGAACATCGCGGTCTCGTCGGCGCCGGTGATCTCGTCCTGGAGGTCCTGCATCTGAGTGGCCAGGCCGTCCATCGTGGACTCGGCCTCCTCGCGGACGTCGAAGATGTCGGCGAGCTGGAGCACCCGCTCCTCGGCGGTGGAGAAGGTGTCGGCCGGGTCGTCGGGGGTCACGCTCATGTCGATGACGGCGGGGGCGAACCGCTCGAACTCCGCGACGACCTCGGGGGAGCCGGAGCGCCCGGCCACGATCACCAGGTCGGGGTCCATCGCCTCGATGGCCTCGTAGTCGGGCTCGAAGACGTCGCCGACCTTGGGCACGTCGTCGCCGGCGTAGGCCGAGAGGTCCTCGGGCAGCGAGCCCGCCGCCTGCGGGACGGCGTCGACCGGCACGCCGAAGTCGTTGAGCGTGCGGATCGCGCTCCAGTCCATCACCACCACGGTCTCGGGCTTGACCGGCACCTCGACCTTGCGGTCCTGGTTGTCGGTGATCGTGACCGTGTCGCCGTTCACCTCGCTGTCGACCTCCCCGGCACGCTCGATCGCCGAGGCCTTGTCCTCGGCCTTGTCGTCGCCGTCGTCCTCGCTGCCGCAGGCGGTGAGGGCCAGCCCGGCGCCGACCGTGAGCGCGAGCGCGATGCCGAGTCGTCGGGGCTTGCGGGGTCCGAGCCGGGGTGGGGTGGTCATGCAGATCTCTCCATCCGTCGTTGAGCGGCCCTCGGGCCACCAGATTAGGTATGCCTTACCTATATTCGCAGACGCCGCGAGGTGACCCGAAATCGGGTCCATCCACCGGAAGGGAGAGCGGGCCGCCGGCGATGGAGGTTGAGCAAGCCGGGTGGGCGAGGAACGAGCCCGGCCGGCGCCGACGAAACCTCGCGACCGTCCTCGGGAACGCTGGCAGCGAGGGTTGCCGGGGTTTCGTCAACGCTCGCTGGCGCTCGCTTGCTCAACCTCCGGCCGGCCCGAGTCCTCGGAGGTTGAGCAAGCCGGGTGGGCGAGGAACGAGCCCGGCCGGCGCCGACGAAACCTCGCGACCGTCCTCGGGGAGGTGGGGAGGAGGGGATTGCCTCGGTCTCGGAGGCGGCTCAGGCGCTGAGGGTCTGGGAGGGGGTCTCGCCGTGGCGCTCGCGGTAGACCTGCGCGAACCGGCCGAGGTGGAAGAAGCCCCAGCGGGCGGCCACCTCGGTGACCGAGGTCGAGTCGGGGGTCCCGGCGAGCAGGTCGGCCCGGGCGCGCGCCAGGCGGGCGTCGCGGATCTCGCCCAGCGGCGTGACCCCGCGCTCGCGGCGGAATCCCTCCTGCAGGCTGCGCACGCTGACGCCGCACTCGGCCGCCAGGTCGGCCACGCGCCACTCGCGCGCGGGGTCGTCGTGCACGAGGTCGACGGCGCGTCGGACGGCCATCGAGACCACCGGACGTTCGTCGGCGGGCGCGACGCGGGTGCTATTGGGCTGCGCCTCGAGCAGCCCGGTGATCAGCGCTTGCTCGAGGTGCGGCCGGGTCGCCGAGGTGACCGCGCTCCCGAGCAGGCCACTGTCGCGCTCGAGCTCGTCGGCGGTGTACTGGAGGAGCCGGCTCCAGCTGCGCAGCGCCGGCTGGTCGAGATCGACGTGCGGGTCGAAGTGCACCGGCCGGCCGTCGTGGTGGGCCTCGACGACCTCGCGACGCAGGTAGACAAGCAGCATCTCGCAGTCGTCGGACCAGATCATGTCGACCGGTTCGTCGGGCGAGGGGAGGGTGGCGATGTGCCGGTTGGAGGCCACGACGCGGTCGCCCACCCTCACCCGCGCCGAGCCGCTCAGCGGGATCTGGAGCAGGTAGAAGCGGTCGAGCGTGCCGGGGGTGATCCGCACCTCGGCGCCGTAGCGCAGGTAGTTGAGGCTGAGGCCCTCGGAGAGGGCCGCGGCGTTGTGCACCATGTCGAGCCGGCCGTGGCGCTCGGTGAGGCCGAGCCGATGGGAGCAGAAGCGGTCGGCGACCTCGGCGCGCGCGGCATCGAGGTCGGTGGTGGCGATCAGGCGATGACGTTCGAGCACTCCGGGCACATGCGCTCCTCCGGCGAGGCGGAGCCCCATCCTATGACGCGCATCACAATCTGCCAACGAACGCATCCAAGATGTAGTGCGGGCCGGCGTCGCCCGCCGCAGGACCTGGACGCAGGGTGGGCGGGCGACCCGGCCGGCGTCACCTCACTTGGCCACGAGCGCGAAGACGCGCGACGGCGAGCCGGTGCCGCCGACGATCGGCAGCGGCGAGACCACGATCATCGCGCCGGTGCTCGGGAGCCGGTCGAGGTTCTGCAGGCTGGTGATGCCGTACTTGTCGGCGCCCAGCAGGTGGTAGTGCACCGGGAACGGGGGCTCCATGGCGCCGGCCTGCCCGGCGTCGATCCCGACCGTCTCCACACCGAACCCGCTGATCCCCGACGCCGCGAGCCACTCCGCGCCGGCCACCGAGACCCCCGGCGTGTGCGGGCCGGAGTCGTCGGCGTTGGCGAAGGCGGCGGCGTCCATGTTGTAGCGGCTCCAGCCGGTGCGGAAGAGCAGCCAAGCGCCCTCGGGGAACGCGCCGTGCTCGGCCTGCCAGGCCTCGAAGTGCTCGGGCTCGAGCAGGAAGTCGGGGTTCGCCTCCACCTCGGCGGTGAAGTCCATCACCACCGCCGGTCCGACCAGCCGCGCGGGCTCGATCCGGTCGACCGACTTGCCGTCGCGGCCGCTGGCCCAGTGCACCGGAGCGTCGAGGTGAGTGCCGGTGTGCTCGCCGGTGTGGATGTTGTTCCAGCCCCAGAACGGGCCGTCGTCGTCGAAGTCGCTCACCTTCTCCAGCGACATCGCGATGGTGTTCGCGAACGGCGGCGGCAGCTGGAGGATCGGCGTCTCGGGCGCGAGCGGCGAGGTGAGGTCGATGATCTCGACGTCACCGGAGCCGAGTGCGGTGAGGAGGGTCTCGATGGCGGTCTCGGTGCTGGTCACTGGGGGTCCTCTCGATCGTGTCGGTTGAAGGCGTTCCCGAGGCGTTCCCGGATTCTTCGGGGCGCGGAGGGGCGCAGCAGCGTCTGCGCCACGAGATGGCCGGAGCCGCCGCCGAGCCCGGGGCCAGGATGGGTGAAGGCGCCGATGTGCCACAGGCCGTCGACGTCGGTGCGGTGGCCGGTATCGGAGCCCGGTCGCCACAACAGGCTCTGGTCGAGCTCGGCAGCCCCGCCGTAGGGGTCCCCGTTCACGGCGTTCGGGTTCGCGCGGGTCAGGTCGGCCGGGTTGAGCACCTGGCTGGCCAGCACGCTCGCGCGCAGCCCGGGTGCGTAGCGTTCGATCCGGGCGAGCACCCGGTCCAGGTAGGCGGCGGTGACCTCCTCGGTCCAGCCCGCGCTGACGTCGATCTCGCCGGCGGCGTCGCCGACCGGGTCGAACGGCAGCTCCTGGAGCTGGAGCCACAGGATCGCCTTGCCGTCCGGCGCCCGGCTCGGGTCGAGCACGTACTGCTGCCCGACCACGATGGTGGGCTCGGCCGGGAGCAGCCCGGCCTCGGCCTGGGCGCACGCGATGCCGGTGGAGCCGGAGCCGTCGGCGACGTGGACCAGCGGGACGTCGTCCAGGCGCGAGTCGGTCCAGCGCACCGGCGCGTCCAGGGCCAGGTGCACCTGCATCGCGGCGCGACCAGGCCGATGGCGCGCGGCCGCTCGGGCGCCGTTCGAGCCGGGCGTGGGCAGCAGGTCGCCGTAGAGCCGTGCGGTGGCGGTGGAGGCGAGGATCGCGCGCTCGGCGACCAGCTCACGGTCGCCGACGCGGACGGCGTGGGCACGACCGCCGGCGACCTCGATCGCCTCGGCGGGCTCGCCGAGGTAGACGTCGACGCCCCGCTCGGCGAGCAGCGCCTCGAACGCGGCGACGAAGTTCCCGGCTCCACCCCGGACGACGGGCAGGCCGGCTGCGTGCATGGCGAAGGCCATCACCGGCAGCATCAGGCCGCCGGAGGCGTGGTCGGGGGAGAGCCCGGCGTGCAGGAGCCACGGGGCCCACAGCTGGTCGACCTCCCACCCGGCGTACCGCTCCCGGGTCAGGGCGCGGCCACTCTGTACCGCGGTACGGAGCAGCTCGGTACCGCCTGCCGCGCCGAGTCCGCGGACCGCGCCGAAGCCGAGGGCGGCGATGTCGCGGGCGCGCAGCTCTGATCCGAGTGCTCCGAAGACGTGGGGCGCGCGTTGCTCCAGCTCGGTGAGCATGGCCGCGTAGGCGTCGCGGTCGGTCGCGTGCTCGAAGGCCTCGGCCGTCACGGCGGGGTCACGCCACGCGATCACGGTGCCCTGGTCCGACACCGACGCGGTGACCGCGCCGTCGGGGCTCTCGACGTTGGCGTACTCGAGTCCGTGCCGGTGCAGGTCCTCGCCGAGCGTCGCGTAGGCGCCGCCGGTGACGAAGAGCGGATGCCAGGAGGAGAAGGTGTCGTGGGTGAATCCGGGGAGGGTGAGCTCCTCGGAGGCGATGAACCCGCCGAGCCGGTCGTGCTCGTCGACCAGTGCCACCCGCCACCCCGCCCCGGCGAGCTCGGCGGCGGCCACCATGCCGTTGATGCCCGCGCCGATCACCACTGCGTCGTAGGACGGCTGGGTCATCGAGCGGCCTCTCTCAACCGTCCGGCGGGCGCCTGCTCCCGGTCGGCGATCCGGGCCGCGAGGCGTGGGGTGATCTGACGGTAGTCGCTCGGGTTGACCGGCAACAGCCATTGCTTGGCCTTCACCAGGCTGGACACGTCGAGTCCGACGTCGGAGAGGACCTCGTCGACGTTGTGCATCGAGAACGGGATGATGTTGGTTCCACGCGCGTGCTTGCCCTCGGTGCGCTCGCGCATCCAGGTGAGACGCTCCCGGGTCTCGTGCAGCATCTGCTCGGTCGACGGGGGCGTGTGGTGGCCACCGAGGAAGGAGCCGATCCACACCGCCGACATCTCCGCCGACAGCGGCGAGAAGAACGAGGAGTTGTAGCCGGCGAAGCTGAGATCGGCCACCTGGATCGGATGGATCTGCCGGTACAGCAGGAAGTCGCCGTTCTCGTCCAGGAGCCGGTCCATCACTGCCGCGGGGAGGAACGGGATGTCCTGGGTCCAACCGGTGGCGGCCAGGACGATGTCGGCGCGCACGACCGAGCCGTCGGCGAGCTCGGCACAGGGCAGCCCGTCGCGCTCGACGAACCGGGTGATCGTGGTGTCGCGGTGCACGGTGATGGCGCCGTCGCGCACGCCCTCGAAGAAGCCCTCGCTGGCCAGTGAGACCGTCGAGCGGGCGATGTCGGAGAACTGTCCGGCCGGTCGCAGGCCGAGGCGGTCGAGGTTGAGCTGTCGCGACGACACGGTCTCCACCGTGCCGAGCATCCTGCTCGCCAGCGCCGAGCCCCGGGCGTGCAGCACGCGCTCGGCGCCCAGGACGGTGCGGTAGCGGAACAGGCCCTCGCCCATGCGCGTCAGCATCAGGTACTTGTAGTTGACCGCGTTGCCGACGCGACGCGGCATCTTCCACAGCAGCTCGCGCGCCACGACGTGGGTCGACTCCGCGGCCTTGGCGACCTCGACGGTGACGTCGCACGCCGACTTGCCGTAGCCCACGATCAGCGCGTGCTTGCCGCGTACCTGGTCGAGGCTGTGCAGGTCGCCGGAGGGCATGATCTCGCCGCCCAGGCGCTCGAAGGTCTCGCGGCCCTCGAACTCGGGGACGAACGGCGAGGAGAAGATGCCGCTGGCGAGCACGAGGTGGTCGTAGTGCTCGGTGCCTTCCGGGGTGGTGACGTCCCAGCCGCCGCCCTCGGTGGGCTCGGCCAGGGTGACCTCGGTGTCGAGCCGGACGAACGGCATCAGGCCGAACATCTCGGCGTACCGCTGGAGGTAGGCCTGTACCTGGGCGCCGCTCGGCGCCTCCGGGTAGGCCGCCGGCATCGGCAGGTCGGACAGGGCGTAGGTGCCCTTGTTGTTCTGGGTCTTCAGGCCCGGATAGCGGCGGGTGGCGCTCCACACGCCGCCGACGTCCGGGGCCTTCTCGTAGACGGTGACGTCGTGCCCGAGCTGGCGCAGCACCTTGGCCGACGACAGTCCGGCGAAGCCGGCTCCCACGATGGCGATCTTCATCTGCGTGCCCCTCATCACTCGGTCAGCTTCGGAATGGCCGGCACGTTCTGCTCGGGGCCCATCGCCGAGTAGCCGCCGTCGGCGGCCCAGTCGGCACCGGTGACGACAGAGGCGGCGTCGGAGGCGAGGAAGGCGACGACCCGGCCGACCTCGTCGCCGTCGCCGACGCGGCCGGTGAGGTGGAACGGCGCGGCGACCCGGTCGGTCTTGGCGCGATCGCCGCCCGAGAGGTCGTCCATGATCTTCGACCACGTCCAGCCCGGGCTCACCGAGTTGACCCGGATGCCGTCGGGGGCGAGGTCCATCGCCATCGACCGGGTGAGCTGCGCGATGGCGGCCTTGCTCGCCGGGTAGAGCCAACGGCCGGTCTGGCCGACCTTGCTGGAGATCGAGGTGAAGTTCACCACCGCGCCGTGCCCGCTGCGCTTCAGGTGTGGGTGGGCCTGGCGCACCACCTCGACCATGCTCACGACGTTGACGTTCAGGGCCGTGAGCCAGTCGGCTCGCGAGCTCGCGAAGCCCTCGTCGAGATAGGTCGCGGCCAGGTTGACGACGATGTCGAGCCCGCCGTGGCGCTCGACGGTGTCGGCGACCAGGTGGGCGACCTGCTCGTCGTCGGTCACGTCGGTGCGCACGAAGGAGACCCGCTCCCCGCCGGCCTCGGCGGCGGCGCGGCCACCTTCCTCGTCGACGTCGGCGACCACCACCGACGCGCCGGCGTCGGCGAGCGCACCCACCACCCCGTGGGCGAGGAGCGTGGCGCCTCCAGTGACGACGGCGGTGCGTCCGGTCAGGTCGATCATGGGCGGATCCCTCCAACTCTCGTGCCGACTGGCTGGCGCGACGGCGGTGCTCGGTGACGCAGGACACTAGGAGCAGGTGATGCACGTCACTATCCGCGGAGCGCGGTCGTCGTCCGCAGAGCGCGGACGATCGGACCGAGGGTCACCTCCCGGGGGCATGTACCAGGCTCCGTGACGGTGGTGCAATGGCCGCTATGAGCAGACTTCTCGGGATACGTGCACACCTCGCTTTCGCAGCCGTCATCACGGCCATCGTGGGACTGGCGTTCCTCGCACCCGGCGCGCAGACGGCGTCCGCGGCGTCGGCATCGGACGCGCTCGGGCAGCGCGCCCCGGCGGCCGCGGAGCCGGCTGGGTTCCGCGACGCCCAGCGGCTTGCCAAGCGCTGGGTCGCGGCGGTCAACGCGCGCGATCGTGCCTGGCTGCGTGCCCACACCCGCACCAGGACCTGGCAGGACGCGCTGCGCTACCTCGAGCCGGACGTCGGCGTCGACCACTTCGCCGCGCGCAAGTGCGACCGCCGCGACATCGTCGGCGACCGCCTTCCGCCGAACAAGCGTGCCTGCGCCCTGTGGATGGTCTACCCCGACGGCGAGCGGCAGGCGGGAGCGGAGCTGTACCTGGTGCGCAAGCAGGGGACCTGGCGAGCGGTGTACTACTTCCTCTACGACTGATCTCGCGCCGTCGCACGGGATATCGGGGGGCGTCCGGCCGGCGCCGGTCGATACCATCGGCCGACCGCAATCCGCGGCCTTCCGAGCCCACGAAGGGACCCACCGTGTCCGACATCCAGGTCGTCCGTATCCACGCCGGTGAGCGTGAGGAGCGGGCGACGACGACGGGCACCAAGGCCTGGGAGCTGTTCGCCGACGACCCCGAGGTGATCGCCGCGCGAGTCGGGTCGGCCGCCGGCGGCGAGCACGCCCTGCGCGACCTCTCCTACGAGCTGGCCGACGGTGACGTCGTCGAGGGTGTGCTGATCGACAGCGCCGACGGGCACGACATCCTGCGGCACTCCACCGCCCACGTGATGGCCCAGGCCGTGCAGGACCTCTTCCCCGACGCCAAGCTCGGCATCGGCCCGCCGATCGAGAACGGCTTCTACTACGACTTCGACGTCGACACCCCGTTCGTGCCCGAGGACCTCGACAAGATCGAGACCCGGATGCGCAAGATCATCAAGGAGGGACAGCGCTTCTCCCGCCGGGTCACCACCGACGACGACGCGCTGGCCGAGCTGAAGGACGAGCCCTACAAGGTCGAGCTGATCGGGCTCAAGGGTGGCGGCAGCGGCGGCGAGGAGGCCGCCGAGGGCGCCAGCGTCGAGGTGGGCGCCGGGGAGCTGACGATCTACGACAACATCCGCCGCAATGGCGATGTCGCGTGGAGCGACCTGTGCCGGGGCCCGCACCTGCCCACCACCAAGCGCATCCCGGCGTTCAAGCTCATGCGCTCGGCGGCGGCGTACTGGCGCGGCGATGAGAAGAACAAGCAGCTCCAGCGCATCTACGGCACCGCGTGGGAGTCCAAGGAGGCGCTCGATGCGCACCTGGAGCGGATCGCGGAGGCCGAGAAGCGCGACCACCGCAAGCTCGGGCGCGACCTCGACCTGTTCAGCTTCCCCGACGAGATCGGCTCCGGTCTTCCGGTGTTCCACCCCAAGGGCGGGGTCATCAAGCGGGTCATGGAGGACTACGTCCGCCAGCGGCACATCGAGGAGGGCTTCGACTACGTCGGCACCCCGCACATCTCGAAGGAGGGGACCTTCCAGATGTCGGGGCACCTGCCCTACTACAAGGACACGATGTTCCCGCCGATGGAGTTCGAGGGCGCGGACTACTACCTCAAGGCCATGAACTGCCCGATGCACAACCTGATCTACCGCTCCCGCGGCAGGTCCTACCGCGAGCTCCCGCTGCGGCTGTTCGAGTTCGGGCACGTCTACCGCTACGAGAAGTCCGGCGTGATCCACGGCCTCACCCGGGTCCGCGGCTTCGCCCAGGACGACTCACACTCCTATGTCACCGAGGAGCAGGCGTCCGCGGAGATCAAGCACCTGCTCGACTTCGTGCTCGGCCTGCTGCGCGACTTCGGCCTCGACGACTTCTACCTCGAGCTCTCCACGCGCGACGACTCCAAGCCCGACAAGTTCGTCGGCTCCGAGGAGCAGTGGGAGACCGCCACCGCCGTGCTGCGCGAGGCGTGCGAGGAGTCCGGGCTCGAGCTCGTGCCCGACCCCGGTGGCGCCGCGTTCTACGGGCCGAAGGTCTCGGTGCAGGCCAAGGACGCCATCGGCCGCACCTGGCAGATGTCGACCATCCAGTACGACTTCAACCAGCCGCAGGGCTTCGACCTCACCTACCAGGCCTCCGACGGCACCCGGAAGCAGCCGGTGATGATCCACTCGGCGAAGTTCGGCTCGATCGAGCGCTTCCTGGGCGTCCTGGTCGAGCACTACGCCGGCGCGTTCCCTCCCTGGCTCGCCCCGGTGCAGGTGCAGGCGATCCCGGTGGCCGACTTCGCCGCCGACTACCTGCACGACGTCGCCCGCCGGATGCGCGCCCAGGGGCTGCGGGTGGAGGTCGACGACTCCGACGACCGGATGCAGAAGAAGATCCGCAACGCCCAGCTGCAGAAGGTGCCGTTCATGATGATCGCCGGCAAGGACGACATCGAGGCCGGAGCCGTCTCCTTCCGCTACCGCGACGGTCGCCAGGACAACGGCGTCCCGGTCGCGGAGGCGATCGAGCGGGTCGCCGCCGCCGTCGCGACTCGCGAGCAGGTCTGACGGCTACCCTTCGGCCATGAGCTCCGGGGATGCCCACGACACGGTCCACCAGGACGGCGTCGGGCGCCCCGACGAGCTCGACCGGCTGTGGACGCCGCACCGGATGGCCTACATCCGCGGCGAGAACAAGCCGTCCGATGCGACCGCCGGCACCTGTCCGTTCTGCCGGGTGCCGGCGCTCGCCGACGACGAGGGCCTGGTCGTGCATCGCGGCGAGCTGGCCTATGCCGTGTTGAACCTCTACCCCTACTCGCCCGGGCACCTGATGGTCTGCCCCTATCGGCACATCGGCGACTACACCGAGACCACCGACGAGGAGGCAGCCGAGATCGCCGACCTCACCCGTGCCGCGATGCGCACGATCCGCGGAGCCTCCGGCGCCGCGGGCTTCAACATCGGGATGAACCAGGGCCACATCGCGGGAGCCGGGATCGCCGCCCACCTGCACCAGCACGTCGTCCCGCGGTGGCCGGGTGACCAGAACTTCATGCCGATCATCGGTCGCACCAAGACCCTCCCGGAGCTCCTCACCGACACCAGGGCGCTGCTGGCGCAGGCCTGGGTGGAGTGAGCGCGCCCGACCCCGAGGCCGGGCGCGCCATCACCCTCTTCCGCTGGAGGAGCGTGCGCGACGCGAGACCGAGTCGATCGCGACGGCGAGCAGCAGCACGCCTCCGGTGACCATGAACCTCACCTCGGACTCGACGTTGATCAGGTTGAGACCGGCGGTGATCGCCTGCAGCACCAGCATGCCCAGCAGTGCGGCGTAGGCGGTTCCGCGTCCGCCGAACAGGCTGGTGCCACCGATGACGGCGGCCGCGATCGCGGTCAGGTTGGTGTCGGTAGTGCCGCTGCTCTGCGACACCGTGGTCAGCTGCCCGGCCAGGAGCAGCCCACCGAGGGCCGCGAAGGTGGAGCAGAGCCCGAAGACACTCACATAGATCCAGCCGACCCTGATGCCGGCTCGGCGCGCGGCCTCCTCGTTGCCGCCGACCGCCATCACGTGTCTTCCCCACGTGGTGCGGCGCAGCAGGAGGTCCATCACCACCACCAGCACGACGAACAGGGCGAAGAGATATCCGACCCCGCGGGCGTTGCCGATGCTGAGGTAGTAGCAGAAGTAGCCGAGCCCGCCGGCCATCACCACGGCCTTGACGATGACGACCGCCAGGCTCGGCGGCGTCAGGCCGGCCGCCTTCCGGCGCCGGATGGTCCACAGCTGCGTGCCCAGGTAGACGACCACGCCGAGCGCGACCAGCACGTAGGCCTGAACGTCGGTGAGGAAGCGATCGCGGGCGAACTCACGCAGCCAGTTGCCCTGGGGAAGGGTGATCGTCCCCTTGGAGCCCAGGGTGTAGAGCAGGGCACCCTGGAAGGCGAGGAAGCCGGCGAGGGAGAACACGAAGCTCGGCACGCCGATCACCTGGTGCAAGAAGGCGTAGCCCAGGCCGATGAGCAGCCCGGTGCCGAGCGCGGCGAGGATCGCGACCACGGTCGGCTGCCCGTGGTTGACCACCATCACCGCCATCACCGCGGAGGTGAACCCGGCGACGGAGCCGACCGAGAGGTCGATCTCGCCGAGCAGCAGCACGAGCACGATGCCCAGGGCGATCACACCGGTCGGTGCGGCGAACTGGGTCAGCGTCACCAGGCTCCGCGAGGAGAGGAAGGCTGGTTCCTTGAGGTAGAAGACGGTGCAGATCACGATCAGGCCGACGATCACCGGAAGCAGGCCGAGGTCGCCGCCGCGCAGCCGGTTCAACCCGGCGCGCGCCAGGCCGAGTGGCCCCTGGCTCCGGATCAGGCGCTCGTCGGCGATGTCGGCGGCGACCTCGGAGGCGGTCACGTCGCCGGTGAGATCCGCCGAGGGCCTCTGCGTCTGGTCAGTCATCGGTGCTCCTGCGCGTGCGCGTCGCCCGCGCGGCGACGACATTGTCACTGGCACCGGTGATCGCGGCGACCAGCTGCTCGGTGGTGGCGCTCTCGACGTCGAACTCTGCGGCGTTGCGCCCCAGCCGGAGGACGACGATCCGGTCGGCCACGGCCTGGACGTCGGCCATGTTGTGGCTGACCAGGATCACCCCGAGGCCCTGCTCGCGCAGCCGCTCGATCAGGTTGAGCACCTCCGCGGTCTGGGCGACGCCCAGGGCGGCGGTCGGCTCGTCGAGCATCACGATCTTGGGTGCGCCGACCAGGCTGCGTGCGATCGCCACGGTCTGGCGCTGCCCTCCCGAGAGTGCGGCGATCGGGATCCGCACCGACGGGATCTTCGCCGACAGCGAGCGCAGCAGGCGCCAGGCCTCCTGCTCCATCCCGACCTCGTCGACCACGCCGAGGCGGGACCGCTCCTGGCCGAGGAACAGGTTGGCGACGACGTCGAGGTTGTCGCACAGCGCGAGGTCCTGGAACACCGTGGCGATGCCCAGGGACTGCGCGGCCGACGGCCCGCCGATGCTGGTCTCCTGGCCCTCGAGCCGGATGCTGCCGGCGTCGGGCTGGTAGACGCCGGCGATCACCTTGACCAGGGTCGACTTGCCGGCGCCGTTGTCTCCGACCAGTGCGACGACCTCACCGGGAGCGACGTCGAGGGAGACGTCGCTGAGGGCCTGGACGCCACCGAAACGCTTGGTGATGCCGGCCAGGGAGAGGACTGCCCCCTCCCTGGCCGGTGCTGGGGCCCGCGACGAGTCCGGCGCCGAGGGCTCCGCCGACTTGCTGAGGTCCATCAGGAGATGCCGGCGGCCTGGCAGTCGTCGGCGTAGTCGCCGGTGCACACGTCGGCTGCGGTGTAGAAGCCGTCCTTGATCACGGTGTCGGCGACGTTGTCCTTGGTGACGACGATCGGGGTGAAGATGTAGGAGGGGACGCCCTCGTACTCGGTCTGCTCGATGCCGGTCTCGGAGGTGCCGCTCACCTCGCCGCCGCCCAGGAGCTCCACGGCCACCTCGGCAGCGGTCTCGGCCTCGATCCGGATCGGCTTGTAGATGGTCATGGCCTGCTCACCGGCGAGGATCCGCTGGATGGCGGCCAGCTCGGCGTCCTGTCCGGTGATCGGGGGGAGTGCGTCCAGGGCGACCCCGGCGCCGGTCAGTGCTGCCACCACGCCGCCGGCCTGGCCGTCGTTGGCGGCGTAGACCCCGGCGATCTGGGAGGGGTCGTACTTGCTCAGCTGGTCGGAGGTCCACTGCTGGGCGTTCTCCGGGCTCCAGTCGGGGTTGTCGTACTCCTCGACGATCGTGAGGTCGGAGTCGTCGAGCACCGAGTGTGCGCCGGTCTTGAACTGGGCCGCGTTCGGGTCCGACGGCGAGCCGTTGAGCATCAGGATGTCGCCGGCCTCTCCGACGGCGTCGACCAGCGCCTCGGCCTGCATCTTGCCGACGGTCTCGTTGTCGAAGGACATGTAGTAGTCGGCGTTGGTGATCAGCCGGTCGTAGGCGATCACCGGGACGTCCTGCCCCTGGGCCTCCTCGACCATCCCGGTGGCGCCCTCGCCGTTGACCGGGTCGAGGACGACGACCTGGGCGCCGTCGTTGAGGGCGGTGGTCATCTGCTGGGCCTGCTTGGCCTCGTCCTGGTCGGCGTTGTAGTAGTCCACCTTGCAGTCGGGGCACAGGTCGGCGACCTTCGCCTCGAACATCGGCTTGTCGAAGGCCTCGTAGCGCGTGGTCTTCGACTCGGGGAGCAGCAGCGCGATCGTCCCGCTGGTCGCCCCTCCTCCGTTGTCGCTGGCGCCGTCGCCACTGCCTCCGCCGTCGCCGTTGTCGCCGTTGTCGTCGTCGTTCGCCCCGCACGCGCTCAGGCCGGCGATGCCGATCACGAGAGCGGCGCCCAGGGCAGCCGTCCGGCGGACCGATCGGTGGATCGATGTGCTCACGTCGTGCTCCTCACGTGGATGGTTCCGGACTCCGGTGCCCGGCGCGTGACGAGTGTTGGGCGTCACGCGCTTGTCGTCAAGAGTCGAACGAGAATTGAGCCCCAAGTTGGTATCTGCGGGCCAGATCGTTCGAGAGATGGCCGCAAGGCGTTGACGGTGAGCCTCGAATCGGTGCAGAGTGCCCGCCATGTCCCGCCGGCCTACACCGCCGCCCTCCCGCGCCCCGGGGTCGCCGGCGTCGCTGCGCTCGGCCAACCAGCTGCGGGTGGTCACCCTTCTGCGGGAGAGCCCGGACCTCTGGACCCAGGCGGCGCTGGCCCGGGAGACCGGCTTGGCGCCCGCCACGGTCTCCACGATCGTGCGCGAGCTCAGCGAGCACGGCCTGGTCGACGTGGTCCCGGGCAGCGGTCGGCGCGGCGCGGCCGTCCGGCTCTCTCCGGCGGCCGGCTGCGTGGTCGGCATCGACTTCGGCCATACCCACGTGAGCGTCGCGGTCGGGAGCCTGGCCGGCACGGTGCTGAAGGAGGAGTGGCAGCACACCGGCGGGGGAGAGGACCACCGCGAGGCACTCGAGCTGGCACGCTCGATGCTCGCCGGACTCGGTGCCCTCGAGGCGGCCGCCCCGCCGATCCGGGCGATCGGGCTCGGCCTGCCTGCCCCGGTCTCCGAGGAGGTCGTCGAGTCCGACGCGATCTTTCCCGGCTGGGCCGGGGTCAACGCGCGCGCGGTGGTCGAGGACTTCTTCGGGGTCCCGGTGGTCGTCGAGAACGACGCCAACCTCGGCGCACTCGCCGAGCACCGCGCCGGCGCGGCCCGCGGCACCGACAACTCGGTGTTCATCAAGACCTCGGCAGGCGTGGGCGCCGGGATCGTGGTCGACGGCGCGATCTTCCGCGGTGCGCGTGGCACCGCGGGCGAGATCGGTCACCTGACCCTCGACGATCGCGGCCCCGCCTGTCGTTGTGGAAAGAGCGGCTGCCTGGAGGCCTACACCTCGACGCCGTTCATCCAGCGCCAGGTGGCCGGAGCGCTTCCCGAGGCGCCCGTCGCCGCCGACGTCGACGAGGTGGTCGCGGCCGCGCGCGACGGCAACGTGGCCGCTCGGCGGGCCCTGGAGGAGGCCGGCCTGCACCTGGGCCGCGGTCTGGCGAGCATCGTCAACCTCCTGAACCCCTCGTTGGTCTCCATCGGCGGTGACATGGCGCGGGCCGGCGACCTGCTGCTGGAGCCGGCTCGCATCGGGCTGCGCCGTTATGCCCTCGACCTCGCCGCCGACACGCCCGTCGTGGCCGGGGAGCTCGGGGCGCGCGCCAGCGTCGTGGGTGCGGTCCTGCTCGCCGCCGACAGCATCGTGCTCTCGCCGAGCGGCTGACCGTCCCTGCCGGAGCGCCCCAGCGCGCGCGCCCGGCTCGCGGCAGTTACCCTGCACGCGAGATGTTGGAGAGATTCAGGGACTTCTGGCAGGGCGTCGTCTTGATGCCCTTCGTTCGGCTCTTCATCAGGCTCGGCATCAGCCCGGACACGGTGACCTTCGTGGGCACCCTCGGCGTGTGCGTCGGGGCTCTGGTGTTCTTCCCGCTCGGTCACCTGCTCGTCGGCGTCCTGTTCATCACCGCCTTCGTCTTCAGCGACCTCATCGACGGCAAGATGGCCCGCACGCTCGGGCGTAGCTCGAAGTTCGGCTCGTTCTGGGACTCCTCGCTCGACCGGTTCGGCGACGGCGCCATCTTCGGCGGCCTGGTCCTCTACTTCGCCGGCCCCGGCGACAGCTACCTCTACCTGTGCGTGGCGCTCTACTGCCTGGTGATGGGCTCGATCACCTCCTACCTCCGCGCCAAGGCCGAGTCCCTCGGCATGGACGCCAAGGGCGGGCTCGCCGAGCGTTCGGACCGGCTGGTCTCGATCCTGGTGATGACCGGCCTAAGCGCCATCTTCGACCTGCCGATCCTGATGTACGTCACGCTGTGGGCCCTGGTCGCCGCCAACACCTACACGGTGATCTTCCGGATCCTCAAGGTGCGGCGCCAGGCCGTCGCGATCGACGCCGCCGCCGCCGAGGCGATGGCTGCGCAGGGGATCGCGGAGCCCTCGGCTGCCGGCTCGCCCGGCACGGGAATAGGCTCCGACCATGACGGGCACGACGAGCACCGAACCGACTGACGCCAGCACTCCCACGCACCCCGGCACCGGCACCCAGCGGGTGAAGCGCGGGATGGCCGAGATGCTCAAGGGCGGCGTGATCATGGACGTCGTCACCGCCGACCAGGCGAAGATCGCCGAGGACGCCGGAGCGGTGGCCGTCATGGCTCTGGAGCGCGTCCCCGCCGACATCCGGGCGCAGGGCGGGGTGTCGCGGATGAGCGATCCCGACATGATCGACTCGATCATCGAGGCGGTCTCGATCCCGGTGATGGCCAAGGCGCGGATCGGGCACTTCGCCGAGGCGCAGGTGTTGCAGGCCCTGGGCGTCGACTACATCGACGAGTCCGAGGTGCTCACCCCGGCCGACTACGAGAACCACATCGACAAGTGGGCTTTCACGGTGCCGTTCGTCTGCGGCGCGACCAACCTGGGCGAGGCGCTGCGCCGGATCACCGAGGGCGCGGCGATGATCCGGTCCAAGGGTGAGGCCGGCACCGGTGATGTCTCCAACGCGGTGACCCACATGCGGACCATCCGCCGCGAGATCCGGCGACTCGGCGCGCTCGAGGGCGATGAGCTGTTCGTGGCGGCCAAGGAGCTCCAGGCGCCCTACGACCTGGTGCGCGAGGTCGCGGAGTCGGGCAAGCTGCCGGTGGTGCTGTTCACCGCAGGCGGCATCGCGACGCCGGCGGATGCGGCGATGATGATGCAGCTCGGTGCCGAGGGTGTGTTCGTGGGCTCGGGCATCTTCAAGTCCGGCAACCCGGTCCAGCGGGCCGAGGCGATCGTGAAGGCCACCACCTTCCACGACGACCCCGACATGATCGCCAAGGTCTCGCGCGGGTTGGGCGAGGCGATGGTCGGCCTCAACGTCGAGGAGATCCCGGCGCCCCACCGGCTCGCCGAACGCGGTTGGTAAGCATTTGACGAGCGGTTTGCCAATCCTGGCAATTTTATTGTCAGATGATGTCGACAGCGCAAATGTTCCTGTCGTGTGATCGATATCTCAAAGTTCGTTCGTCAACTCGCCGCTGAACAATGCCGACAGAGTCACTAGAGAATGCGGCTCCACCGCGTGCTCCGCCCGATCCGGGGACACGCACGGTGTGCCCCGGCCAGCTCCTGGGTTCCCCCCAGCCCGTCCGAAGGCACACTCATGAACAAGAACGCAAAGGGCGGCCTCGCGGCCGCCGCGGCCGCCGTCCTCCTCCTCGGCGGCGCCGGCTCGCTCGCCTACTGGAACGACGCCCAGACCATCAGCGGCGGCACCATCGGTGCCGGTCAGCTCAAGCTGGACGCCGCCGCCTGCAACACCGCCGGCTGGACCGTCTCCAACGCCGTCGAGGGCGTCACCAACGTCGCCTTCAACCCCGCGACCGAGAAGGTCGTCCCGGGCGACGTGCTCACCAAGACCTGCAACGTCGCGATCACCGCGGTGGGCAAGAACCTGCGCGCCAACCTCAGCGTCACCCCGCCGACCACCGGCGCCGGCACCACGATGGCCACCGACAGCTTCAACCTCTCCGGCACCTTCACCCGCGCCGGGCAGCCGGTGAGCGTCGTGCGGTCCACCGACGCCGACAAGACGATCGTCGCGACCATCACCCTCGCGTTCCCGATCAAGACCACCGTCGACAACACCTCGCAGCTCAAGGACGTGAACCTGAGCGCGATCACCGTCACCGCCACCCAGGCGACGGCCTGACCCTCGCCACCGAGCGAGCATCAGGCACGGCGATGACGAGTCCGACGACGACCGGCCCCGAGCTGGCAGGCGACGACGCCGCGACGACCGACGCGGGCACACCCGAGGACCCCTCGAGTGCGAACGCGGTCACGGCGCGCGGCGTCGTCGGCTGGCTGGGCCAGGTGACGATCTGGCTGTTCATCCTCGCCGTCCTCGCAGTGCTCGCGATCGCCCTGGTGATCCCTCGCATCGGCGGAGCCACGCCCTACACGGTGCTCACCGGCTCGATGCAGCCCGGACTGCCGCCCGGGACCCTCGTGGTGGTCAAGCCCGTCGACACCGACGAGATCGTGATCGGGGACGTGATCACCTACCAGCTCGAGTCGGGACGTTCGGCGGTCGTGACCCACCGCGTGATCGGCGTGCGCACCGGGGTGGACGGCGAGCCCGAGTTCCTCACCCAGGGCGATGCCAACACCGCGGCGGATCCCGAGCCGGTGCGGTCGATCCAGGTGCGCGGGCGGCTCTGGTACGCCGTCCCGCATCTCGGTCGGGTCAACACCATCCTCACCGGCGAGCAGCGCCAGATCGGCGTGTACGCGAGTGCCGCCGCCCTCGCGCTCTATGCCGGCGTGATGTTCGCCGGCGGTCTGCGCGAGCGGCGCCGTCGCGCCACCTGACAGCCCAGCAACAGTTCGCACCATCGAGAAGGGGGAGAGACATGCATCGCGTGCGCATCGACGTTCGACGCATCGGCGTGCTTCTTCTCGTCCCCATCGCGATCTCCCTCGCACCGGCGCCGGCTTGGGCCGGCCCGTCGGAGGACGACCGGCTCGGCCTCAGCAGTGACGGGACGCGGTGGGGTCACTCCCTCGAGCCGCTGTTCGCCCAGGACGAGCGCTGGGTCCCCGGCCAGACCCGCACGGCGACGTTCCACGTCCGCAACCAGGGCTCCGACGCCGGTCTCCTCACGGTCACCCTCGCCGAGGCGGCCCGCGACGGACTGCGGCGATCGGGACACCTCCATGTCGCCGTGCGCGCCCACGGTGCGCCGTGGACCTCGACCGCCGCGACCGGTGAGCAGGTCCTCCTCGACGCCGCCGGCCTGGACGCCGGTGAGTCGTTGCGTCTCGACGTCAGGGTCGCGCTCGACGCGGCCGCGCCCAACGCCACGATGCTCCAGAGCAGCGACCTCGACTTCCGCGTCCGGCTCACCGACGCCGACGCGACCGGGCCCCACCCGACCTCGCGACCGACGCCGGATCCGACCGACCGGCCGCAGGCCGCTCCCGGCAGCGACTCGCCCGCGGCGATCCTCCCCGAGACCGGAGCCGCGGTGACGCCGGCACTGGTGTGGCTCGGCCTGGCGCTCACCGGCATCGGTGGGTTCCTGCTCGCCCTGCGCCGGAACCGAGTCGAGGAGCGTCATGGCTGAGCCTTCCGCGACCGACCGCCGCTTCGCGCGGAGCCGGATGATTCTCGGTGCGCTGGCGCTGCTCGGTGCGATCTGCCTGCTCCTGGGCGGCCAGGGAACCTACGCCTACTGGACCGACGCCGCCACGGTGACCGGCTCCGGATTCTCCAGCGGCAGGCTCGACCTGACCGTCAACGGACAGCAGGGCAACCCCACGGCCTATGCCGCCACGAACCTGTCGCTGACGACGATGGTGCCGGGCGAGAGCGTCGCGGCCAATCTGTCGATCGCCAACGTCGGCGACGCCGACTTCACCTACGCCCCGACGGTCAGCACCGGGGGCGGACTCGGACCGGCGCTCGAGGTGCGCATGTTCGTCGGTGGCAGCGAGACCGGCGACGACAACACCTACCCGCGCACCGAGACCTGTGCTGGCGGCACCCCGGTGGCCTCCGGCGCGGTCGCCGCGCGGCTCAACCGCGGTGCGTCCCAGACCCTGTGCGTGCAGGTCACCCTCCCCGCGAGCACCGGCAACGCCTACCAGAACGTGACCACCGGCTCGGTCTCGATCGCGCTCCTGGCTACCCAGGTGATCGCGTGAGCGCCGCGAAGCAGGCCGGCGCCCTGCTCGCCGCCCTTGCGGTGGCGGCCGTCGTCCTCCTGGCCGGGGGAGCCGGCACCCTCGCGGCATTCACCGACCCCGCCACGGTGCGCGCCGGAACCGCCGCCGCACCCGACTCCGCCTTCACGTCGGGGAGGATCGCCACCCCGGCCACGCCCACGACGTCGGCGCCCTCGTCGGGCCCGGTGCAGCTGTCGTGGAGCGCCACCGCGGCAGGACTCGGCACGGCCGATCGCTACGAGATCCTGCGGTACACCTCGGCGTCCGGTGGCACGCCGGCGATCGTCTGCACGACGGCCGCACTGACCTGCACCGACGCCGGCCCGGTGGCCGGCCAGGTCTGGTACGCCGTCCGGGCCCGGATGGGCGACAGCTGGACCAACGAAGGCGCCCGCATCGCCTACGCCCCCTCGACCGCCACGCCCCCGGCGGTGGTGATCCCGGTCCCCCTCGGCGGCTGCTCCGGCTCGGTGGCGTGCGGCACGGCGTCGTCCGCGTCCGGGATCGCCTCGGTCGAGTACATCCTGCGCCGCACCCTGTCCGGCGGCGTCGCGCAGTGCTGGGACCCGGTGCTGCGCTGGCAGAGCGCCGGCACCGCGACCTGCGCCTACCGGCCGGCGTCCTACTACGCGCCGGACTGGACCATCCCGGGCTCGCCGGGGCAGGGGATCAAGGACCCGGCGACCTACGTTCTCACGGTCCGGGTGACCGACAACCTGGGCAACCAGACGATCCAGTCCGCCACCACGACCATCTGACCGGCTGACCGGCTGACCGCTCGGGCGCGCCCGCGGGCGGCGTGGCCCGCGGCCCTACGATGCGCCGGTGACGACCATCGGCGTGCTCGCCCTCCAGGGCGACGTCCGCGAGCACCTACGAACGCTGACCGGGCTGGCAGTCGAGGCGGTGCCGGTGCGTCGCCCGGCCGAGCTCGACGACGTCGACGCACTGGTGCTGCCGGGCGGGGAGTCCACCACTATGGCCAACCTCGCCGAGGCCTTCGGGCTCCTGGAGCCGCTGCGCGACCGCATCGCCGGCGGGCTGCCGGTGCTCGGCACCTGCGCCGGCATGATCCTGCTCGCCGACCGGATCATCGACGGCGCCGCGGTACCGGGTGGTCAGCGGACGCTCGGCGGGCTCGACGTCACCGTCCGGCGCAATGCCTTCGGACGCCAGGTCGACTCCTTCGAGGACGACCTCGACGTCGCGGGCGTGGCGGGCCCCGTGCACGCCGTCTTCATCCGCGCGCCCTGGGTCGAGCAGGCCGGTCCGGACGTCGAAGTGCTGGCGCGCGTGGCCCGCGGACCGGCCGCCGATAGAATCGTCGCGGTCCGTCAGGGCCACCTGCTCGCCACGTCCTTCCACCCCGAGGTCTCCGGCGACGGTCGGATCCACCGACTGCTCCTCGACCTCGTGAGCGGTGCGTGAGGCAGGGACCGCAGACGCTTCACGAGGTTCAGAAGAGGAACGCATGTCCGGGCACTCCAAATGGGCGACCACCAAGCACAAGAAGGCCGCCATCGACGCCAAGCGCGGCAAGATGTTCGCCAAGCTGATCAAGAACATCGAGGTCGCCGCGCGCACCGGCGGCGGTGACCCCGCCGGCAACCCGACGCTCTACGACGCCATCCAGAAGGCGAAGAAGTCCTCGGTCCCCAACGACAACATCGACCGCGCCGTCAAGCGCGGGTCCGGTGCCGAGACCGGTGGCGCCGACTACCAGACGATCACCTACGAGGGCTACGGCCCCAGCGGCGTCGCGATGCTCATCGAGTGCCTCACCGACAACAAGAACCGCGCCGCCATGGAGGTCCGCACCGCGATGAGCCGCAACGGCGGCTCCCTGGCCGACCCCGGCTCGGTCTCCTTCCTCTTCCACCGCAAGGGCGTGGTGATCGTGCCCGCCGACCAGGAGGGCAAGACCGTCTCCGAGGACGACGTCCTCGAGGCCACCCTCGAGGCCGGCGCCGACGAGTGCAACGACCTCGGCGAGGCCTTCGAGGTCGTCTCCGAGGCCACCGACCTGGTCTCGGTCCGCACCGCCCTCCAGGCCGCCGGCATCGACTACGACTCCGCCGAGGCCTCCTTCGTGCCCGACAACAAGATCGAGCTCGACAAGGACGGCGCCGCGAAGTTCTTCCGCCTCTTCGACGCCCTCGAGGATCTCGACGACGTGCAGAACATCTTCGCCAACTTCGACGTCTCCGACGAGATCATGGAGGAGCTCGAAGACGCCTGAGGGCACCGCCTGAGACGAAGTGCCTCGGCGCCCTCCCGCGCTCGCGTCCGACTGGGCGGCCCATCCCTGAACTTGGGGGCCGATATATCGCCCTCCCAGTTCAGATTTCCCCGGTCGACCGGGGAAATCCCGGGACGCGCGCCGTGCTCAGACCCACCCGGCAGCCCACGCAACCTGCGCGAGCGCAGCGTGTCGGGCGCCGGCGTCGGAGGACGGCGTCGTACGGTGGACTCCGAACACACGTTCGATGATCTGACGACGAGCTGAGGAGGGCCCGGGTGCGCGTGCTGGGCATCGACCCCGGGCTGACCCGGTGCGGACTGGGCGTGGTCGAGGGAAGTGTCGGTCGCGCGCTGCGACTGGTCGACGTCAACGTCGTGCGCACCTCCTCCGACCTCCCGGTGGCCCAGCGACTGGTCACCATCGAGAAGGGCGTGGCGGCGTGGATCGAGGAGCACTGCCCCGACGCCGTCGCGGTCGAGCGGGTCTTCGCCCGCTCCGACGTCAGCACCGTGATGGGCACCGCCCAGGCCAGCGGCATCGCGATGGTGGTGGCCGCCCGGCAGGGACTGCCGGTCGCCCTGCACACGCCCAGCGAGGTCAAGGCCGCCGTCACCGGCAACGGCCGGGCCGAGAAGGCGCAGGTGGGCTCGATGATCGCCCGCATCCTGCGGCTCGAGGCTCCGCCGAAGCCGGCCGACGCCGCCGACGCGCTCGCGCTGGCCATCACCCACATCTGGCGCGGAGGCGCCCAGGCCCGGATCGACGCCGCGCTCGCCGCGGCCGGCAGGAGGACCCGATGATCGCCTACGTCCGCGGCCAGGTCGCCGCGCTCACGCTCAGCAGCGCCGTGGTGGAGGTCGGCGGTGTCGGCCTGGAGGTGATGTGCACCCCCGGCACCCTCGCGACCCTGCGCACCGGGGCGAACGCCACCCTCCCGACCAGCATGGTCGTGCGTGAGGACTCCCTCACCTTGTTCGGCTTCGTCGACGACGACGAGAAGGCGATCTTCGAGCTCGTCCAGACCGCCTCGGGCGTCGGCCCCAAGGTCGCCCAGGCGATCACCGCCGTGCTCGCACCCGACGACCTGCGCCGCGCCATCGCCTCCGACGACGTCAAGACCCTCACCAAGGTCCCCGGCATCGGCCAGAAGGGCGCCCAGCGGATCATCCTCGAGCTCAAGGACCGCATCGGCGCACCCACCGGCGCGCGTCCCGGTGCCGCGGCACAGCCGACCGCCGCTCCCTGGCGCGACCAGGTGCACCAGGGGCTGATGGGTCTGGGCTGGAGCGCCAAGGACGCCGAGAAGGCGGTCGATGCCGTGGCGCCCGAGGCCGGCGACGCCCCCGACGTCGGCGCCCTCCTGCGGGCGGCGCTCCGTTCGCTGAGCAAGGCCTGACATGAACGACGACGACCTGGCCGCCGCCGAGGAGCGCCACCTACGCGCGATGATCGGCCCGGACGCCGACCTCGACCTCGATCCCGAGGCTCCCTCGATCACCGCCGCCGAGGCCGAGGGCGACGAGCGCGCCATCGAGGCGGCGCTGCGCCCGCGCACCCTGGAGGAGGTGGTCGGTCAGGCCCGGGTCCGCGAGCAGCTCGGCCTGGTGCTCGAGGCGGCCAAGCAACGCGGTCGCGCTCCCGACCACGTCCTGCTCTCCGGGCCGCCCGGGCTGGGCAAGACCACGCTCGCGATGATCATCGCCGCCGAGCTCTCCGCGCAGCTGCGGCTGACCAGTGGCCCGGCGATCACCCACGCCGGAGACCTCGCGGCCATCCTGTCGGGGCTCAACGAGGGCGACGTCCTCTTCATCGACGAGATCCACCGGATGTCGCGCCCGGCCGAGGAGATGCTCTACCTGGCCATGGAGGACTTCCGCGTCGACGTCGTCATCGGCAAGGGCCCCGGCGCCACCGCCATCCCGATCGAGATCCCGCCGTTCACGCTGGTAGGTGCCACCACGCGCGCCGGCCTGCTCCCGGGCCCGCTGCGCGACAGGTTCGGGTTCACCGGCCACCTGGAGTTCTACGAGGCCCACGAGCTCTACCGGATCGTGCATCGCTCCGCCGGCCTGCTCGGCGTCCGGCTCACCGACGAGGGGGCGGCCGAGATCGCGTCGCGCTCGCGCGGCACCCCCCGGATCGCCAACCGCCTGCTACGCCGGGTCCGCGACTACGCCCAGGTGCGCGCCGACGGCGTCGTCAGCCTCGACGTCGCCCACCGCACCCTCGACCTCTACGAGGTCGACCGCCTCGGCCTCGACCGGCTCGACCGCGCCGTCATCGACGTCCTGTGCCGGCGCTTCGGCGGGGGACCGGTCGGTGTCTCCACGCTCGCCGTCGCGGTGGGGGAGGAGCGGGAGACCGTCGAGGAGGTCGCCGAGCCGTTCCTGGTGCGGATGGGCTTCCTCGCGCGCACCCCCCGCGGCCGGATCGCCACTCCGGCCGCCTGGGAGCACCTGGGTCTGCCTCCCGCGGGGAATGACGACCGATCCGGCGACGAGGGAACTCTGTTCGACCCCTGAGTCGTTGAGCCCCACAGAGACGAGCGCCGAAACGGCCGGGGATTCCTCAGGTTTCGCGGTCGGGCGGCTAGACTCGCCTGTCGGTCGATCCGCTGGTCGCGGATCGCCCGCTTCTGTGCGTTGAACTGCTGTCGAGCCGAGGGGTCTGCTTCACGTGGAAGGGCTGCTTGGGCTGTTGCCCTTCGTTGCCATTATTGCGATCTTCTGGCTCCTGATCATCCGGCCGCAGCAGCGGCGGCAGCGACAGACGATGCAGCTTCAGGCCTCCATCGAGGTCGGCGACGAGGTCATGTTGACGTCCGGCTTCTTCGGCACCGTCGTGGCGCTGCGCGAGGATCGTGCCGACATCGAGTTCGCGCCCGGCGTCGTGATGAGCGTGATGCGCGCCGCGATCGCCTCGCGGACCTCCGACGAGGCGTCGGCTCCGTACGAGGAGGTCGACGAGTTCGACGAGGTCGATGAGACGGACGACATGGCGGCGCGCGACGACGTCGAGCATCCGCGCCTGGAGAAGCGCACCACCGACCCCGCTCCCGGTGCGGGCGATGACGTAGACCCCTCGGCGCCGGGCGCGCCGAAGGCTGGAGAGAGCTGAGCATGGCGGCGAAGAAGCAGGCCCACCCCGGACGCGTCCTGGTCGCGTTCCTCGTCGGGCTCGGAGTCCTCTACGGGCTGGTCGCCCTCGCCGGCTCGTGGACCCCGGCGCTCGGGCTCGACCTCCAGGGCGGTACGCGGATCACCCTGCAGGCCAAGGGCTCTCCCAGTTCGGAGAACCTCAACGAGGCGCGCTCGATCATCGACCAGCGCGTCAACGGCTCCGGCATCTCCGAGGCCGAGGTGATGACGCAGGGCGGCGACGTCGTGGTCGTCGAGATCCCGGGCGATCTCCGGCAGGACCTGGTCGAGGTCGTCGAGCGCCAGGCCCAGCTCCGGTTCCGGCTCGTGGGCTGCGACGAGACCCGCGGCTGCCAGCCGCCCACCGGGGCGAACCCGCAGCAGCCGCCCGCCGAGCAGCTGCCGACCCCGCCGCCCACCACGGACGCTCCGACGACCGGCGCTCCGTCGACGACCGCCACGGACGGTGCCAGCGACGGCCAGGGCAACAACCGGGTCGCGCCGTTCGGGCAGGACGACCCCACCGACCCGCCGTCAGACTCGCCCTCGGACTCCGCGACGAACTCGCCGTCCGACCTCGCCGGCAGTCCGACGGACTCCGCGACGACCCCGGCGTCTCCGACCGACTCGCCCTCGGCGCCGGCGGAGTCCTTCGAGGAGACCGCCGTGGTCCCGCTCGACCAGGCACTGGCCTTCATGCGCGGCGGCTACACCCAGGCCGACTACGACCTCTTCAACGCCTACCAGTGCGGCGAGGACGGCACGATCAGCAAGGTGCAAGGCGCTCCGGCCGACCTGCCCGACACCCCGGTCGACAACCCCCTCAAGCCGTTGGTGGCCTGTGAGCCGCCCGAGCCGGCGTCCGGGAGCACCCCGGCCCGCCCGTCGGTGAAGTACCTGCTCTCGCCGGCCGTCATTGCCGGCACCGACCTGAAGGACGCCAGCTACGGCATCCCGCAGAACGAGCTGCGCTACGCCGTCACCCTCGAGATCGGCGGCAAGGGCAAGGACGTCTTCACCCAGGCCTCCCAGCAGCTCACCAAGGACGTCGACCAGTTCGCGATCGTCCTCGACGGCGCAGTGCTCACCGCGCCGACCTTCACCTCGCAGATCACCGACGGCAAGGCCCAGATCTCCGGCAACTTCACCGAGACCCAGGCCAAGGACCTCGCCACCAGCCTGAAGTACGGCTCGCTGCCGATCACCTTCGAGTCCTCCACCGAGAACATCGGGCCCTCCCTCGCCGGCGACCAGCTCACCGCCGGGCTCACCGCCGGTGCCTTCGGCCTCGGCCTGGTGCTGATCTACTGCATGTGCTACTACCGCGGCCTCGGCCTGGTCGTGGTGGCCTCGCTGCTGGCCGCGGCGGCGGTCACCTACTCGCTGGTGCTCCTGCTCAGCGAGACCGCAGGCTTCACCCTCACCCTCCCCGGCATCGCCGGACTGATCATCGCGGTCGGTGTCACCGCCGACTCGTTCATCATCTTCTTCGAACGCATCAGAGACGAGATGCGCGAGGGCAAGTCGATGCGGGTCGCGGTGGAGACCGGGTGGAAGCGCGCCAAGGTCACCCGGCTCGCCGCACAGGTGGTCTCGCTGCTCTCGGCGGCGGTGCTCTACATCTTCGCCACCGGCGCGGTGAAGGGCTTCGGCTTCGCGCTCGGGCTCACCACGATCGTCGACCTCGCGATCCTCTTCTGGTTCACCAAGCCGATGGTGTCGTGGCTGGCCCACTTCAAGTTCTTCAACAGCGGACACCGGCTCTCCGGCCTCAGTCCCGAGACACTCGGCATCGACGGCCCCACTGCCGCGCCGGCCGGAGGGAGGGCCTGATGGGCAAGTTCTCACGGCTCGGCAACGAGCTCTACACGGGCCGCAAGTCCTACGACTTCGTCGGGCGTCGTCCGCTCTGGTACGCCATCACCGGTGTCATCGTGCTCGCCGCGATCGCGGCGATCCTGATCCGTGGCCTCAACTTCGGCATCGAGTTCACCGGCGGTAACGAGTTCCGGGTGCCCGTCAGCGGCGGGGCGACCCAACAGGTCGCCGACGACTACGGCAAGGTCGTGGCCGAGACCGGGGTCGCCGGCGCCGAGTCGCCCACGGTCACCACCGCCGGCAATGCGGTGCTGATCCAGGTCGAAGACATGCCTCAGGCGGACGTCCAGGCCATCAAGGACGCCCTTGTGAAAGCGGCGGGCGTCTCTCCCGACGACGTGTCGAACTCCGACATCGGCGCCAGCTGGGGAGAGGCGGTCGCCAAGCGAGCCGCCCTCGGTGTCGGGGTCTTCCTCGTCCTGGTGCTGATCTTCATCGCGCTCTACTTCCGTGAATGGAAGATGTCGGTGGCGGCCTTCGTGGCCTTGGCCCACGACGTCGTGATCACCGTCGGGGTCTATGCCCTCTCCGGCTTCCAGGTGACGCCGGCGGCGGTCACCGGACTCTTGGCGATCCTCGGGTTCTCGCTCTACGACACCGTCGTGGTGTTCGACAAGGTGCGCGAGAACACCCACGAGATGCGCAAGAACCGGCAGACCTACGCGCAGGCCGCCAACCTCGCGGTCAACCAGACCCTGGTCCGCTCGATCAACACCGGCATCGTGGCGCTGATCCCGATCGGTGCGATCTTGTGGGTCAGCGCCGCCCAGCTCGGCGCGAGCTCGCTGCAGGACCTCGCGCTCTCGCAGTTCGTCGGCATGGCCGTCGGCGTGTACTCCTCGGTCATCCTCGCGCCCCGCGTGCTCGTGCAGCTGAAGTCCAACGAGGACGAGGTCAAGCTCGCCGAGCGACGCGCCAAGGCGCGCGCCCGCGCCCAGGTCGACCGCTACGCCAGCGTGCCGTCGTTCACCGAGGACATGCCGGTCGGCCGCGATCCCGACGGCGAGGAGGACGAGGAGATCGAGATCGAGGTGGTCACCGACGACGTCGAGTCGACCCCGTCCTCGGGTCGCCCGACCCTCACCAAGCCGGACTCCAGCGCCACCGGACGCGGCCGCACGGTCCCGCCCGCCCGCGGTCCGGTGAGCCGCAGCGCGAGCTCGGGGCGCAACCAGCCGAGTCGCCAGTCCAAGTCCAAGCGCGGGAAGTAGGGCCGTCGCGGTGACGACAGGTCCGCGCGACGAGGTGCACGCGGCGGCCGCCGAGGCGGTCAACCGCCTCATCGTCGACGTCGTCGACTTCCCCCAGCCGGGAGTCGTGTTCAAGGACATCTCGCCGCTGCTGGCCGATCCGGCGGGCTTCGCGGCCGCCGTGGAGGGCCTCGCGGCGGCCGGTCGCGACGCCGAAGGCTCCGTCGCCGTCGACAAGGTCGTCGGCATGGAGGCCCGCGGGTTCATCTTCGCCGCCCCCGTGGCCCTGGCGCTCGGCGTCGGCTTCGTGCCGGTGCGCAAGGTCGGCAAGCTCCCCGGCGAGACCTATGCGGTCTCCTACGACCTCGAGTACGGCCAGGCGACCCTCGAGCTGCACCGAGACGCGATCACCCCCGGCGAACGGGTGCTGCTCATCGACGACGTCCTCGCCACCGGCGGCACCGTCGCCGCCACCCGCGACCTCGTCGCTCAGTGCGGCGGAGTCCCCACCGCCATCGCCGTCTTGATGGAACTCACCTTCCTCCCCGGCCGCGACGCCCTCGGCGACCTCCCACTCACCGCCCTGATGGCCGTCTGACCCGCTCCGGTAGCCGTCCTGGCCGGCCTCGGCGGGGCGGGATTTCCCCGGTCGACCGGGGAAATATGAACTTGGCGGCCGATATCCCGGCCGACAAGTTCAGGGATGGGCCGCCCAGTCGGCTCCCTGATGGTCCGCGGCCTGGTCGCTCAGAACGCTTGTGGAACGAGTCTCGAAGCCGGACCCGCCCCTTTGCGCCCCGTGCCGTCGAGGTCGCGGGCCGACTCGGTGCCCCTGGACTGCCCCTAGACTGGTGACATGACGGAGGAGCGGACCGCGACCCCGGGCTCCGACGCGCCGAGCCCGCGACCTCCGGCCGCCCCGCGCCCCGACCCCGCCGCCGCGATGGCGGGCGGCTCAGGTCGCGGCATGCGCGCGAAGCTCGCCCGCATCGGCAGCCGCAACCAGGCCGTCAACCCGGTGCTCGAACCGCTCTTCCGCGCCGTGCGGGCCAACCACCCGAAGGCCGACCTGGCCCTTCTCGAGCGCGCCTACACCACCGCCGAGAAGATGCACGGCACCCAGATGCGCAAGAGCGGCGACCCCTACATCACCCATCCGCTCGCGGTCACCACGATCCTCGCCGGGATCGGCATGACCGAGCCGACCCTGGTCGCCGCCCTCCTGCACGACACCGTCGAGGACACCTCCTACACCCTCGACGAGTGCCGCGAGGACTTCGGCGACGAGGTCGCCCGGATGGTCGACGGCGTCACCAAGCTCGACAAGGTCGTCTACGGCGACTCCGCGCAGGCCGAGACCATCCGCAAGATGATCGTGGCGATGTCGCGCGACATCCGGGTCCTCGTCATCAAGCTCGCCGACCGGCTGCACAACATGCGCACCCTGCGCTACGTGCCGCTCAAGAGCCAGGAGCGCACCGCCCGCGAGACCCTCGACATCTACGCCCCGCTGGCCCACCGGCTCGGCATGAACACCATCAAGTGGGAGCTGGAGGACCTCGCGTTCGCCACCTTGCACCCCAAGATCTACGACGAGATCGTGCGGATGGTCGCCGAGCGGGCCCCTTCGCGCGACAGCTTCCTCGCCGAGGTGATCAGCCAGGTCGAGAAGGACCTGCGCGAGGCCAAGGTGAAGGCCACCGTCACCGGCCGTCCCAAGCACTACTACTCGATCTACCAGAAGATGATCGTCGGCGGCCGCGACTTCGACGACATCTACGACCTGGTCGGCATCCGGATCCTCGTCGACGAGGACCGCGACTGCTACTCGGTCCTCGGCGTGCTCCACTCGCGCTGGAACCCGGTGCTGGGCCGGTTCAAGGACTACGTCGCGATGCCGAAGTTCAACATGTACCAGTCGCTGCACACCACCGTCATCGGCCCGCAGGGCAAGCCGGTGGAGATGCAGATCCGCACCTTCGGGATGCACCGCCGCGCCGAGTACGGCGTCGCGGCGCACTGGAAGTACAAGGAGGACGGGCGCGAGGGCCGCGACACCGAGCGCAAGGGCGACATGGACGACATGTCGTGGGTCCGCCAGCTCCTCGACTGGCAGAGCGAGGTCGAGGACCCCGGCGAGTTCCTGGAGTCCCTGCGCTTCGAGATCAACCGTGCCGAGACCTACGTGTTCACCCCGCGCGGCGACGTCATCGCCCTGCCGGCCGGCTCCACCCCCGTCGACTTCGCCTACGCCGTCCACACCGAGGTCGGCCACCACACCATCGGCGCGCGCGTCAACGGGCGCCTGGTGCCCTTGGAGTCGACGCTCGAGAACGGCGACGTCATCGAGGTCTTCACCTCCAAGTCCGCCAACGCCGGCCCCTCGCGCGACTGGCTCGGCTTCGTGAAGTCTCCGCGAGCCCGGTCCAAGATCCGTCAGTGGTTCACCAAGGAGCGCCGCGAGGAGGCAGTCGAGCGCGGCAAGGACGCGATCGCCAAGCTGATGCGCAAGGAGGGGCTGCCGATCAAGCGGCTGCTCACCCACGAGTCGCTCACCCTGGTCGCCGCCCAGCTCAAGCTCGCCGACGTCACCGCGCTCTACGCCGCGGTAGGGGAGGGCAACCTCGGCGCCCAGGCCGTCGTCCGCCGCGTCATCGACCTCCACGGCGGCGACGAGGGCGTCCAGGAGGACCTGGCCGAGGCCGTCACCATCACCGGACGCCGTGGCCGCTCGATCGCGGGCGGCGGCGCCGACGCCGGCGTCATTGTCAAGGGCTCACCCGACGTGTGGGTCAAGCTCGCCAAGTGCTGCACCCCTGTGCCCCCCGACGACATCCTCGGCTTCGTCACCAAGGGTGGGGGAGTCTCGGTGCACCGCGCGGACTGCACCAACGCCAAGGACCTGCGCCGCCAGCCCGAGAAGGTGCTCGAGGTGGAGTGGGCCCCCACCGGCCAGTCGATGTTCCTGGTCAACATCCAGGTCGAGGCCCTCGACCGCGCCCGCCTGCTCTCCGACATCACCATGGTGCTCTCCGACGCGCACGTGAACATCCTCTCCGCCAGCCTCTCCACCACCCGCGATCGCGTCGCCAAGTCCCGTTTCAGCTTCGAGATGGCCGAGGCCAAGCACCTCGACACCGTCCTGCGCGCCGTCCGCGGCGTCCCCGGCGTCTTCGACGCCTACCGCGTCACGGCCTAGCCCGCCGCCTTCGGCGGCGGGAGCGGGGTGGGTCGCCCGCCGCGGGGAGTGGTGCGCGTCCGGCCTGCGGCCGAGACCCGCTTCCGAGGGACAAGGGCCCCGCGTCGCTCGGGCGGTCTCTGGGTGCCTGGCTGGCTTGGTACCCCGGCGCCGCGCGTCCTTTTAGCCCTCGGAAGCGGGCCTCGTCCTCCGGCCGGCCGCGCACCACCGGGTCCCCTTGGCTGCTGTGGGTGTGGATGTGGTTGGGAGTGGCTGTCCGCAACCCACGTCGCGATGTGACGTGAGCGGCGAGACTCACCATCCCTCACATCTCACCCGACCAGCAACGAGCGGGGTGAACGTGGTGTGGGACTGCCCGGCGGACGGACCGGCTTCCGGGGGCTAAAAGGACGCGCGGCGCCGGAGAGCCCAAGCCGGCCCACCTGCCAGGCCACCCGAGCGACGCGGGGACCCTGTCCCCCGGAAGCCGGTTCGGCCAGAGGGCCGTCCCACACCACCCCCGCGAGACCGGCGACCCACCACCCCCCGCCGCCGAAGGCGGCGGGCAAGTGCGCCGAAGGCGCGCAAGGGTCAGCCCGAGAAGTCGGCGGAGGCGCGCCTGGCCATCTCGAGGAAGGAGCGGCGCGAGTCGAGGTTCTCCTCGAGCTCCTTGATCTTCTTCTCGTTCCCGGCCGCGCGGGCGGACTCCAGATCGGCCTCGACCTTGGCGATGGCGTCCTCGAGCTTGGTGACCATGTCGTTGGCGCGGGCGGACTTCTCCGGGTCCGAGCGCTTCCACTGGTCGTCCTCGGCGGACCGGATGGCGTTCTCGACGGCGCGCATGCGGCCCTCGAGCTCCTTCATCCGGTTGCGGGGCACCTTGCCGGCGGCCTCCCACTTGTCGGCGAGGTCGCGGAAGGTCTTCTTGGTGGCGTCGAAGTCCTTGACCGGCACCAGCGCCTCGATCTCGACGATCAAGGCGTCCTTGACCTCGGCGTTGGCCTCGAACTCGGCGTCGAGAGCGGCGTTGGCGGCGTCGCGGGCACCGAAGAACTGGTCCTGGGCGCCGCGGAAGCGCTTCCACAGAGCGTCGTCGACGTCCTTGGGGGCGGGGCCGGCGGCCTTCCAGTCGCGCATCAGGTCGCGGTAGCGGCCGGCGGTCGGTCCCCACTCGGTGGACGACGCCAGGGCCTCGGCCTCCTTGGCCAACCGCTCCTTGACTACGCGGGCGCCCTCGCGCTTCTCGTCCTGCTCGGCGAAGTGCGCCTTGCGGGCCTTGGTGTAGGCGGTGCGGGCGCCGGAGAACCGCTTCCACAGGGCGTCGTCGGACGGCCGGTCGATGCGGGGGAGCGCCTTCCACTGCTCGAGCAGGTCGCGCAGCCGGTTGGCGCCATTGCGCCAGTCGGTGCCGGTGGCGATGGCCTCGGCCTCGGTGACGATCTGCTCCTTGGCGGCCTTCGACTCCTCGGCCTTGGCAGCCTTCTCCGCGCGGCGGGCCTCACGCTGGGTGGCCAGCACCGGGGCGAGCGCGTCGAGGCGGGCGCCGAGTGCCGCGAGGTCGCCGACGGCGTTGGCGTCGCTCACCTGGGCGCGCACGGTCTTGATCGACTCGGCGGCCTCCTCGGGCGAGAGCTTGCCCGAGTTGACCCGCTGCTCGAGGAGCTGCACCTCGAAGGACAGCGCCTCGTAGCGTTCGGTGAAGAAGTGAAGTGCCTCTTCGGGGGTGCCGGCGGGGTAGGAGCCCACCGCGCGCTCGCCGTCAGTCGTCTTCACGTAGACGGTGCCGTCGTCGTCGACGCGGCCCCATTCGCTACTCGTCACTACATTCCCTCTTCGTCAGATCCTGCGCCCCACCACCCTAAAGGACCAGCATGAGGTGCGCGTGCGCGCGTCGGACACCGGCGCGCCCGGGCCGCGCCGGGCTCGCTACCCTGAGGCAGTGCTGATCGCCGCCTTCCCCGCTGGTCCGTGGGGCACCAACTGTTATGTCGCGGCCACCGGGCCGGGCACCGAGTGCGTGGTGATCGACCCCGGGATGGATGCCACCCGCGGGGTCGTCGACCTCGTGCGCGAGCACCGGCTCAAGCCGGTCGCGGTGCTGGTCACCCACGGCCACATCGACCACATGTGGAGCGTGGCGCCGGTCGCCGGCACCTACGACGCCACCGCGTGGATCCATCCGCGCGACCGGCACCTGCTGAGCGACCCGATGCAGGGCATGTCGCCCGAGACCGCGCGGATGCTGCTCGGCGGCGATCACAGCTTCGCCGAGCCCGACGATGTCAAGGAGCTGGCCGACGGCCAGGTGATCGACCTGGCGGGCCTGAAGTTCGCCGTCGACCACACGCCCGGCCACACCGAGGGCTCGGTGACCTTCCGGACGCCGTACGGCGAGGCCGCCGGTCAGCCGGACATCTCCGAGGTGATGTTCTCCGGCGACCTGCTGTTCGCGGGCTCGATCGGGCGCACCGACCTGCCCGGCGGCGACCATCCCACGATCCTGCGCAGCCTGCGCGACAAGGTGCTGCCGCTGGCCGACGACGTCGTCGTGCTTCCCGGGCACGGCGAGCAGACCTCGATCGGCCGCGAGCGCGCCACCAATCCCTATCTGCAAGACCTCCACGACTGACCCCGGACTGACCCAGGACCCCAATGGCCAAGATCGCCCCGCTGAGCGGTTTCCCCGAGCTGCTGCCCTCGGCGCGCGTCGTCGAGCGCGCCGTCATCGACTCCCTTGCCCGCACCTTCGAGCTGCACGGCTTCACCAGCATCGAGACGCGCGCAGTCGAGCCGGTCGACGTCCTGCTCGGCAAGGGCGAGACCTCCAAGGAGGTCTACGTCCTCGAGCGGATCCAGAAGGAGGAGGGCGGTGAGTCGGCCGGGGTCGGCCTGCACTTCGACCTCACCGTGCCCTTCGCGCGCTATGTCCTCGAGCACGCCGGGCACCTGGAGTTCCCGTTCCGGCGCTTCCAGATCCAACCGGCCTGGCGCGGTGAGCGGCCGCAGGAGGGCCGCTACCGGCAGTTCACCCAGGCCGACGTCGACATCGTGGGTCGCGACGAGCTCGCGTTCCACCACGACGTCGAGGTGATGCGCGTGATGGTCGAGGCGCTCGACGCGCTGCCGATCCCACCGGTGAGCTTCCAGTTCAACAACCGCAAGCTCATCCAGGGCTTCTACCGCGGACTCGGCATTCCCGACATCGAGGCCGCGATCCGGGTGATCGACAAGCTCGACAAGCTGCCTCGCGAGAAGGTCGCCGAGCTCTTGGTGAGCGATGCCGGCGCCACCGATGAGCAGGCGGCACGCTGCCTGGAGCTTGCCACGATCCGGGTGCCCGACACCTCCTTCGTGGAGCGCGTGCGAGCCCTCGGCGTCGAGGACGACCTGCTGGAGGAGGGCCTCGGCGAGCTCGCCGCCGTCGTCGCCGGTTGCGCGGCCGCCTCCGCGTCGAGCGTCACCGTCGAGGCGAACCTGCGCATCGCCCGGGGACTGGACTACTACACCGGCACCGTCGTGGAGATCTTCATGGCCGGGTACGAGCGGTTGAAGTCCGTCGGAGGCGGTGGCCGCTACGACGCCCTTGCCACCGACGGCCGGACCACCTATCCGGGCGTCGGGGTGTCCTTCGGCGTCTCGCGCTCGCTCATCCCGCTGCTCGCCGACGGCGTCGTCGCGGGCAGCCGTTCGGTGCCCAGCGCGGTGCTGGTCGCCGTCGTCGACGAGGAGAGTCGCGGCACGAGCGACGACGTCGCCGCTCGGTTACGCGCCCGCGGGATCCCGTGCGAGGTCTCGGCCAATGCACAGAAGTTCGGCAAGCAGATCCGCAACGCCGAACGACGCGGCATCCCGTACGTCTGGTTCGAACAGGACGACGGCACCCACCAGGTCAAGGACATCCGTTCGGGCGACCAGGTCGACGCCGACCCGTCGGCCTGGACCCCACCCACCGACGACCTGCGACCGCAGGTCGTCACGAGCAACAACCAGGAGAACTCGTGATCCGCACTCATGACGCCGGCACGCTGCGTGCCGAGAACGTCGGCCAGACCGTCACCCTCGCCGGGTGGGTGGCTAACCGTCGCGATCACGGCGGGGTCGCCTTCATCGACCTGCGCGAGGCCAGCGGCGTCGTGCAGGTGGTGATCCGCGACGAGGAGGTCGCGCACGCGCTGCGCGCCGAGTACTGCCTCAAGGTCACCGGCGAGGTCGTGGCCCGCAAGGAGGGCAACGAGAACCCCAACCTGCCCACCGGCGACATCGAGGTCGTCGCCACCGACGTCGAGGTGCTCAGCGCCGCGGTGCCGCTGCCGTTCCCGATCAGCGACCACGTCGAGGTGGGGGAGGAGGCCCGGCTCAAGCACCGCTACCTCGACCTGCGGCGCTCCGGCCCGAACCAGGCCCTGCGCCTGCGCAGCAGGGTCAACAAGGCCGCCCGCGACGTCCTCGACGGACACGGCTTCGTGGAGATCGAGACGCCGACGCTGACTCGCAGCACGCCCGAGGGCGCGCGCGACTTCCTGGTGCCGGCACGCCTCGCGCCGGGCAGCTGGTACGCCCTGCCGCAGAGCCCGCAGCTGTTCAAGCAGCTGCTCATGGTGGCCGGCATGGAGCGCTACTACCAGATCGCGCGGTGCTACCGCGACGAGGACTTCCGCGCCGACCGGCAGCCGGAGTTCACCCAGCTCGACATCGAGATGAGCTTCGTCGAGCAGGACGACGTCCTGGCCGTCGCCGAGGAGATCCTGGTGGCCCTGTGGGCCCTGATCGGCCACGAGATCACCACCCCGCTGCCGCGGATGACCTACGCCGAGGCGATGGCCCGCTACGGCTCCGACAAGCCCGACCTGCGGATGGGCCAGGAGCTCGTGGAGTGCACCGAGTTCTTCAAGGACACCACGTTCCGCGTCTTCCAGGCGCCCTACGTCGGCGCCGTCGTCATGCCCGGCGGCGCGAGCCAGCCGCGCAAGCAGCTCGACGCCTGGCAGGAGTGGGCCAAGCAGCGTGGTGCCAGAGGCCTGGCCTACGTCCTGGTCCAGGACGACGGCGAGCTCACCGGGCCGGTCGCCAAGAACCTCACCGACGCCGAACGTGCCGGTATCGCGGCCCACGTAGGAGCCGAGCCCGGCGACTGCATCTTCTTCGCCGCCGGCCCGGTCAAGAGCAGCCGCGCGCTGCTCGGCGCCGCCCGCCTGGAGATCGGCCGCCGGTGCGGCCTGATCGACGAGGACGCGTGGAGCTTCCTGTGGGTCGTCGACGCGCCGCTCTTCGAGCCGGCCGACGAGGCGACCGCGGCCGGCGACGTCGCCGTGGGCAGCGGCGCCTGGACCGCCGTGCACCATGCGTTCACCTCCCCGCAGGACCTCGACTCCTTCGACGCCGATCCCGGCAACGCGCTGGCCTGGGCCTACGACATCGTCTGCAATGGCAACGAGATCGGGGGCGGCTCGATCCGTATCCACCGCGACGACATCCAGAAGCGGGTCTTCGCGATCATGGGGATCGAGGAGGACGAGGCCCAGGAGAAGTTCGGCTTCCTCCTCGACGCCTTCGCCTACGGCGCGCCCCCGCACGGCGGCATCGCCTTCGGCTGGGACCGGATCGTGTCGCTGCTGGCCGGCAGCGACTCGATCCGCGACGTCATCGCCTTCCCAAAGTCCGGAGGCGGCTACGACCCGCTGACGGCGGCGCCCGCACCGATCACCGCGCAGCAGCGCAAGGAAGCCGGTGTCGACGCCACTGCGACGGAAGATCTCCCGTCCGAGGGCTGATCCCGGGCTGACCGTCCGACCGGTCGAGACCAGATCGTTATCGCCGCGTGCCCCGCGATCGCGATCTGGTCGCCTAGAGTCCCTCCCGGCGCGCAGGCGCGCCGGTGGCGAAGATCGTCACCGGTGAGGCGGAAGCGAGACCTGGTGAACAGGTCCGGTGAGGGTGGGCATGACCGATCCGATGAGCACCGACGTCCTCGAGGGATTCGAGGACGAGCCGGAGAAGCCGCGCGGCAAGTCCGCCAAGCAGGCAAAGGAGCTCGCGGGTCGTTCGCCGACCCAGATCGCTCTGGCCCGGCTGCGCAAGGACTGGGTCGCGGTCACCTGCGCGATCATCCTGCTGGTGCTGGTCCTCATCGGTCTGCTGGCACCGGTGATCACGAACGCGATGGGCATCTACAAGGACTACAGCGCGGGCGCGCCGACCGCGAGTGAGATGACCGCCTTCGACGGCTACCCGCTGATCGGGCCGCCGTATGAGAAGTTCACCTGGTCGCACCCGCTGGGCATCGAGCCCGGCTCCGGCTTCGACAACCTCGCGCTCCTCGTTTACGGCCTGCGCACCTCGCTGCTGGTCGCCACCCTGGCCACCATCTTCGCCACGGTCGTCGGGGTCACCCTCGGCCTGATCGCGGGATACGCCCAGGGCTGGCTCGACTCGCTGCTGTCGTTCGTCATCGACTTCTTCCTCTCCTTCCCGTTCGTGCTCGGCGCACTGACGCTGGCCCCGATCCTGGTCAGCAACTTCACCAGCGCCGACAGCCTGGGCAAGGCGCAGTTCTTCTCCCTCATCGGCGTGCTCGTGCTCTTCGGCTGGATGGGCCTGGCCCGCCTGATCCGCGGGCAGGTGCTCTCCCTGCGCGAGCGGGAGTTCGTGCAGGCCGCCCGGGTGATCGGCGTCCCGACGCGCCAGATCCTGTTCAAGGAGCTGCTACCGAACCTGGTGGCCCCGATCGTCGTCGCGGTATCGCTGGCACTGCCCGGCTTCGTGGCCGCTGAGGCGGGCCTCTCCTTCCTCGGCATCGGCCTGAGCGAGGGCACCTCGCTCGGCAAGACGATCAACAAGGCCGCGCGCTACTACGACAGCTATCCGCTGTACCTGTGGGCCCCCGTGCTCACCGTGATGATCCTCGTGATCGCGCTGAACCTCCTCGGAGACTCCGTGCGCGACGCGTTCGACCCCAAGACTCGCCGATGAGCCGCCTCCGGCCTCGGGAGAACCCCAGAAAAGAAGAGAAGGGTGGCAACACGATGCGGTTGAGGAACTCAGCCATTGCCGTGCTAGCCGTCAGCATGTTCGCCTTGGCGGCCTGTGGCGGTGGCGGCGACGACGGCGACGGCGACGGCAACGGCGGTCGCGGAGGTGTCAGCTCCGACGACACCTCGAAGGCCGGAGACGGTGGCGACACCGGCGAAGGCCAGGACCCGAACAGGGTCGACGGGCCGGTCACGATCGACGGCGCCACCGAGGGCGGCACCGTCACGGTGCTCTCGAACGCGGGTCTGAACACGATGGACCCCTCCGAGGCCTACTACCAGAACACGACCTCGATCCTCACCAGCCTCGTGACTCGTCAGCTGACGCAGTACGTCTATGACGAGGAGTCGGAGACGATGATCCTGATCCCCGACCTCGCCACCAGTCTCGGTGAGCCCAGTGACGACTTCAAGACCTGGACGTTCGAGCTCAAGGACGGCATCAAGTACGAGGACGGCACCCCGGTCAAGCCCGAGGACTTCGTCTACGCCGCGGCGCGGTCGATGGACCGCACCCAGTTCCCCGAGGGCCCGGCCTACTCCAACGACTTCTTCAAGGGTGGCTCCACCTACGAGGGTCCGTTCACCGGCAAGGGCCTCGACGGCTTCGACGCGGTGACGGTGGAGGGCAACAAGCTCACCTACCACATGGACACCCCGTTCCCCGACCTGCCGTACTGGCTGTCGTTCGCGGCGATGGGCCCGATCCCGGAGAAGCAGGGCTCCGACCCGGCCGCCTACGCGCTGCACCCGCTGGCCACCGGGCCCTACAAGTTCGCCGACTACACCCCGGAGAAGGCGCTGACCCTGGTCCGCAACGACCAGTGGGACCCCAACAGCGACCCGGGACGCACCGCCTACCCGGACTCCTACAACTTCAAGTTGCAGGAGGCCTCGGAGAAGATCGACGAGCTGATGGTCGGCGACAAGGGTGACGCGCAGACCACGCTCACCTACGACGACGTGCTCTCGGCCAACTACCGCGACATGAACGAGTCCGGTCGACTCGTGGTCGGCAGCTTCCCGCTGACCTCCTACTGGGGCATGGACTACCGCAAGATCACCGACCTCAAGGTGCGCCAGGCGCTCGCCTACGCGTTCCCCTACGCCGACTTCTACCGGGCGACCGGTCTCATCGACGGCGTCACCGCCATCCCGGGCTCCACGCTGATGCCGCCGGGTACCCCCGGTCGTGTGGAGTTCAACCCGATCCCCGACCACGAGATCGGCACGACCGACACCGACAAGGCCAAGCAGCTCCTCGAGGAGGCCGGCGCCGTCGGCTTCGAGATCAAGTGGCCCTACGCCAACGACGACGAGCAGGCTGTGGCGGGCAAGAACGCCATCGTCGCCTCGCTCGAGAAGGCCGGCTTCAAGGCCAGCCCGCTGCCGACCACCGTCGCCGAGCTCTCCACGGTGCGTGCCGACCCCGACGCGGACATCAACGTCCGTCCGGCCGGCTGGATCGCTGACTGGCCGTCCGGTGGGTCCTGGTTCCCGCCGGTCATCCAGAGCACCAACCTCCAGAAGGAGGGTCTCGGCTCCAACTACTCGGTGTTCAACGAGCCCGCCATCGACCAGAAGATCAAGGACATCCTCCAGATGGACGTCGAGGAGCAGCCCGCCGCCTGGGGTGCCCTCGACGAGGAGGTCATGACCGACTACCTGCCGCTGTTCGTCACCCGCTACGGCGGCGTCGCCCAGCAGCACGGCTCGAAGATCATGGGTCACTACATCGACAACACGATCGGCATGCCGACCTGGAAGAACATCTACGTCGCCCAGTGACATCGCGCACTGAGTGCTAGATGGTGGCGGGGCCGGCCACGCCGGCCCCGCCACCGCATGTCCACAAGCACCACCGCAAGCACCACCGGCAGCAACCAGCACCACTCACGAGCCGTCCGGGCGAAGAGCTCGCCCAGCAGGCGGTGACAACCAGCCTCCGCGACACGACCGCCCCGAGGGCGACGAGGGAAGGACATCAAGATGTTGGGATTCGTGGTGAGGCGACTGATGTCCTCACTCCTGGTCATCCTGCTCGCCTCGTTCGTGGTGTTCGCCATCTTCTACCTCGGGCCCAGCAACCCGGCCAAGCCGGTGTGCGACGCCCAGGGCAAGTGCACCCCCGAGCGGTTGGCTGCCATCGAGCACAACATGGGACTCGACAAGAACGTGTTCGAGGCCTACGGCACCTTCATGAAGGGAGTCGTGGCAGGCCGAGAGGTGACGGTCGGCTCGAAGCAGTACGACTGCGCGGCACCGTGCCTCGGGATCTCCTTCGCCAACGGGCAGGAGGTCACCAGCGAGCTGAAGAAGCGTCTGGTGCCCACACTGCTCGTCGCGATCGGCGGCTCGCTCACCTATCTCATACTCGGCGTGCTCATCGGCGTCTTCGCCGCCTCCAAACGTGGCACCATCGCCGATCGCCTGCTGGTCTCGGGCAGCCTGCTGGTCTCCTCGGTGCCCTACTACCTGATGTGTCTGCTGGCGTGGATCTACCTGACCCAGCAATGGTCGATCTTCCCCGAGACCGGCTACTTCCCGATCACCGAGAATCCCTTCAAGACCTTCACCGGGCTGCTCCTGCCGTGTCTGGTGCTCGGCATCGCCAGCGCCCCGGCCTATGCCCGATTCACTCGTGGTCAGATGGTCGAGACTCTCGGTGACGACTACATCCGCACCGCCAAGGCCAAGGGCCTGCCCGGACACTCGGTGCTCACCAAGCACGCCCTGCGAGCGGCGATCGTCCCGATCATCACCATCTTCGGTCTCGACTTCGGCGTGCTGCTCGGCGGCACCATCTTCACCGAGTTCATCTTCGACATCGACGGCATCGGCCGCTGGGGGCTGCTGGCCCTGCGCGCCCCGCTCGATCTACCGGTGATCACCGCTACCGTCCTGGTCGGATCGCTGCTGATCGTGATCTCCAACCTGTTGGTCGACCTGACCTACGGGTTCCTCGACCCGCGAGTGAGGCTCGGATGACCACCCTGGAGAAGACGCCAGACGCCGGCGGCCCCGCCGGCAAGGCCGACGCGCCCTACCTCGAGGTCAACGACCTGACGGTGAAGTTCCCCACCGCCGACGGTCTCGTGCACGCGGTCAGCAACCTCAGCTACAGCGTCGAGCTCGGCAAGACCCTCGGCATCGTCGGCGAGTCCGGATCGGGCAAGTCGGTCTCGAGCATGGCGGTGCTCGGACTCCACGACGCCCGTACCGCTCGCATCACCGGCTCGATCAAGGTCGACGGCATGGAGGTCGTCGGTCTCTCGGACCAGAAGATGCGCGCGATGCGCGGCAACAGCACGGCGATGATCTTCCAGGACGCCCTGGCCGCCCTCCACCCGTTCTACCGGGTCGGCGCGCAGCTGGCCGAGGCCTACCAGATCCACCATCCCGGCGCCAACAAGCGCGACGCCCGACGCAGGGCCATCGAGATGCTCGACCGCGTCGGCATCCCCGAGCCGCACAGCCGGGTCGACGACTTCCCGCACCAGTTCTCCGGGGGCATGCGGCAGCGGGTGATGATCGCGATGGGTCTCATCAACGACCCCGCGCTGCTCATCGCCGACGAGCCGACCACCGCCCTGGACGTGACGGTCCAGGCCCAGATCCTCGATCTCCTCCAGGACCTCCAGAAGGAGTTCAACTCCGCGATCGTCATCATCACCCACGACCTCGGCGTGATCGCCGAGATGGCCGACGACGTCCTGGTGATGTACTCGGGACGAGCCGTCGAGTACGGCTCCTGCCGCGAGATCCTCTCGCACCCGGAGATGCCCTACACCTGGGGCCTGCTCTCGAGCGTGCCGGATGTGACCTCCGACCCGAACGCCCGGATGATCCCGATCCCCGGCACCCCGCCGAGCATGCTCAACCCGCCGATCGGCTGCGCCTTCGAGGCCCGGTGCACCCACAGCGACAAGGTGGGCGGCGACCTGTGCGCCACCAAGCTGCCCGAGATGCGACCCGGCGGCCGCGGTGCGCACCACCTCAAGCGCTGCCACCTCGCCGACCCCGACGCGGTCTACGCTGCTGAGGTGCTGCCGGTGATCGCCCCCGACCTTGCCGAGGAGAGCTGATGTCGCATTCGCGCTCAGAGAGCCCCGATCAGCCCGACTACCCGGATGCTCCGCCCACCGACCCGCCTCCGGTGACCTACGCCGGCGGCGCCCGCAGCGAGCCGGTCGGCGACCCGAGCGTCGATGCCGCCACGCGAGCCCGACTCGAGAAGAAGGCGCTCGACACCCCCGGGGACCCCGACGAGGAGCCGGTCGTCACCGAGACCTTCACCGAGCTGGTCGAGCAGACCCACTCGGCGGCCAAGCTCGATCCGAGCGCGCCACCGATCCTGACGGTCAACAACCTCAAGATGTACTTCCCGGTGAAGTCGGGCGGTGTGGTCCGCCGCACCATCGGCCACGTCCAGGCCGTCGACGGCGTCTCCTTCGAGGTGCCGGAGGGCGGATCACTGGGCCTGGTGGGCGAGTCGGGCTGCGGCAAGTCGACCACCGGTCGGCTCATCACCCGGCTGTACAAGCCGACCTCCGGCTCGATGATGTTCGAGGGTCACGACCTCGCCTCGCTGGACAACAAGGAGATGAAGCCGCTGCGCCGCGAGGTGCAGATGATCTTCCAGGACCCCTACAGCTCGCTGAACCCGCGGCACACCGTCGGCACGATCGTCGGCACGCCCCTGCAGGTCCACGACATGGTGCCGAAGAACCAGGTCCTCGGTCGCGTCCAGGAGCTCCTCGAGGTCGTCGGCCTCAACCCCGAGCACTACAACCGCTACCCCAACGAGTTCTCCGGCGGACAGCGTCAGCGCATCGGCATCGCCCGCGCGCTGGCCCTCCAGCCGAAGCTGATGGTGGCCGACGAGCCGGTCTCCGCGCTGGACGTGTCGATCCAGGCGCAGGTCATCAACCTGCTCCAAGACATCCAGACCGAGTTCAACGTCGCCTTCCTCTTCATCGCCCACGACCTCGCCGTGGTGCGGCACTTCTGCCCCGAGATCGCGGTGATGTATCTCGGCAAGATCGTGGAGATCGGCGACCGCGAGAGCATCTACGAGCACCCGGCGCACCCCTACACCCAGGCGCTGCTGTCGGCCGTGCCCGACGTCAAGCAGGCCACCATCGGCGGCCGCCGCGAGCGGATCCGGCTCGAGGGCGACGTGCCGAGCCCCATCAACCCGCCATCGGGTTGCCGGTTCCGTACCCGATGCCCGATCGCCCAGGAGATCTGCGCCAAGCACGAGCCACCGCTGCTCCAGATCGGCCCGCGCCACAAGGTCGCCTGCCACTTCCCGGGACCGGTGGGGCACCACCCGACCGAGCCGCTCACGGCCGGGCTCCTCGGCGTCGACCGGACCGGCAGCCCCGAGCCGGGCGCCTCGCCGTCGAAGGAAGTCATCAACAAGCCGGGCTACGACGACACCTGGTTCGACGTGAACACGAGGACGTTTGGACGAGCCTGACGCCCTCTTCGACGCCCCCGTCGAGCCGCCAGCCCCACCCCGCTCGCGCGGGAGTGGGGCTGCTGGTCGTGGCGGTGGTGGCGGTTCGCTGACCGCGACCACCCACGCCAATGCGCCGCTCGCGGTCCGGATGCGACCCCGCACCCTCGACGAGCTCGCCGGGCAGGCGCAGCTGCGCACCCCGGGGTCGCCGCTGCGCCAGCTGATCGAGGGCGACCAGTCGATGTCGCTGCTCCTGTGGGGGCCGCCGGGCACCGGAAAGACCACGATCGCCTCGATCCTGAGCAACCAGACCGGACGCCGGTTCGTGGAGATCTCGGCGGTCTCGGCCGGGGTGAAGGAGGTCCGCGCCGCCATCGAGGCCGCCCGCGCCGACCTGGTCCGCGGTGGCGAGGAGACGGTGCTCTTCGTCGACGAGGTGCACCGGTTCAGCAAGGCCCAGCAGGACGCGCTGCTGCCCGGGGTCGAGAACCGCTGGGTCACCCTGGTCGCCGCGACCACCGAGAACCCGTTCTTCTCCGTGATCTCCCCGCTGCTCTCCCGCAGCCTGCTGCTGCGCCTCGAGTCGCTCTCCGACGACGACGTGCGTGCGGTCATCGACGCCGCCGTCACCGACGAGCGGGGCCTGGCCGGCGCCTACGAGATCGACGACGACGCCGTCGACCACCTCGTGCGCCTGGCCGGGGGCGATGCCCGGCGTTCGCTCACCTACCTGGAGGCCGCGGCCGGTGCGGCCACCTCGCGCGGCTCGTCCCGGATCGACCTGGAGACCGCCGAGACCGCCGTCGATCGCGCCGCGGTGCGCTACGACCGGCAGGGCGACCAGCACTACGACGTCACCAGCGCGTTCATCAAGTCGATCCGTGGCTCCGACGCCGACGCCGCGATGCACTACCTCGCGCGGATGATCGAGGCGGGGGAGGATCCGCGGTTCATCGCCCGCCGCCTGGTGATCCTGGCCAGCGAGGACATCGGGCTGGCCGACCCCACCGCCCTCACCACGGCGGTGGCTGCCGCCCAGGCCGTCCAGCTGATCGGGATGCCGGAGGCCGGGCTCAACCTGGCGCAGGCGGTGATCGCGCTGTCGGTGGCCCCGAAGTCGAACGCGGTGATCAACGCGCTGCGTGCCGCTCAAGGGGACGTACGGGCCGGCAAGGTCGGCCCGGTGCCATCCCACCTGCGCGACGCGCACTACGAGGGCTCGAAGAAGATCGGTCACGGCAAGGGCTACGCCTACAGCCACCACGCGCCGTTCGGCATCGCCGAGCAGCAGTACGCCCCCGACGTCGTCGCGGACGCTGAGTACTACCAGCCCACCGAGTTCGGCGCGGAGTCCTCGATCAAGGAGCGCTGGGAGCGGATTCGGCGCATCATCCGCGGACGATAGAGTCGGACGTCGTGGGTGAGGACTGGAACGTGCCGGCCGTGGTCGTGATCGCGACCGCGGTCCTGGTCGTCCTCGGGCTGGTGGCGCTCGGCGTGGCCCTGAGGCGGGTGGGCCGCGCACTGCGCTCCACGCGGGCGCACAGCGCCGCGGTCGAGGCCGCGCTGGTCGCCCGGATCGACACGCTGGCCGGTCAGGTCGCCGACGTCGAGCGCCGGCTCGCGTCCCAGGCGCGCCGTCCTGTGGACGACTCACCCGAGTACGTGATCACCCGCCTCGGTGACGTGGAGCCCGAGAACGCGCCCGTTCCGGCCGTCGAGGCCCCGGTGTTCGCCGATCTCGTGCTCCGGGAGAGCGCCGTCCAGGCGGCCTCGCTCGCCGCGGGGCTGCGCCGGGCGCTCTCGCCCGAGGTGCGCTTCCGGATCCGCCATGAGATGCGTCGCGAGGTCAAGCGTGCTCGCAAGCAGCGGCGCGCCGAGGTGCGCCGCGCCCGGCGCGAGCAGGGCTCCGCCGGCCCGGTCGACGTCGCCACGTTCGACGAGGATGCCGCATGAGCGTGATTCCAGGATGAGGGGACGTGCACTCTGGTTCGCGGCAGGTGCCGGTGCCGGGGCCTATGTCGTGGTGCGGGCCAAGCGAGCCGCGGAGATCTTCACCGTCGACGGGCTCCGCGACCGGGTCGGCGCCGCCGTCGTCGGCGCGCGGATCTTCCGCGACGAGGTCGCCCAGGGCAAGGCCGACGCCGAAACCGAGTTGCGTCCCCGCCTCGGACTGGCGCTCACTGAGCATGCCGAGCGGCGCGAGCTCACCGCACCCGAGCAGGCTCGAGGTGAGTCGACCGGGCCGCACCCGGGCCGGCCCACAGACCGGGCCACCGACCGACCCACAGACCAACCCACCGAGAAGGAAGCAGGACGCAGCTGATGGACACCGCGGAGATCCGACGGAGGTTCCTCGCGCACTTCGAGCGCGCCGGACACACCCCCGTCCCCTCGGCCTCGATGCTGCTCGACGACCCGAACCTGCTGTTCGTCAACGCCGGCATGGTGCCGTTCAAGCCCTACTTCCTCGGCCAGGAGACGCCGCCCTACGACCGGGCGACCAGCATCCAGAAGTGCGTGCGCACGCCCGACATCGAGGACGTCGGCAAGACGACCCGGCACGGCACGTTCTTCGAGATGTGCGGCAACTTCTCCTTCGGCGACTACTTCAAGGAGCAGGCGATCGAGCTCGCCTGGGACCTGATCACCAAGCCGCAGTCCGAGGGTGGCTTCGGCTTCGCCGAGTCGCTGCTCTACCCCTCGGTGCTCGACGGCGACGACGAGGCCGTGGCCCTGTGGCGCAAGACGACCGGCTTCGACGACGACCGGATCATCCGGCTCGGCCCGAAGGAGAACTACTGGTCGATGGGCGTGCCCGGCCCGGGCGGCCCGTGCTCGGAGATCCTCATCGACCGTGGGCCCGCCTACGGCCCCGACGGCGACTTCTCCGCCGAGGACCGCTACCTGGAGTTCTGGAACCTGGTGTTCATGCAGGACGAGCTCAGCGCGGTGCGGTCCAAGGAGGACTTCGACATCGCCGGCTCCCTGCCCAGGCGCAACATCGACACCGGCATGGGCCTCGAGCGGGTCGCCTTCATGACCCAGGGCGTCGAGAACATGTACGAGATCGACGTGATGTACCCCGTCATCGAGCGGGCGATGGAGCTCACCGGACGCCGCTACGGCGCGGGCGGCGCGGAGGGCCACATCGACGACATCCGGTTCCGGGTGGTCGCCGACCACGTCCGCTCCTCGATGATGCTCATCGGCGACGGCGTGACCCCCGGCAACGAGGCGCGCGGCTACGTGCTGCGCCGGCTGCTGCGCCGCGCGGTCCGCTCGATGCGGCTGCTCGGCTACGAGGACCCCGCCCTGCCCGAGCTGATGCCGATCAGCCGCGACAAGATGGGGGAGACCTACACCGACCTCCACACCGACTGGGACCGGATCTCGCGGGTCGCCTACGCCGAGGAGGAGACCTTCCGCAAGACCCTCCAGGCCGGCACCACCATCTTCGACCTCGCCGCCGACAAGGTGAAGGCCGCCGGCGGCAGCCGCCTCGAGGGCGACCAGGCCTTCGCGCTGCACGACACCTACGGCTTCCCGATCGACCTCACCCTCGAGATGGCCGCCGAGGCCGGCCTGAGCGTCGACGAGGCGGGCTTTCGCACGCTGATGGCCGAGCAGCGCGAACGCGCCAAGGCCGACGCCAAGGCCAAGCGCGGCCAGCACGCCGACACCGGTGCCTACCGCGCCGTCCTCGACGAGCACGGGCCGACCGAGTGGCTGGCCTACGAGACCCTGTCCACCGAGTCCCGCCCGCTCGCCCTCCTGCGCGGCGGCGAGCGCGTCGCGGCGCTGGGCAACGGCGAGGTCGGCGAGATCGTGCTCGACCGGACGCCGTTCTACGCCGAGTCGGGCGGTCAGGCCGCCGACGCCGGCATCATCGAGTTCGACGGCGGCCGGCTCGAGGTCCTCGACGTGCAGCGCCCGGTGCGCGGGCTGGTGGTCCACCAGGTGCGCGTCGTCGACGGCGAGCTTCCCGCCGACGTCGCCGGGGGACTGCACGCACAGGTCGACCCCGAGTGGCGCCTCGGCGCGCGGCAGGCCCACTCCGGCACCCACGTCGTGCACGCGGCGCTGCGTGAGGTGCTCGGCCCCAGCGCGCTGCAGTCCGGCTCCTACAACCGGCCCGGCTATCTGCGCCTCGACTTCGGCTGGACCACCGCGCTGACGCCCGAGCAGGTCCGCGACATCGAGGACGTCTCCAACCGGGCGCTGCGCGCCGACCTCCCGGTCGGCTGGCAGTACATGACCCTGCCCGAGGCCAAGGAGTGGGGCGCGGTCGCCCTCTTCGGCGAGACCTACGACACCAGCAAGGTGCGCGTCGTGGAGATCGGCGGGCCGTGGTCGCGCGAGCTGTGCGGTGGCACGCACGTCGACCACTCCTCCCAGATCGGCACCGTCGTCGTCACCGGCGAGGCCTCGGTCGGCTCGGGCAACCGCCGCATCGAGGCGTTCACCGGGGTCGAGGGCTTCGCCTACCTGGCCCGCGAGCGCGACGTCGTCGGCCAGCTCACCGGACTCCTCAAGACCCAGCCCGACGACCTCGTCGGCCGCGTCGGCGACCTGGTCGAGCGGCTGCGCTCGGCGGAGAAGGAGCTCGAGCGCGCCCGGATGCAGCAGCTGCTGGCCGGCGGGGCCGCGCTGGCCGAGCAGGCCGTCGACGTCGACGGCGTCGCGGTCGTCGCCCGGCGCATCGACGGCGCCGGGGGAGGCGATGTGCGGACCCTCGCCCTCGACGTCCGGGGCCGGCTGCCGCACGACCGGCCCGGCGCGGTGGTGATCATCGGCGTCGCCGACGGCAAGGCCTCGGTGGTGGCGGCCACCACGGAGTCGGCTCGCGAGCGCGGGCTGAGCGCCAACGACCTGGTGCGCGCGGTCGCGCCGTTCGTGGACGGCAAGGGCGGCGGCAAGGCCGACGTCGCGCAGGGCGGCGGCGGCGACGTCACGCGCATCGACGAGGCACTGGCGGCGGTCACCGCGACCGTCTCCGGCGCGGGCAGCCGGTGAGGCACGGGGTCCGTCTCGGAATCGACCCCGGCGATGCCCGGATCGGCGTGGCACGCAGCGATCCCAGCGGCTTCCTCGCGACGCCGGTGGAGACGGTGCGGCGCGGAAAGGGCGACCTGCGTCGCATCCGCGCGGTGCTCGCCGAGCTCGGCGAGGAGACCGGCAGCGGTGTGCTCGAGGTGGTGATGGGGCTGCCCCGCTCGCTCTCGGGCGGTGAGGGACCGGCGGCGGCCAAGACGCGCGAGTTCGCCGATCGGCTGGCGACGTCGATCGCGCCGGTGCCGGTGCGCCTGGTCGACGAACGTCTGACGACGGTCTCGGCGGAGGCTATGCTGCGCGACCGGGGCACCAAGGGCAGCAAGCGCCGGGCGGTCGTGGACCAGGCGGCGGCCGTGCTGATCCTGCAACACGCCCTCGACAGCGAACGAACCACCGGCCAGGCGCCGGGCGAACTGGTGGCACTCGACGAGGAGCCGGATGTCTGAGCACGATCATGGGAACGCCGCGAGCGGCTCCCTCTTCGGGGACTCCTCGGACAGCGGAACCGACCACAGCGGTTCGGGCCATCGCGCGCCCCGTCGACGGTCGGGCTGCCTGCCGATCCTTATCGTCCTGACGCTCATCGTCGTGGGTGGCTTCTTCGTCGTCCGCTCCCTCGACATCTCCAACCCCTTCGCCTCCGAGCCGAAGGACTACGCAGGGCCGGGCGGCGACGCGGTCACCTTCGAGGTGGCTCCCGGCGACAGCATCTCGGTGATGGCCCAGAACCTGCAGGGCCTGGACGTGGTGGCCTCCACCGACGCCTTCGTCGAAGCCGCCAAGGCCAACGACAAGTCCGGCAGCATCCAGCAGGGCCTGTACCGGCTGAAGAAGAAGATGGCTGCCGCCGACGTCGTGAGCCTCCTCGTGTCCGGAGAGACGCGAGGCATGCAGTACACGTTCACGGCCGGGAAGACGGTCAAGGAGATCGTCGACCTGCTCGCCCGCGACACCGAGATCCCGCGCGCCGACTTCGAGGCGGCCCTGAAGGACCCCAAGGCGCTGGGCCTGCCCGCCAGCGCCCACGGCAATCCGGAGGGCTACCTGGCGCCCGGCAGCTACCTGATCTTCGACGACACCAGCGCCGCCTCGATCCTGGCGCAGATGGTGACGGCGTCCAAGCAGCAGATCAAGGAGGCCGGCCTGCCCGCGGCCTCGAAGAAGCTCGGCTACAGCGAGCACGACCTGGTGACGATCGCCAGCCTGATCCAGGCCGAGGGCAGCCTGCTCGACGAGCAGGGCAAGGCCCAGATCGCCCGCGTCATCTACAACCGGCTCGAGACCGAGGGCGATGCCAACCCGAGTCGTGGCTATCTGGCACTGGATGCCACGATCGACTTCATCTACGGCGACAAGGTGGCACGTCGGACCTTCGCGGAGATCGAGGCCGTCGCCGACAACCCGTACAACACCTACAAGCAGCCCGGCCTGCCGCCGGGGCCCATCGCGACGCCGTCGCCGGCGGCCCTGAAGGCCGCGGTCAACCCGGCCAAGGGCCCGTGGTTCTACTACGTCACGGTGAACCTGAAGACCGGGAAGACCAAGTTCGCCACCACTCCGGAGGAGTTCGCCGTCATCGAGGCGGAGCTCGACGCGTTCTGCGACCGGTCGCCCCTGTGCTGACGGCGGCTGCGGGGGTGCGTGCGCGGTGTCGATGAGGTGCGCGGTGCTCGGCGACCCGATCGCGCACTCGCTCTCGCCGGTGCTGCACCGGGCCGCCTACGCCGCACTGGGCCTGGACTGGACCTACGAGGCGATCCGGGTGCCGGCCGGCGGGCTGGCCGACTTCCTCTCCTCCCTCGACGACGCCGACGGGTGGCGGGGGCTCTCGCTCACCATGCCCCTCAAGCGCGAGGTGCTCGACCTGGTCGCCGCCCGCTCGCCCCGGGTCGACCTCGCGCACGCCGCCAACACGGTGGTGTTCGGCAGCGGTGGGTCCGGTGCGTCGCTGGACAACACCGACCTGCCCGGCGCGGCGGCGGCGGTGCGTGAGCGCTTCTCCGGGGACGTCGAGCGGGTGACGATCCTCGGCGCCGGTGCGACGGCGTCCTCGGTCGGCCTGGCGATGTGCGATCTCGGCGCGCGGGAGATCCGGCTGCTGGCCCGCTCGCCCGAGCGCGCGGCCACCACGGCCGCGGCGATCGCGGCCCATGCGTCGGCGCCCACCGTGACTGTCGGTGCTCTGGGACACGATGCGAGGCATGACGCCGACAACGCCGGGCACGACACCGGAGAGGTCCTGGTCTCCACGATCCCGGTCGCCGCCCAGACCCCGGACCTGGTCCGTCGCGCGGTCACCGACTCTGCGGTGCCGGTGGTCTTCGAGGTGCTCTACGACCCCTGGCCCACGCCGCTCGCCGAGGCCGCCGAGGCCGGAGGCCGGGTGCTCGTGAGCGGCCTGGACCTGCTGGTGCACCAGGCCGCGCTCCAGGTCGAGCTGTTCACCGGTGGCACCGCTGCGTTGGAGGTGATGCGCGAGGCCGGTGCGGCGGCGCTCGCGTCCCGCGCATGACCGACGTCCAGGCCGCGATCCTCGCCGGCGTGCTGGCCGGGATCGGCGGCTACCTGTCGCCCCAGCTGGTGCGGCGGCTGCCCGAGCCCGAGCCGCGACCCGAGGAGGAGCTGAGCGAGGCAGAGCGCGCCGAAGGGCCCAAGGAGCGCTACGACGTCCTCGCCGGACTGGGCTGGTTCGCGCCGTCCGCGATGCTCGCCTCGGCGGCGGCCGGCGCCCTGGTCGGCTGGTCGGTGGGCTGGTCGTGGCTGCTGGTCGGCCTGGTGCCGCTGGTCCCCGTGGTCGTGGCGCTGAGCCTCATCGATCTGCGGACCCGGCTGCTGCCCTCGCGGATCGTCCTGCCCACGACCGCCGTGATGCTCGTCCTCGTCGTCCTCCACGCCGCGCTCGTCGCCGAGTGGAGCGACCTGTGGCGTGGCCTGCTCGCCCTGCTGATCGGCCGGTCCTTCTTCTGGCTGCTGTGGCGGATCCACTCGGCCGGGATGGGCTTCGGCGACGTCCGGCTGGCGGCGCTGCTCGGGCTGGTGCTCGGCTATCTCGGGTGGCCGCAGTTCATCGTCGGGATGTACTCCGGCTTCCTGCTGCTGGCCGTTCCGGGCCTGGTGCTGGCCCTGGTGCGCCGCGACCTCGCGGCCCTCAAGACGCAGTTGCCGTTCGGGCCCTTCATGGCCGTCGGCGCCCTCGTCGGCATCGTGTGGGGTGCCTCGATCCTGAGCGGTCTCGCCGGATCGTGACCGGTGCCGAGCCTCGCTGCGGCTCTGGGAGACTTGACCCATGCTGCGCTGGTTGACCGCGGGTGAGTCCCACGGCCCGTCCCTGGTCGCGATCCTCGAGGGCCTGCCGGCCCACGTCGAGGTGACCTCGACCGACATCGCCGACTCCCTGGCCCGCCGACGGCTCGGCTACGGCCGCGGGGCCCGGATGAAGTTCGAGCAGGACCAGGTCACGATCACCGGCGGCGTCCGGCACGGACGCACCCAGGGCGGTCCGGTGGCGATCATCGTCGGCAACACCGAGTGGCCCAAGTGGGAGAGCGTGATGGCCGCCGACCCGGTGTCGGCGGAGGTCTTGGAGTCGCAGGCGCGCAATGCGCCGCTGACCCGCCCGCGGCCCGGGCACGCCGACCTCGCCGGCATGCAGAAGTACGACTTCGAGGAGGCCCGGCCGATCCTCGAGCGGGCCAGCGCCCGGGAGACGGCGGCGCGGGTGGCGCTCGGCCGGGTCGCGGCGAACTTCCTCGAGCAGGCCGTGGGCGCGCGGATCGTCTCGCACGTGATCGAGCTCGGCGGGGTGCGCGCGCCGGCCGGCGTCCTCCCCGAGCCCGACGACGTCGTCCGGCTCGACGACGACCCGGTGCGCTGCCTGGACGCCGAGGCGTCGGCGGCGATGGTGGCTCGCATCGACCAGGCCCACAAGGACGGCGACACCCTCGGCGGCGTCGTCGAGGTGCTGGTCTACGGGCTGCCGCCCGGCCTCGGGTCGCACGTGCACTGGGACCGGCGGCTCGACTCACGCCTGGCCGGAGCCTTGATGGGCATCCAGGCGATCAAGGGCGTCGAGGTGGGCGACGGCTTCGAGCTGGCCGCGACGCCGGGCTCGCAGGCCCACGACGAGATCGTGCCCACCGGCGACGGCATCCGGCGCACATCCGGTCGTTCCGGGGGGACCGAGGGCGGCATGACCACCGGTGAGGCCTTGCGGGTCCGCGCGGCGATGAAGCCGATCGCCACCGTGCCGCGCGCGCTGCGCACCGTCGACGTCGCCACCGGCGAGGAGGCCGTCGCCCACCACCAGCGCTCCGATGTCTGCGCCGTCCCCGCCGCCGGCATCGTCGCCGAGGCGATGGTGGCCCTGGTGGTCGCCGACGCGGTCGTCGAGAAGTTCGGCGGCGACTCGGTCGAGGAGACCCGGCGCAACTACCAGGGCTACCTCGACGCGTTGAGGTACCGGTGAGCGGCCCGGTCCTGGTCCTGGTCGGCCCGCCGGGCTCGGGCAAGTCCACGGTGGCGGCGCTGCTGGCGCGGGCCTACGACGTCGAGGCTCGCGACACCGACGCCGACGTCGAGGCCGCCGAGGGGCGCAGCATCTCCGACATCTTCGTCGACTCCGGCGAGGCACACTTCCGCGCGCTCGAGCGCGAGGCGGTGGCCGAGGCACTCTCGAGCCACACCGGCGTGCTGTCACTGGGCGGGGGCGCGGTGCTCGAGGAGTCGACGCGCGAACGTCTGTCCGGACACCGGGTCGTGTTCCTCCGGGTCGGGCTGAGCGAGGCGGTGCGCCGAGTCGGGCTGGGCTCGGGGCGGCCGCTGCTGTTCGGCAACGTCCGGGCCCGGATCAAGGCGACCTTGGAGGAGCGCGCGCCGATCTATGAGTCGGTGGCCACGCTCACCGTCGACACCGACGACCTGACCCCCGACGAGGTGGCCGCCAAGATCCAGGAGGCGCTCGCATGAACGACCATGCCCCCGACACCGTCCTGCACGTCGGCGGCGACTCGCCCTACGACGTCGTCGTGGGCTACCACCTCGCCGACCGGCTCGGACCGATGGTCGGCGACGCGCTCCGCGTCGCGGTGATCTGCCCCGAGGCGATGTCCGAGCTGGCCGAGGACGTCGCCGCACCGCTGCTGGAGGCCCTGGACGGACGCGAGGTGACGGTGCTCGTCGTCCCCGACGGCGAGGAGGCCAAGACCGCCGAGGTCGCCAACGACTGCTGGGAGGCGCTCGGCGAGGAGGGCTTCACCCGCTCCGACGTCGTGGTGACGCTCGGCGGGGGAGCGACCACCGACCTCGGCGGCTTCGTCGCGGCGTCCTGGCTGCGCGGGGTGCGCGTCGTGCACGTGCCCACCACGCTGCTGGCGATGGTCGACGCGGCGGTCGGCGGCAAGACCGGCATCAACACCGCCGCGGGGAAGAACCTGGTCGGCGCGTTCCACGAGCCCAGCGGCGTCCTGTGCGATCTCGCGCTGCTCGAGACGCTGCCGCGCGACGAGCTCGTCGCGGGGCTCGGCGAGGTCGTCAAGTGCGGCTTCATCGCCGACCCCGAGATCCTGCGCCTGGTCGAGACGGCCGAGCCGGACGACCTCGAGCCGTCGTCCCCGGTGCTTCGCGAGCTGGTGGAGCGCGCGATCGCAGTGAAGATCGACGTCGTGGTCGGCGACCTCAAGGAGGCCGGCGGCTCCGAGGCCACCGGCGCCCACCCGGGCCGCGAGGCGCTCAACTACGGCCACACCCTCGCCCACGCGATCGAGCGGGCCGAGTCCTACGGCATCCGGCACGGCGAGGCGGTCGCGATCGGCTGCGTCTACGTCGCCGAGCTCGCCCACCGCGCCGCCGACCTGCCCGCCGACGTCGTCGAGCGCCACCGGACGGCGTTCGCCCGGGTCGGGCTGCCCGTCACCTACGCCGGCGCGTCGTTCGAGGACCTGCTCGCCACGATGCGGGTCGACAAGAAGTCCCGCGGCGCGGTGCTGCGCTTCGTCGTCCTCGACGACGTCGGCCGGCCGCGGATCCTGGCCGGACCGTCCGAGGAGCACCTGCGCGCGGCCTACGAGGCGATCTCGGGGGTAGCCCCGTGAGCGCCCGCGTGCTGGTGCTCAACGGCCCGAACCTCGGCCGCCTCGGCCGCCGCCAGCCCGAGATCTACGGCACCACCACCCACGACGAGCTCGCCGCCCTCTGCATGGCGTGGGGCGCCGAACGCGGGCTCGAGGTCGAGGTCCGCCAGACCAACCACGAGGGCGACCTCCTCGACTGGCTCAACACCGCCGCCGACGACCAGACTCCGGTCATCCTCAACGCCGCCGCCTGGACTCACTACTCCTATGCCCTCTACGACGCCTGCGCCCAGCTCACCGCCCCGTTGATCGAGGTCCACCTCTCCGCCCCCCTCCAACGCCCCGAGGAGTTCCGCCACACCTCCGTGGTCACCCCCCACGCCCTCGAGGTGATCTCCGGCCACGGCATCGACGGCTACCGGATGGCTCTCGACGTCCTCGCCGGTACCTGAGCCGACCCGGCTGTGGACGAGCCCGGGATACTTTGAGGCGTAATCAACCTTCTCGGGGTGTCTCCAGGTTGATAACGCCTCAAAGTATCCCGGCGCCAGGCGCTCATCCACAGGCAGCGAGACCGCCGGATTAGGTTGCGGACCGCTGGGCGAGACCTTGCGGATGGCGCGGGGAGAGTGGCGACCGACGTGTCGACGTCCGGCCGATCTGGTACGTCCGGTCCGTGTGGGGCGCACGGGGTCGGACGCGGGTCTGACCTGGCGGACGGCGAGCGGGCCGCGGTACGACCGGGTCGGCCGCGCCCTGTATGTGCCGGCTGATCGGCCGGACTCGGTCGAGCAACGGATCCTGGATGCCGCTGCCCCGTTCGAGGGCAACTGGCGGCGAGGGTTCGTGACCGGCTGGGCGGCACTGCGCTGGCGTGGGGCCGCCTACTTCGGGGGAACCGGACCTGCCGGCGACGGGGTCGAGCCGGTGGAGCTCGTCGTCCCGTGCGACACCTCGATCCGCTCACGCGATGCGATCATCACCCGCCGTCGAGCGGTCGGATGCCAGGAGGTGGAGACCGTCGATGGACTCCCGGTCGCCACGACGCAGCGCGCCCTGCTCGACGAGATCCATCGCCGCGACGACCTGTGGTCGGCCGTCCAGGCCATCGACATGACCGCGGCGGCGCGCCTGATCTCGGTCTGGCTGTTCGCCACGTTCCTCGGATTCTGCAACTCGCGCGACGGCGTCCCCCTCGCGCGCGAGGCGGCCTCGCTCGCCGTCGATGAGAGCCGGTCGCCTCGGGAGACCTGGTGGCGGCTGGTGTGGTGTCAGGTCGCACGCCTCGACGAGCCCCTGGTCAACGTGTCGGTCTACGACCGCTCCGGCCGTCTCATCGGGATCCCCGACCTGTTCGACCCCGTGGCCGGTCTGGTGGGGGAGTACTCGGGAGAGATCCACCGCGGCCGTGATCGCCATCGCCGCGACGTCGTCCGGGAGGAGGCCTTCCGGGCGCATGGGCTCGAGTACGTCGAGGCCGTGTCCGGTGACTCGAGAGCCGCGGCCGGCGCAAGGATCCTCGCCACCCGCCGTCGAGCGCGCTTCGCCCCCGAGCGCGGGCGTTCGTGGACCCTGGAGCGTCCGTCCTGGTCTCCGGCCCCCGAGACCCTCGACGAGTATCTGTGGCGCACCGGCCAGGTTCGACGGCTGATCGCCTGTGATTCAGCGCCGGACGCCGATCTGGAAGCCGTCCTGGACGAGTACCGCCGCCGCTCACGCCGAGCCGGGTAGCGGCGTCCCTCGGCTAGAGGTCCCGCAAAGTCGACCGGGCGTTCTCCAGGTGCTGTGCGTAGCCGTCGTCGAGCAGGCGACGGTAGGCCGCGTCGCCGGCAGCCGCCTGCTGCCCCATCGCCAAGACGCGTTCAACGAGCAGCCTGTCGAGCCTGTCGAGGACGTCGTTGAGGTCGTGCCCGCCGTAGGCGTCGAGGAACATCTTCAGCCGCTCGCGACGCCGGGTCGGCTCGCGAAATCCCTCCTTGCGTGCGAGCGCTGGGCTGTGGAGCGGCACCCACGAGAACGCCGTCCAGGCCAGATCGTCGGCACGTGCGACTGGGGCGGCGTTGTCCCAGTCGATGAAGCCGACCAGGTCGCCGTTCCAAACCGCGTTGTAAGGGCCCGGGTCGCCGTGGGCGACGATCAGGCCCGGACGCCACACACCGCCCTCGCGCCACACCGATCCGGGACGGGGCTCGAAGGTCGCGACGGCGCGGTGATAGTCGCGGAGCCAGCGCGCGACCTCGAGCAGAGCGTGGTCTCCGTGCACCCATGCCGGCCACGGGAACTCGGCCCCGACGGTCTCGCCGGGGAGATAGGTCAACTCCTCGCGACCGAGCGCGTCATAGCCGATCACGCGGGGAGCCCCCGCGAAGCCGACTTCGGCCAGGTGGCGCAGCAGGTTGTGCACGGTCGGCGTGTGGGGTCGGGCCACTCGTCGTACGGTGCTGTCGACGAGGTAGGCGCCGAGGTCGCGGCCCCCTTCGAGCCGCTCGCCCGGGTCGTCCACCCGGTAACCATGGCACACCAAATCACGGCGTCACGGCAGCCGTGGTGACGGGGAATCCGTCGACCGCACGCCGCCGAGCCGGGTAGCGGCGCGGCGGGGATAGTTTGAGGCGTCATCAACCTCTCGATGGCCCCCGGAGGTTGATAACGCCTCAAACTATCCCGGCCGACGCCACACCAGTAGCCACGAGCCCCACGAACACGCGTCGGTCCCACCGCTGTCACCGGCACCACCAGCCACACGGACGCCGAATCGGAGCGTCGGGGCGCGGGCCAGTAGACTCCAGCGCTGGTGTCCGGGTCGGTTGGGCCTGCGCACCCCGCGAGTCAGCTCGTCATACAAGTCCCTCGAACAGTGAAGGTGTCGTCTGCGCATGGCCACCACGAACGACCTCAAGAACGGCATGGTTCTCAACATCGACGGACAGCTGTGGTCCGTGGTGGAGTTCCAGCACGTCAAGCCCGGCAAGGGCCCGGCGTTCGTGCGCACCAAGCTGAAGAACGTCGAGTCGAACAAGACCGTCGACAAGACCTTCAACGCCGGCACCAAGGTCGAGACCGCGACGGTCGACCGGCGCAGCATGCAGTACCTCTACAACGACGGCACCTCCTACGTCTTCATGGACACCGACTCCTACGAGCAGCTCGAGATCGGCCCCGACATCGTCGGCAACGCCGCGAACTTCCTCCTGGAGAACCAGGAGGCGGTCGTGGCCACCAACGACGGCCGGGTGCTGTTCATCGAGATGCCCGCCTCGGTAGAGCTCGTCATCACCTTCACCGAGCCCGGCCTCGCCGGTGACTCCGCCACCGGCCGCACCAAGCCGGCCACCCTCGAGACCGGCCACGAGATCCAGGTGCCGCTGTTCATCAACCAGGGCGAGAAGGTCAAGGTCGACACCCGCGACTCCTCCTACATGGGTCGCGTCAAGTCGTGAGGACCCGCTGATGGCCGCCCGTTCCAAGGCGCGGCGCCGGGCACTGGACCTCCTCTACTCCGCCGAGATGCGGGGCGAGACGCCGGTCGAGGCGTTCGATCGGGTCGTCGCGGCCGGCGAGGCACCGACCAACCCCTACACCGAGACGCTGGTGCGCGGTGTCGCCGAGGAGACCTCGCGTCTCGACGAGGTGCTCGCGCAGTACGCCGAGGGCTGGACGCTCGACCGGATGCCCGCCGTCGACCGCAACGTCCTGCGGCTCGGGCTGTGGGAGATGCTGCACGGCGACGACGTCCCGGACACGGTCGCGATCTCCGAGGCCGTCGCGCTGGTGCGCGACCTGTCCACCGACGACTCGCCGAGCTTCGTCAACGGCGTCCTGGGCGCGATCCAGCGCGCCGGCATCGCGCCGCAGGAGAGCTGACCCGCGCCGGCCCCTCGAGGGGGTCGCACCGCGCCCGAGCGGTGACAGACTGCACGTATGGAGACCAGCGCGGCCGACCTGCAGGCCGACGTCGTCGTGATCGGACTCGGCCCCGGTGGTGAGGCGCTCGCCACCGGTGCCGCGAACGCGGGGAAGCGGGTCGTCGCCATCGACCGGCATCTCGTCGGAGGGGAGTGCCCCTACTACGGGTGCATCCCCACCAAGATGATGGTTCGCGCGGCCGGGACTCTCGCCGAGGCGCGCTACGCCGGCGAGCTGGCCGGCGAGGTGACGCTCACCCCGGACTGGACGCCGGTGGCGCACCGGATCAGCGCCGAGGCCACCACCGGCTGGGACGACGAGATCGCCGTCCGCAGGCTCCAGGACGCCGGTGCCGAGGTCCTGCACGGCGTCGCGCGACTGGCCGGACCGGGACGCGTCGAGGTCACCACGCCCGACGGCGAGGTGCGCACGATCGAGGCGGACGACGTCGTCCTCAACACCGGCACGCGGCCGGCGGCCCCGCCGATCCCCGGCCTGGCCGGCACGCCCTACTGGACTAATCGGGACGCCGTCCGGGTCAGCGAGCTGCCGGAGTCGTTGGCGATCATCGGCGGCGGCCCCATCGGCTGCGAGCTCGCCCAGGTCTTCGCGCGCTTCGGGGTGGCGGTGACCCTGATCCAGCACGGCCCACGGCTGCTGCCCGCCGACGAGCCGGAGGCGGCCGACCTGCTCGCCGACGTCCTCGCCGACGATGGCGTCCGCGTCCTCACCTCGGCCACCACCGAGGCTGTCGACTACGCCGGGGGCCTGTTCACGCTCACCGTCGACGGGGAGGAGGTCCCCGTCGACCGACTCCTGATCGCCGCCGGCCGCACTCCCAACCTCGACGACCTCGGGCTCGAGACCGTCGGCCTCGACCCGCACCAGCGCACTCTCGACGTCGACGACCGGATGCGCGTGCCCGGCGCACCCGGCCTCTGGGCGATCGGCGACATCACCGGCCACGGCGCCTTCACCCACGTCTCGATGTATCAGTCGGCGATCGCCCTGCGCGGCCTGCTCGACGCGGAGGGGCCGGCAGCGGCCTACCACGCCGTGCCGCACGTGACCTTCACCGATCCGGAGGTCGGCGGCGTCGGGCTCACCGAGCGTGCGGCTCGTGAGGCCGGCCTGAACGTGCGCGTGGGGCGCGCCGACCTGGGCGCGTCGTCGCGCGGATTCACCCACGGGCCGGGCGGTCGGGGTCTCGTCACGGTGGTCGAGGACGCCGATCGCGGCGTGCTCGTCGGGGCCTGCGTCGTCGGGCCCGCGGGTGGTGAGATCCTCGGGGCGTTGGCCGTCGCCGTCCATGCGGGTGTACCGGTCGACGTACTAGGCACGATGATCTATGCATATCCGACGTTCCATCGGGCGATCGAGACGGCTGTAGGAGGCCTTCGTTGACTCAGGCAGGAAGTTCCGCGCGCGGCGCCGCGCAGAGCGCCAACGACAGCAAGAGCCTGGACTGGCTGGCCGCGGCCGGGTTGGTCGCCTTCGGCGTCGTCCACCTGGTCCTCGGTTGGCTGGTGATCCAGCTGGCGCTCGGAGACCGTGAGGGCGAGGCCTCCAACTCCGGGGCGCTGGCCCAGCTCGCCGAGCAGCCGTTCGGGAAGTTCCTGGTCTGGGCGATCGGGATCGGGATGATCCTGCTGGTGATCTGGCAGGCGATCGAGGCCGCCGTCGGCCACCAGGACGAGGAGGGCAAGAAGCGGATCTTCAAGCGCCTCGCCTCGGCGGGCAAGGCGATCGTGTACGCGGTGATCGCCTACAGCGCGATCAAGATCGCCATCGGCTCCGGCTCGAGCAACTCCGAGAAGGGCACCGACTCCACGACCGCCAAGATCATGGACCTCCCGGGCGGTCAGATCCTGGTCGGGCTGATCGGCCTGGGCATCATCGGGGTCGGGATCGCGCTGCTGGTCCAGGCCTACAGGGAGAGCTACCTCAAGAAGCTCGACGGCGAGGGCAAGTCCGGCAAGACCGGCGACGCCTACCGGTGGTTCGGACGGATCGGGCACACCGCGAAGGGCATCGCCCTCGGGATCGTCGGCGGACTGTTCCTCTACGCCGCGATCAGCCACGAGCCCAAGAAGTCCGGCGGCATGGACCAGGCCCTCACCACCGTGCTCGACCAGCCGTTCGGCCCGGTGCTGCTCATCTTGATGGGCCTGGGCTTCATCGCCTACGGGCTGTTCTGCTTCGCCTGGGCCCGTCACCTCGATCGGTGACCGGCCGGCTCGGCGACCGGTTGGTCTAAGGTCGAGCGGCGCATTCGGCCAGCTCTCGGAGGACTCCATGACGCAGCAACCCTCGGGCCCGCCCGAGCACCAGTCGGATACCAGCGACCGACTCTTCACCTCCGAAGAGCTCCACGACTACTCCCGTGAACAGGAGCGGCGCGTGAGCGATCACCTCAGCGACCATCTCGCAGATCCGGTGAGCGATCAGGTGCCGCCCGCCGAACGCGGCCAGCCGGCCGGGCCGGCCGGCTCCGCCGGCCCGTGGCCGGGCGGCGCGGGACCCACGGGTCCGCCCCCGGCCGGCCCACCGCCCGGCTACGCCGCGCAGCCCGGCTACGCCCCGGCGCCGCCGTCATCGGCTCCCACGGCCCCGTCCGCTCCGCCTGCGCCGATGGCGCCGCCACACCAGGAGCCGGCGCCGGCTCCGGTTCCGGCTCCGGTCCAGGAGGCACCGGCCGAGACCGCCCACCAGCCCGACGTCGCTCCGGTCGCCGCAGCGGGGGAGCCGCGCCGGTTCATGACCGCGACCGACTTCCTCGACCGTCGCGACAGCGAGCAGGGCCTCGGCCCCGCGTCGTGGGGTTGGCGCGGCCGAGTGCGTCGGTGGACCGGTGGCCTGATCAAACCGGCGATGGGAGCAAAGGAGCGCGCCTACGAGGACGACCGCGCGATGATCCAGCGCGACTTCGACGGCCCACGCACGATCGCCTTCGTCAACCCCAAGGGCGGTGCCGCCAAGACCACGGGCGTGCTGGCCGCGGGCTACACCTTCGGCACGGTGCGCGGCGGTGGCGTGGTCGCGTGGGACAACAACGAGACCCGCGGCACCCTCGGCATCCGGGGCACCCGCAGCACCCACCGCAACACCACGCGCGAGTTGCTGGAGGACCTCGAGCGGTTCAAGGACGTCTACCAGTCGCGCATCGGCGACCTCGGCGCGTTCGTGCGCTCCCAGGGCGACGCACACTTCGACGTCCTCGCCTCCGACGAGCGCCCCGACGTCACCGGCATGATCAAGGCCTCCGACTTCAACGAGGTCCATCAGCTGCTCGAGCGCTTCTATCGCGTGATCATCGTGGACACCGGCAACAACATGCGCGCCGAGAACTGGCTGGCCGCCGCGGACGCCGCCGACCTGCTCGTGGTCACCAGCACCGTGCGTGAGGACACCGGCTACAGCGGCCTGTGGATGCTCGACGCCCTCCAGGACGCCGGCATCACCGACCTGAAGCACAAGGCCGTCACGGTGCTGTCCGACCCCTCCGACAAGGTCGACACCAAGCTCGTCTCCGACCTCACCGGCGTCTACGAGCAGCGCACCCGCGCGGTCTACCGGGTGCCCTACGACCCGGTGCTCGTCTCCGGCTCCGTGGTGCCCTACGCCCAGCTCTCAGCAGCCACTCGTCGCGCCTGGCTCCGCGCGTGTGCCGGGATGTCCGAAGCGCTCTGAGTCCGCGGGTTCTGCGTGGCTCGGCGCGCCTTCGAGGCGTCCCGTGGCCATCCCGCGCGACGGCAGGTTGTGGATGGGGCCGGGATAGTTTGAGGCGTTATCAACCTTCTGGACCCCGGCCGAGGTTGATGACGCCTCAAAGTATCGGGCCCGGGCCGCTTGTCCACAGGTTCGGGTGCGCGGGAGGAGGGGCGGTGGGGGCGGGGGCGGCTGCTAGGGTCGACCGCGATCGACATCCTTTAACGAGCCGTCCTGTGAGGCGGAGAAGGAGGTCCGGAGCACTGTGTGTGCCCAGCCCGAGCCGGACGCGAATGCTGATGTCCACCCCGAGGGCCGCACGGTCCTCGACTCCCGTGACATCGCCCGGGCGTTGACCCGGATCGCCCACGAGATCCTCGAGCGCAACAAGGGCGCCGCCGACCTGGTGCTGCTCGGCATCCCCAGCCGTGGGGTGCCGCTGGCCCGGCGGGTCGGCGAGCGGATCCGCGACGTCGAGGGCGTGGACGTGCCGGTCGGCGCGCTCGACATCACCATGTACCGCGACGACCTGCGTCGTCATCCGGCCCGAAGCCCGCACCCGACGCAGGTGCCTCCCGGCGGCATCGACGGCAAGACGGTGGTGCTGGTCGACGACGTGCTCTACTCCGGGCGCACCGTGCGAGCCGCGCTCGACGCGCTCAACGACCTCGGCCGCCCCGACGTCGTCCGGCTCGCGGTCCTGGTCGATCGCGGTCATCGCGAGCTCCCGATCCGGGCCGACCACGTCGGGAAGAACCTGCCCAGCGCACGCACCGAGCGGGTGATGGTGCGGTTGGCCGACACCGACGACGTCGAGGGGGTGTGGATCGGATGAGGCGCCACCTGCTGAGCATCGACGACCTGGACGTCGACGACATCGACACCCTGTTCGCCACCGCCGCGGAGATGCACGACGTGCAGCGCCGCGAGGTCAAGAAGTTGCCCGCGCTGCGCGGGCGCACGGTGATCAACCTGTTCTTCGAGGACTCCACCCGTACCCGGTCCAGCTTCGAGATCGCCGGAAAGTGGCTCTCGGCCGACACGATCAACATCGCCGCCAAGGGCAGCTCGGCGAGCAAGGGCGAGAGCCTGCGCGACACCGTGCTCACCATCGCCGCGATGGGCGTCGACGCCCTGGTGATGCGCCACCCCGCCAGCGGCGCCGCGCTCCAGGTGAGCCAGTGGGTCGACGCCGCGGTCATCAACGCCGGCGACGGCACCCACGAGCACCCGACCCAGGCGCTGCTGGACGCCTACACCCTCCGACGCCGCCTCGGCACCCTGGAGGGCCAGAAGATCGCGATCGTCGGCGACCTCACCCACAGCCGGGTCTTCCGAAGCAACGTGCTGTGCCTGACCAAGCTCGGCGCCGAGGTCACCGTCGTCGCCCCGCCGACGCTGATGCCCAGCGGCATCGGGCCGTGGTCGGCACAGGCCGGGTTCGCGACGTCCTACGACCTCGACGAGGTGCTGCCCGAGGCCGACGCGGTGATGATGCTGCGGGTCCAGCGCGAGCGGATGAGCGGTGGCTACTTCCCCAGCCCGCGCGAGTACACAGTCGGCTACGGGCTCACCCGCGACCGCCTCGGAGTGCTCGGTCCCGACGTCCCCATCTGCCACCCGGGACCGATGAACCGCGGCCTGGAGATCGCCGCCGACGCCGCGGACGCCGCCCAGTCGGCCGTCCTCGACCAGGTCTCGGCCGGGGTCGCGATCCGGATGGCGGTCCTCTACCACCTCCTCGCAGGAGAAGAGTCATGAGCAACCCTGTCCTCCTCACCGGCGCCCGCCTCCTCGGCGAGGACGCCGTCGACCTGCTCCTGCGCGACGGCGTGATCGCCGAGATCGGCACCACCCCCGGCCAGTTGAGCGCCGACGGCGCGCAGGTGGTCGACGCCGACGGCCTGGTCGCGCTGCCGGGCCTGGTCGACCTGCACACCCACCTGCGCGAGCCGGGCCGCGAGGACGCCGAGACGATCCGCACCGGTTCTCAGGCCGCCGCCGTCGGGGGCTACACCGCCGTGCTGGCCATGGCCAACACCAACCCGGTCACCGACACCGCCGAGGCGGCCGAGCGGGTCCACGACCTCGGCCGCGCCGCCGGGCTGGTCGACGTCCACCCGGTGGGAGCGGTGACCCGGGGGCTGGCCGGCGAGGAGCTCGCCGAGCTCGGTCTCATGCATCGCTCCCGCGCCGGTGTCACGGTGTTCTCCGACGACGGCCGATGCGTGGCCGACGCCCGGGTGATGCGCCGGGCGCTGGAGTACGTCAAGGCGTTCGGCGGCGTCGTCAGCCAGCACGCGCAGGACCCGGACCTCGCGGGCCCCACCGCCTGCTGCCACGAGGGCGAGCTCTCGGGGCGCCTCGGCCTTCCCGGCTGGCCGGGCATCGCCGAGGAGGTCATCGTCGCTCGCGACGTGATGCTCGCCCGGCACACCGGCTCGCGCGTCCACGTCGCCCACGCCTCGACCGCGGGCACCGTCGAGGTGCTGCGCTGGGCCAAGGAGCAGGCCGCCGTCGACGGCACCTGGGCGGTCACCGCCGAGGTCACCCCGCACCACCTGCTGCTCACCACCGACCTGCTCGCCTCCGAGAACGGCGGCTACGACCCCACCTTCAAGGTCAACCCGCCGCTGCGTCCGCAGGAGGACGTCGACGCCGTCCGCGATGCACTCGCCGACGGCACCATCGACGCCGTGGCCACCGACCACGCCCCGCACGCCCGCCACGACAAGGAGCACGCCTTCGTCGACGCCGCCTTCGGGATGCTCGGCCTCGAGACGGCCCTGCCCGTGGTGGCCACCGTGATGGTGGAGTCGGGCCGGATGTCGTGGGCCGACGTCGCCCGCGTCATGTCGGCCACTCCGGCGCGGATCGCCGGGCTCGCCGACCAGGGCCGTCCGCTGGAGGTGGGCGCGCCGGCGAACCTGGTGCTCATCGACCCGGCCACCCCGCTGGTGGTCGATCGCGACGCCTCGGTCTCCCTCTCGCGCAACAACCCCTGGCACGGCCGCACCCTCGGCGCCAGCGTGCGCGCTACGTTCCTGCGCGGCGTCCCGACCGTCCTCGACGGGGCGCTGGTGTGAGTGGTGGGCCGGGCGCCGGGATTTCCCCGGTCGACCGGGGAAACCTGAACTTCGCGGCCGATATCCCGGCCGACAAGTTCATGGATCGGCCGCCCAGTCGGACCCCGGGGCGTCCACGGCTCAGGACCGCGCGCCGCCGGTCGTCGTGAGGAGGGGCCTGGACGAACTGGTGGCTGCCCCGCCCGCGTTGCCGGTCGCGGCCGGGTTGGGGCGGATCACCGACGCCGTCCAGGCAACCGGCGCGGTCGTGGTCCAGGCGCCGCCGGGCTCGGGCAAGACGACGCTCGTCCCGCCCGCGATCGCGCTCACGGTCGCCGGCGGCGGGCGCGTCGTGGTCACCCAGCCCCGCCGGATCGCGGCGCGAGCGGCCGCCAGGCGACTCGCCGCGCTGCTGGGCGAGCCGGTGGGGGAGACCGTCGGGTACACCGTCCGCGGCGAGTCCCGCACCGGCCCGAGCACCCGCATCGAGATGGTCACCCCGGGCGTCCTGCTGCGCCGCCTCCAGCGCGACCCCGACCTCCCGGACGTCGCCGCCGTGGTGCTCGACGAGGTGCACGAGCGCCAGCTCGACGCCGACCTGGTGCTCGCGCTGCTGGTCGACGTCCGCCGCCACCTGCGCGACGACCTCCCCCTGGTCGCGATGTCGGCCACCGTCGAGGCCGAGCGCACCGCCGCCCTCCTCGACGGCGCCGCGGTGGTCACCGTCCCCGGTGCGCTGCATCCGGTCGCGCGCCGCTGGGCGCCGCCACCGCCGGGCGTGCTGGCCCGGGACGAGCGCGGCGTCACGCCGGCCTTCCTCGACCACGTCGCCACCACCACCCGCCGCGCGCTCGCCGAGGAGACCGGTGACGTGCTCGTGTTCGTGCCGGGCGTGCGGGAGATTGGTGCGGTGACGAGGCGGCTCTCCGGCATCGACGCCGACGTCGTCGAGCTGCACGGCCGCCTGGACGCCCGGGCCCAGGATCGCGCGCTGAGCCCTGGCACGACGCGCCGGGTCGTCGTCACCACCGACGTCGCGGAGTCCTCGCTCACCGTGCCGGGGGTGCGGATCGTCGTCGACGCCGGGCTGGCCCGCCGCCCGCAGACCGACCACCGCCGCGGCCTGGCGGGACTGGTCACCGTGCGCGTCAGCAAGGCCGCCGCCGACCAGCGCGCCGGGCGTGCCGGGCGCGAGGGCCCGGGGGTCGTGCTCCGCTGCTGGAGCGAGGAGGAGCACAGCCGGCTCGACGAGCATCCCGCCCCCGAGATCGCGACCGCCGACCTCGCCGGGTTCGCGCTCGAGCTCGCCTTGTGGGGTGCGCCCGACGGCGCCGGCCTCGCCCTGCTCGACTCGCCACCCGCACCCGCCATGGACGCCGCCCACGCCGTCCTCACCGACCTCGGTGCCCTGGACGACGACCACGCGCTCACCGACCGCGGTCGCGCCATCGCCAGGGTCCCGGCCGACCCGCGCCTGGCCCGCGCTCTCCTCGACGGCGCCGCGAGCGTGGGCTCGAAGCGTGCCGCGGAGGTGGTCGCGCTGCTCGCCGAGGACCTCCGCGCCCCCGACGGCGACCTCGTCGCCGCGTTGCGCCGCGCCCGGCGCGAGCGTGACCCCGGCTGGCGGGCAGCGGCACAGCGCTTCGCGGGCCTGATCGACGACCACCCGCACGGGACGCCGGGATCCACCGGCCTCACCGACGACCAGGCCGTCGGGCTGATCGTGGCGCTGGCCCACCCCGACCGGATCGCCCGGTTGCGGCCCGGCGGCGCCAGCTACGCCACCGTCGGCGGCACCGGCGCGACCCTCGCGCCGGGAGCAGCCCTCACCGCAACCACCTGGCTCGCGGTCGCCGACGCCGAGCGCCGGCCCGGGCAGCGCGACGCGACCATCCGCTCGGCGGCTCCGATCGACGAGGCCACCGCGCTGGAGACCGCCGCCGCCCGCTGGCACGAGGACGACGTCGTCACCTGGCGCGCCGGCCGGATCACCGCCCGGCGAGTCACCCGGCTCGGCGCGATCGAGCTCGCCAGCACCCCGATCGCCGACCCCGACCCCGCCGCGGTCACCGCGGCGATCGCGGAGGCGCTGCGGCGCGACGGGCTGGACACCCTGCGCTGGACCGACGCCGCGGTCTCCCTGCGTCGCCGCCTGGCCTTCCTGCACCGCACCCTCGGCGAGCCGTGGCCCGACGTCTCCGACGATGCCCTCCTCGGCGCAGCCGACCAGTGGCTGGTGGGCACCGACCCGAGGCGGCTCGACGTCGCGGCCGCCCTGCGGCGCCTGCTGCCCTGGCCGGAGGCCGCCCGCCTCGACGAGCTCGCGCCCGAGCACGTCACGGTGCCGAGCGGCTCCAGGGTGCGCATCGACTACGAGCCCGACGTGCCGGTGCTCGCCGTGCGGATCCAGGAGGTCTTCGGCTGGGACCGGGCGCCGCGCCTGGCCGAGGGCCGGGTATCGCTCCTGCTGCACCTGCTCTCGCCCGCCCGTCGTCCGGCCGCGGTGACCGCCGACCTCGCCTCGTTCTGGGCCTCGGGCTATCCCCAGGTCCGCGCGGAGCTGCGGGGCCGCTATCCCAAGCACGCGTGGCCCGACGACCCGCTGTCCGCGACGCCCACCAGGGGCACCGGACGCTCGCGGCGCTGATAGTCTCCGGCCTAGCTCTGCATCCTTTAACGATCCGTCCCGTGAGGCGGAGAAGGAGGTACGGCGTGCCGCGTCCTGCCCAGCATGCCCCCGCGATCCTGGTCCTCGAAGACGGTCGCACCTTCCGCGGCGACGCCTACGGCGCCGTCGGCGAGACCTTCGGCGAAGCCGTCTTCAACACCGGCATGACCGGCTACCAGGAGACCCTCACCGATCCGTCGTACCACCGCCAGGTGGTGGTGATGACCGCGCCGCACGTCGGCAACACCGGCGTCAACGACGAGGACGCCGAGTCCCGGCGCATCTGGGTCGCCGGGTACGTCGTGCGCGACCCCGCCCGGGTGCCGTCGAACTGGCGCAGCGCCCGCAGCCTCGACGACGAGCTGCGCGAGCAGGGCGTCGTCGGCATCTCCGGCATCGACACCCGCGCCCTCACCCGCCACCTGCGCGAGCGCGGCGCGATGCGGGTCGGCATCTCCTCGACCACCACCGACGCCGAGGCGCTGCTCGAGCGGGTCCGCTCCTCCGGCGAGATGGCCGGCTCCGAGCTGGCCGGCGAGGTCAGCACGGGGGAGTCCTACGTGGTCCCGGCGATCGGAGAGCGCCGCTTCACCGTCGCCGCGCTCGACCTCGGCATCAAGTCGATGACCCCGCACCGGATGGCCGAGCGCGGCATCGAGGTGCACGTGCTCCCCGCCACCGCGACCCTCGACGACATCCTCGCGGTCGGCCCCGACGGTCTCTTCTACTCCAACGGCCCCGGAGACCCGGCGGCCACCGTGGGCCAGGTCGAGGTGCTCCGCGGAGCGCTGGAGCGCGGCATCGCGTACTTCGGCATCTGCTTCGGAAACCAGCTCTTCGGCCGCGCGCTCGGCTTCGGCACCTACAAGCTGAAGTACGGGCACCGCGGGATCAACCAGCCGGTGCTCGACCGCACCACCGGCAAGGTCGAGGTCACCGCCCACAACCACGGCTTCGCCGTCGACGCACCGCTCGACGCTCCCACCGCCACGCCCTACGGCACCGCCACGGTGAGCCACGTCTGCCTCAACGACGACGTCGTCGAGGGACTCGAGCTGCGCTCCGAGGACGGCACGCTCAAGGCGTTCTCGGTGCAGTACCACCCCGAGGCCGCCGCCGGACCCCACGACGCCGGATACCTGTTCGACCGCTTCGCCGAGCTCATGAGCCGGCAGGCCCAGCAGAAGGTGACCGCCTGATGCCCAAGCGCACCGACATCAAGTCCGTGATGGTCATCGGGTCGGGCCCGATCGTGATCGGCCAGGCCTGCGAGTTCGACTACTCCGGCACCCAGGCCTGCCGGGTGCTCAAGGCCGAGGGCCTGCGGGTGATCCTGGTCAACTCCAACCCGGCCACGATCATGACCGATCCCGAGTTCGCCGACGCCACCTACGTCGAGCCGATCACCCCCGAGTACGTCGAGATGGTCATCGCCAAGGAGCGCCCCGACGCGCTGCTGCCCACCCTCGGCGGCCAGACCGCGCTCAACGCCGCGATCGCGCTGCACGAGAACGGCGTGCTGGACAAGTACGGCGTGGAGATGATCGGCGCCTCCTTCGACGCGATCCACCGCGGGGAGAACCGCGAGCTGTTCAACGCGATCGTCGAGAAGGTCGGCGGCGAGGTCGCCCGCAGCGTGGTGTGCCACACGCTGGAGGACTGCGAGCAGGCCGTCGCCGAGCTCGGCTACCCGGCCGTCGTCCGCCCCTCCTTCACCATGGGCGGCACCGGCTCCGGCATCGCCTACGGCCCCGAGGACCTGGCCCGTATCGCCGGCGCCGGGCTGGCCGCCAGCCCGACCACCGAGGTGCTGATCGAGGAGTCGATCATCGGGTGGAAGGAGTACGAGCTGGAGGTGATGCGCGACAAGGCCGACAACGTCGTCATCGTCTGCTCGATCGAGAACGTCGACCCGATGGGCGTCCACACCGGCGACTCGATCACCGTCGCCCCCGCGATGACGCTCACCGACCGTGAGTACCAGCACCTGCGCGACCTGGCCATCGGCATCATCCGCGAGGTCGGCGTCGACACCGGCGGCTGCAACATCCAGTACGCCGTCAACCCCGACGACGGCCGGGTCATCGTCATCGAGATGAACCCGCGGGTCTCCCGCTCCAGCGCACTGGCCTCCAAGGCCACCGGCTTCCCGATCGCCAAGATCGCCGCCAAGGTCGCCATCGGCTACACCCTCGACGAGATCCCCAACGACATCACCCTCGAGACCCCGGCGGCCTTCGAGCCCACCCTCGACTACGTCGTGGTGAAGGTGCCCCGGTTCGCCTTCGAGAAGTTCCCCGGCGCCGACCCCACGCTCACCACCCACATGAAGAGCGTGGGCGAGGCGATGGCGATCGGGCGCAACTTCACCGAGGCCCTGCAGAAGGCACTGCGCTCCCTGGAGAGCAAGGACGCCGCCTTCGACTGGCACCAGGAGTGGGTCGATCTCGACAAGGAAGCCCTCCTCGAGGAGATCCGCACCCCGCACGACGGGCGCCTCAAGCAGGTGATGGACGCGCTGCGCGCCGGCGCCACGCCGGAGGAGATCTTCGAGGCCACCCGGATCGACCCCTGGTTCGTCGACCAGCTGCTGCTGATCAACGAGGTCGCCGAGGAGGTCACCGCCGCGCCCGAGCTGACGCCGGAGATCCTGCGGCGGGCCAAGCGGCACGGCTTCTCCGACGCCCAGATCGGCAAGATCCGCGGGATGAGCGCCGACGTCGTGCGCGGCGTCCGGCACGCCCTCGGCATCCGGCCTGTCTACAAGACCGTCGACACCTGCGCCGCGGAGTTCGCCGCCCGCACGCCCTACCACTACAGCTCCTACGACGAGGAGTCCGAGGTCGCACCGCGCGAGCGTCCCGCGGTCATCATCCTCGGCTCGGGGCCCAACCGGATCGGTCAGGGCATCGAGTTCGACTACTCCTGTGTGCACGCCTCGCTCGCGTTGAGCGATCCTGGCCTGCCCGGCGGCGGCTACGACACGGTGATGGTCAACTGCAACCCCGAGACCGTCTCCACCGACTACGACACCTCCGACCGGCTCTACTTCGAGCCGCTCACCCTCGAGGACGTCCTGGAGATCGTGCACGCCGAGCAGCAGGCCGGCCCCGTGGCCGGGGTGATCTGCCAGCTCGGAGGGCAGACGCCGCTCGGCCTGGCCCAGGGGCTGGCCGCCAACGGCGTCCCGATCGTCGGCACCTCGCCCGATGCGATCGACCTCGCCGAGGACCGCGGCGCCTTCGGCCGGGTGCTGGCCGACGCCGGTCTGGTGGCGCCCAAGCACGGCACCGCGACGTCGTTCCCCGAGGCCCAGCGGATCGCCGCGGAGGTCGGCTACCCGGTGCTGGTGCGTCCCTCCTACGTGCTCGGCGGACGCGGCATGGAGATCGTCTACGGCGACGAGGCGCTGCGCTCCTACCTGGAGAAGTACGTCGCCGCCGGGCTGATCAGCCGTGAGGCCCCGGTGCTGGTCGACCGGTTCGTCGACGACGCCGTCGAGGTCGACGTCGATGCGCTCTTCGACGGCGAGGAGCTCTTCCTCGGCGGGGTGATGGAGCACATCGAGGAGGCCGGCATCCACTCCGGCGACTCCAGCTGCGCGCTGCCCCCGATCACCCTCGGCGCGGGCGAGACCGAGCGGATCCGGGCCGCCACCGAGGCGATCGCCCGCGGCGTCGGCGTGCGCGGCCTGCTGAACATCCAGTTCGCCCTCGGCTCGGACATCCTCTACGTGCTCGAGGCCAACCCGCGCGCCTCGCGCACGGTTCCGTTCGTGTCCAAGGCCACCTCGACCCCGCTGGCGAAGGCGGCGGCCCGGGTGATGCTGGGGGAGTCGATCGCCGACCTCCGCGCGGCCGGCGTGCTCCCGGCCACCGGCGACGGCGGCGCCCTGCCGGCCGACCAGCCGATCGCGGTCAAGGAGGCGGTGATGCCGTTCAACCGGTTCCGCACCCCCGACGGCCAGCAGGTCGACACGGTGCTGGGACCGGAGATGAAGTCCACCGGTGAGGTGATGGGTCTCGACCGCGACTTCGGGACGGCGTTCAGCAAGTCGCAGGCCGCGGCGTTCGGGCCGCTCCCACAGCCGGTCGTCGACGGCCGCCCGAGCCGGATCTTCGTCTCGATGGCCAACCGCGACAAGCGCTCCATGGTCTTCCCGATCAAGGTGCTGGCCGACCTCGGCTTCGAGATCCTCGCCACCCAGGGCACCGCCGAGGTGCTGCGCCGCAACGGCGTGGCGTGCGGGGTGGTGCGCAAGCACTTCGACGGCCCCGGGCCCGACGGCGAGCGCACCACCGTCCAGCTGATCCACGACGGCGAGATCCAGCTGATCATCAACACCCCCTACGGCGGGGGCGCGACCGTGGAGGGCGGCAACACCCGTCTGGACGGCTACGAGATCCGCACCGCCGCGGTCCGGGCCAACGTCCCGTGCATCACGACCGTCCAGGGGCTCGGCGCCGCCGTCCAGGGCATCGAGGCGATCCAACGCGGCGACGTCGGCGTCCGGAGCCTGCAGGACTGGGCCCGCGACACCGCCGCCGGGCGGGAGTGATGGGCGCCTACCGGCGGGTCTTCGAGCACGGCCTGCGCCGTCTGGATCCCGAGCGCTCGCACCGGCTCGGGTTCGCCGCGGTGCGCGCGGGCGGCCCCCTGCTGGCCCGGCTGCCGGGGGTGGCCGCAGCACCGGTCTCCGCGATGGGCCTCACCTTCCCCCACGTCCTGGGGCTCGCGGCCGGCTTCGACAAGGACGCACGGGGCATCGACGCCCTCGCCGCGCTCGGCTTCGGGCACGTCGAGGTCGGCACGGTCACCGGTCGCCCGCAGCCCGGCAACCCCACGCCCCGGCTGTTCCGGCTGGTCTCGGACCGGGCGATCGTCAACCGGATGGGCTTCAACAACGAGGGCGCCGAGGCCGTCGCGGCCCGGCTCGGGGCCCGCGCCGCACGCCGCCGCGACGCCGAGGGCCCGGTGCTCGGCGTCAACATCGGCAAGACCAAGGTCGTCCCCGAGGACGACCAGGACGCCGTCCTGGCCGACTACGCGCTCAGCACCCGCCTGCTCGCCCCGCACGCCGACTACCTCGTGGTCAACGTGAGCTCGCCGAACACCCCGGGGCTGCGCAGCCTCCAGTCCGTCGAGCGTCTCGAACCGCTGCTGCGGCACGTGCGCGAGGTCGCCGACGGCGTCACCACCGGTACGCGGGTGCCCCTGCTGGTCAAGATCGCGCCCGACCTCGCCGACGACGACGTGCTTGCGGTGGCCGATCTCGCCCTGGCGATCGGGCTCGACGGCGTCATCGCCACCAACACCACGATCGGGCGCGACGGGCTGCGCAGCCACCCCGAGCAGATCGCCGAGGCCGGTGCCGGCGGCCTGTCGGGGGCGCCGCTAAAGGAGCGCGCCACCGAGGTGCTGCGACTGCTGCGCGGCCGGGTCGGCCCCGACCTCACCCTGATCGGCGTGGGCGGCATCAGCACCGCCGACGACGCCCGCGAGCGGCTGGCCGCCGGGGCCGACCTGCTCCAGGCCTACACGGCCTTCATCTACGAGGGGCCGCTGTGGCCCCGGCGCATCGTGAAGGAAGTGACCCGATGAACCACTTCGGTGCCCGGTTCCGTGCGGCGCTCGAGGCCCGCGGACCGCTGTGCGTCGGCATCGACCCACACGCCGCGCTGCTGCACGAGTGGGGCCTCGCCGACGACGTCGCGGGCCTGGAGCAGTTCGCGATGACCGTCGTGGAGGCGGTGGCGCCGGTCTGCTCGATGGTGAAGCCCCAGTCGGCGTTCTACGAACGCTTCGGCTCGCGCGGCGTCGCCGTGCTCGAGCGGGTGATCGCCGAGTCGCGGGCGGCGGGGGCGCTGGTGCTGCTCGACGTCAAGCGCGGCGACATCGGCTCCACCTCGCAGGCCTACGCCGAGGCCTACCTCGACCCGGCCAGCCCGCTCGCAGCCGACGCGGTCACCGTGAGCCCCTACCTCGGGTTCGGCTCGCTCACCCCGTTCGTGGAGACCGCCCGTGCCCACGGCACCGGGCTGTTCGTGCTCGCCCTCACCTCCAACCCGGAGGGGCCCGAGGTGCAGCACGCGGTCACCGACACCGGCGAGAGCGTGGGCCGCCGGATGCTCGACCACCTCGCCTCCCTCAACGAGGGTGCGGCGCCGCTCGGCTCGTTCGGCGCCGTCGTCGGGGCGACGATCGGCGACACCGGTACCGACTTCTGCTTCAACGGCCCGATCCTGGCTCCCGGCTTCGGCGCCCAGGGCGGGACCGCCGCCGACATCCGCCGCATCTTCGGAGCGGCCACGCCCGACGTCGCGCCCAGCTCCTCGCGCGAGGTCCTGCAGGCGGGACCGTCGGTGCCGGCCATGCGCGAGGTCGTCGGGAAGGTCAACGCCGAGCTGCGCGAGGCCCGGTGAGCCGGCGCCTCCCACGAGCGGTCGCCGTGACGGCCCTGAGTGGGCTGCTGGGCGGAATGCTGCTGGCCGGATGCGGCGAGGAGCCCGACACGGCCGGCGAGTACTGCGACCTCGTCGTCGACGAGCAGCCCGCGCTGAGCGGGATGATCGTGCCCGAGCGGGGGACCTCCGGGCTGCTGGGTGGACTGCCGGTCTTCGAGCGGCTCGAGGCCGCCGCACCCGAGGCGGTCGACGACGACTGGACGATCATCGTCGGACGGCTCTCCAGCCTGGCCGACCCGCTGCAGGAGGCCGGCGTCGACCCGGCGACCTACGATCCGATCGACCCGCCGACCGGTCTCAGCGAGGACCAGCGCGAGGCCATCGAGGGCGGCGCCGGCAGCGTGGCCTCCGAGGCGCTGCGCGAGGCCCTCGACCGCGTGGATCGGCACGCACATGAGGTCTGCGGAGCCGATCTGGGACTCTGAGCGCGTCCTCGCCGACCGCCGTCCAGGGCGCAGCCGACCGGCGATCGGCCCGCATTGCCGGTCGCGGAGAGGCACCGTTACATTGAGCCGATATCCCTGAGAATCACCAGCCCGACCGAAGGATCCGCGCCCGTGGCCCTGCCTCCCCTCACGCCCGAGCAGCGCCAGGCTGCGCTCGAGAAGGCCGCGGCCTCGCGCCGCGAGCGCGCGGAGGTGAAGAACCGGATCCGCAACGCCGGCGCCTCGATCATCGAGGTGGTGCGCGAGGGCCAGACCAACGAGGTCATCGGCAAGATGCGGGTCATCGACCTGCTCCAGGCCCTGCCCGGACTCGGCAAGGTCCGCGCGCGGCAGGTGATGGAGCGGCTCGGGATCGCGGAGTCGCGTCGCGTGCGAGGCCTGGGCATCAAGCAGATCGCCGCGCTCGAGCGCGAGTTCGCGCCCGACCAGTGAGCGACCGGTGACCGGCCCAGCCTCGAACAACCGTCTCGTCGTCCTCGCCGGCCCGACCGCCGTCGGCAAGGGCACCGTCGCCGCCGCCGTGCGGGAGCGGCACCACGACGTGTGGATCTCGGTCTCGGCCACGACCCGCGCGCCCCGGCCCGGCGAGATCGACGGCGTCCACTACCACTTCGTCGACGACGCGGAGTTCGACCGGCTCATCGCCGAGGGCGAGCTGCTGGAGTGGGCCGTCGTGCACCGCGCGGCCCGCTACGGCACCCCGCGTCGTCCGGTCGAGGAGTCGCTGGCCGCAGGACGCCCCTCGATGCTCGAGATCGACCTCCAAGGCGCCCGGCAGGTGCGCGAGACGATGCCCGAGGCCATCTTCGTGTTCCTCAAGCCGCCCTCCTGGGACGAGCTGGTGCGCCGGCTCGTCGGACGCGGCACCGAGACCGAGGAGGAGCGCACCAGGCGCCTCGACACCGCTCGGGCGGAGCTGGCCGCCGAGTCGGAGTTCGACGTCACGATCGTCAACCACGAAGTTCACGCTGCAGCCGCGGAGTTGGTAAAGTTGATGGAGTCCGGCATCTCATAGCCCGCCGGGCACCCCCGAGTTATGTGAGGCCTTTGCGTGTCTGCGCCCAACATCGATGCCGTCGGCGTCACCAACCCCTCGATCGACGACCTGCTGACCAAGACCGACAGCAAGTACAAGCTGGTCCTCTACAGCGCCAAGCGCGCTCGTCAGATCAACGCCTACTACTCCCAGCTCGGTGAGGGGCTGCTCGAGTACGTCGGCCCGCTGGTCGACACCCACGTGCAGGAGAAGCCCCTCTCGATCGCCCTGCGCGAGATCAACGACGACAAGCTCACCTGCGAGGACGTCGACCCGGCCGAGCTGGCCGCCGAGGAGGCCGCCGCCGCGCAGGCCGCCCTGGACGCCGCCGCCAACTACAGCGAGTGACGCGCTGAGCGAGCGCGCCGCCGACGAGACCGACGGCACGACTGAGGCCGGGCACCCCGAGGGTGTCCGGCCGCGCGTCGTTCTCGGGGTCGGTGGCGGGATCGCCGCCTACAAGGCGTGCGAGCTGCTGCGCCGGCTCACCGAGTCCGGTCACGACGTCACGGTCGTGCCCACCGAGGCCGCGCTCGCCTTCGTGGGAGCCCCCACCTGGGCCGCGCTGTCGGGCAAGCCGGTGGCCACCGACGTGTGGACCGGCGTCCACGAGGTGCCGCACGTACGGATCGGCCAGCAGGCCGACCTCGTCGTCGTCGCACCTGCCACAGCCGACCTGCTCGCGCGGGCCGCGCACGGGCTGGCCGACGACCTGCTCACCAACACCCTGCTCACCGCACGCTGTCCGGTGGTGCTCGCGCCGGCGATGCACACCGAGATGTGGGAGAACGCCGCCACCGTCGCGAACGTCGAGACTCTCCGCTCGCGCGGCGTGCTCGTCGTGGAGCCCGCCGAGGGCCGTCTCACCGGCGCCGACACCGGCAAGGGCCGGCTGCCCGAGCCGGCCGAGCTCTTCGAGGTGTGCACCGAGGTGCTCGCCCGCGGCGCGGACGCTGCGGACCTGCTCGGACGCCGGGTGGTGGTCTCGGCCGGCGGCACCCGTGAGTACCTCGATCCGGTGCGCTTCCTGGGCAACCGCTCCTCGGGCCTGCAGGGCTATGCGCTGGCCCGGGCGGCCGCCGCCCGCGGCGCCGAGGTCACCCTGGTGGCCGCCAATGTGGGCCTGCCCGACCCCGCCGGCGTCACCGTCGTCCGGGTCGAGAGCACCGCCGACCTGCGCGAGGCGGTCCTCGCGGCCACCGCCGACGCCGACGCCGTGGTGATGGCTGCCGCGCCCGCCGACTTCCGCCCCGCGTCGTTCACCGACGCCAAGATCAAGAAGGCCGACGACGGCTCCGCGCCGGCGATCGAGCTGGTGCAGAACCCCGACATCCTGCGCGAGATCTCCGGTGGCGACTCCGGGGAGCGCGCCCGCAAGGACTCGGTCATCGTCGGCTTCGCCGCCGAGACCGGCGATGCCACGGGCTCGGTGCTCGACCTGGCTCGCGCCAAGCTGGCCCGCAAGGGGTGCGACCTGCTCGTCGTCAACGACGTCAGCGGGGGAGCGGTCTTCGGCAGCCCCGACAACGAGGCCGTCATCCTCGGCGCCGACGGCGCCGCCGTCGAGGTGCCGCACGGCTCGAAATCGGCCCTGGCCCACCGGATCTGGGACGAAGTGGCGCGCCGATTCACCAACTGAGACGGCTGTCTTGCATCCTGATCGTGCTGCACTGTGTAGAGAAACTCATCGGAACAAGAGTGGAGAAGAGACCGTGACAGGACGCCTGTTCACCTCGGAGTCGGTGACCGAGGGTCACCCCGACAAGATCGCCGACCGGATCAGCGACACGGTCCTCGACTACCTCATGGCCAACGACGACAACGTCGCGGACCTGCGCGTCGCCGTCGAGACGCTGCTCACCACCGGCCTGGTGGTCGTGGCGGGCGAGGTGCGCACCAATGCCTACGCGCCGGTGGCCGACCTGGTCCGCGCCGCGATCCTCGAGATCGGCTACGACTCCTCCGAGAAGGGCTTCGACGGCACCACCTGTGGCGTCCAGGTCGCGATCGGCGCGCAGTCCAGCGACATCGCCCAGGGCGTCGACTCCGGCATCGAGCAGCGCGTCGGCGCCTCCACCGACGAGCTCGACGCCCGCGGCGCGGGTGACCAGGGGCTGATGTTCGGCTACGCGTGCGACGACACCGACGTGCTCATGCCGCTGCCGATCGTGATCGCCCAGCGCTTGTCGGAGAAGCTCACCGAGGTGCGCAAGAACGGCACCATGCCCAACCTGCGTCCCGACGGCAAGACCCAGGTCACCATCGAGTACGACGAGGACGACCGTCCGGTCCGCATCGACACCGTGGTCCTGTCCACCCAGCACTCCGAGGACACCGACCTCGCCAAGCTCGAGGCCGAGATCCAGCAGCACGTCGTCGACCCGGTGCTGGCCACCATCGACCTGCCCTCCGAGGGCTACCGGCTGCTGGTCAACCCCACCGGGCGCTTCGTCGTCGGGGGTCCGATGGGCGACGCCGGCCTGACCGGCCGCAAGATCATCGTCGACACCTACGGCGGGATGGCCCGCCACGGCGGCGGAGCGTTCTCCGGCAAGGACCCGTCCAAGGTCGACCGCTCGGCCGCCTACGCCATGCGCTGGGTCGCCAAGAACGTCGTCGCGGCCGGCCTGGCCCGGCGCTGCGAGGTCCAGGTCGCCTACGCCATCGGCAAGGCCCAGCCGGTCGGCGTGTTCGTGGAGACCTTCGGCACCGGCATCGTGCCCGACGAGAAGATCCAGGAGGCGGTCCTGGAGGTCTTCGACCTGCGCCCCGCCGCGATCCTGCGCGACCTCGACCTGCTGCGCCCGATCTACGCCAAGACCTCGGCCTACGGTCACTTCGGCCGCGAGCTGCCCGAGTTCACCTGGGAGCGCACCGACCGCGCCGACGCCCTCAAGGCCGCCGCCACCGCCTCCTGACCCCGGTTCCCTCCGATTCCCATCGAGTCGAGGTGAGTCGGATCAGATCTGCGCCGACTCACCCCGATGTCTGCGTGCGCTGGTAGACAACGCCTCGTGAGTGCCGATGACTGAGGGTCGTACCGAGCCCGCGGAGCAGGCCGAGCTGCTCCCGGGGATGGTGCGCGCCAGCGTCAAGCAAGCCCAGGCCAAGGCGCGGGCCACCCGGGCACGCAAGGCGGCCGAGGTTCCGATCTCCGACGTCGAGCCGGTGGCGCGGGTGCTCGTCGACGTCCCGCTGGCCCATCTGGACCGCCCGTTCGACTACGCCGTCCCGGCCGCGTTGGCCGACGACGCGGTGCCGGGAGCGCGGGTGAAGGTGCGCTTCGCCGGCCAGGACGTCGACGGCTTCGTCCTCGAGCGCAGCTCCACCACCGATCACACCGGGCGGCTCAGCCCGCTGCGCCGGGTGGTCAGCGCCGAGCCGGTGCTCACCCCGCAGATCGCGGCGCTCGTGGCCGACGTCGCCGAGCGCTACGCCGGCTCCCGCTCCGACGTGCTGCGCCTGGCGATCCCGCCGCGACACGCGACCACCGAGAAGCAGCCCTCCCCGGCACCGGCCGAGCCGCCGGTAGCGGCGCCGAGCCAGAGCCGGTGGACCGGCTACGACCGGGGCCCCGCGTTCCTGGGCCACCTCACCGACGGCGGATCGCCGCGCGCGGTCTGGTCGGCCGCCCCCGGAGACGAGTGGCCCACGCTCATCGCCGAGGCCGCGGCCGCCACGCTGCGGTCCGGTCGAGGGGTGATCGTCTGTGTGCCCGACGGCAAGGACGTCGCCCGGGTCGACGTCGCCCTCGCCGAGACCCTCGGACCCGATCGGCACGTCGTCCTCACCGCCGATGCCGGTCCGGCCCGGCGCTACCGCGACTTCCTCGCGTTGAGCCGAGGAGCCAGGCGTGTCGTGGTGGGCACCCGAGCCGCGGCGTTCGCACCGGTGACCGATCTCGGGCTCGTCGTCATCTGGGACGACGGCGACGACCTGTTCGCCGAGCCACGTGCCCCCTACCCACACACCCGCGAGGTGCTGCTGATGCGCGCCGAGCGGGAGGGCGCGGCCGCGCTGGTCGGCGGCTTCTCCCGCAGCGTGGAGGCGGCCTATCTCACCCCGGCCGGCTGGGCGCACGAGCTCACCGCGCCTCGTGATCGACTGCGCCAGGCGGCGAGGATCGCGATCGCCGGAGCCACCGACTTCGAGCTCGCCCGCGACCCCCAGGGGGCGGGGACGCGGATGCCGAAGCAGGTGCACGAGGTCGTCAAGGCGGCGCTGACCGACGGTCCCGTGCTGGTGCAGACCCCGCGTGCCGGCTACGCGCTCGCCCTGGCGTGCGAGCGCTGCCGCACCCCGGCGCGGTGCGACACCTGTGCCGGTCCGCTTGCCCTCACCTCGCCCACCACACCGCCGGCCTGTCGCTGGTGCGCGACTCCCGCCGTCGGGTGGACCTGTCGCGAGTGCGGCGCCGCGGGGCTGCGGGCGCCGGTACTGGGAGAGGCCCGCACGGCCGAAGAGCTCGGTCGGGCGTTCCCGCGGGTGCGGGTGCGCAGCTCGGCCGGCGACCACGTGCTCACCGACGTGCCCGGCACCCCGGCCATCGTGGTCGCCACGCCGGGCGCCGAGCCGGTCGCGGAGGGTGGGTACGCCGCCGTCGTCCTGCTCGACACCTGGCTGCTCCTCGGCCGTGACGACCTGCGCGCCACCGAGGAGGCCCTGCGCCGCTGGAGCAATGCGGTGGGCCTGGTCCGCCCCGGCGGACGGGTGCTCGCCGTCGGGGACCCCGCGCACCCGGCGCTCCAGGCTCTGGTGCGCTGGGATCAGTCCGGGTTCGCCGCGCGCGAGGCCGCCGACCGTGCCCAGGCACACCTACCGCCCGCCACCCGCCTGGCCACGATCACCGGCGAGCCCGGCGCGCTCGACGACGTCCTCGCCCTGCTGGCGCCGCCCGACCATCTCGAGGTGCTCGGCCCCGTCCCGGCGGCCGACGACGAGGAGCGGCTGGTGCTGCGCACGCCTCGCGCGCAGGGCGCCGACCTGTCGCGGGCCCTCGGTGAGCTGCAGCGGATCCGGTCGGCCCGCAAGCTCGACGCCGTCCGGGTGCGCGTCGATCCGCCGTCGGTCTGAGAGGCACCGCCGGCCGCCGGCATCGCCTGCGCCGCTCGACATCGCCTGCGAGGCGGGCCGGTCGCGGATCCCGACCCGGTCTCAGCCAGCAAGACGCCGTCGGTGACTGGACGGCCGAAACCTGAACTTGTCGACCGGGATATCGGCCGCCAAGTTCAGGTTTCCCCGGTCGACCGGGGAAATCCCGCCCCGGCCACCCACCGCCCAGGCCGTCAACCGAGCGCCGACACTAGGATGAAAGCCCGTCCGCCGAACCGTTCTAGGAGACACGTGGCGATCCAGCCCATCCGGCTCTTCGGCGACCCGATCCTGCGCAAGCCCGCCCTCGAGGTCGTCGACTTCGACAAGGAGCTGCGCACCCTCGTCGGGGATCTCACCGAGACGATGCTGGAGGCGCCCGGTGCCGGGCTCGCGGCACCGCAGATCGGCGTCGGGCTCCGGGTCTTCACCTGGAACGTCGACGGCGAGGTCGGCCATCTCATCAACCCGGACCTGACGCTCTCGGAGGAGATCCAGGACGGCGACGAGGGCTGCCTGTCGCTGCCGGGTCTCACCTACGACTGCCGGCGGGCGCTGTCGGTCGTGGCGCGCGGATGGAACATGCACGGCGAGCCGGTGACCATCGAGGGCTCCGAGCTGCTGGCGCGGGCGATCCAGCACGAGACCGACCACCTCGACGGCATCTTGTTCATCGACCGCCTCGACACCGCCGCCCGCAAGGCCGCGATGAAGGAGATCCGCGAGTCGGAATGGTTCGGGCTGGAACGACCCCAGGTCAAGATCAGTCCCCACGCGACGCGGGGCCTGGGCATCTGATGCGCGTGGTGTTCGCCGGCACGCCCGAGGTGGCGGTGCCGTCGCTGGAGGCGATCGCGGCCTCCGAGCACGAGCTGGTCGGAGTCGTCACCCGCCCCGACGCACCGGCCGGCCGGGGTCGGCGGCTCGTCGCGAGCCCGGTCGCCCAGCGCGCCGAGGAGCTCGGCGTCCCCGTCCTCAAGCCCGACCACCCGCGCGATCCCGCGTTCCAGGATCACCTGCGCGCCCTCGCGCCCGAGTGCTGCCCGGTGGTGGCCTACGGCGCGCTGCTGCCGCAGTCGGCACTGGACATCCCGCCGCTGGGCTGGGTCAACCTGCACTTCTCGTGCCTGCCCGCCTGGCGGGGCGCAGCTCCCGTGCAGCACGCGATCTGGGCCGGCGACGAGGTCACCGGCGCCACCACCTTCCGCATCGTCAGGCAGATGGACGCCGGCCCGACGTTCGGCGTGATGACCGAGCGGATCCGCCCCACCGACACCGCCGGCGACCTGCTCGGCCGACTGGCCGAGGGCGGCGCCGGGCTGCTCGTCAGCACCCTGGACCATCTGGCTGCCGGGGACATCGAGGCCCGCGAGCAGCCCGCCGACGGCGTGAGCCTGGCGCCGAAGATCACCGTCGAGGACGCCGAGGTCGACTGGTCCGAGCCGGCCGTCGCCGTCGACCGGCGGATCCGCGCCTGCACCCCCGCGCCGGGCGCCTGGAGCACCTTCGCGGGGGAGCGGATCAAGCTGGGGCCGGTCACCGTCGCCGGCTCCGATCTCGACCTGCCGCCGGGCGAGCTCGCCGTCGGCAAGCAGGAGGTGCTGGTCGGCACCGCCACGACTGCCGTCCGGCTCGGCGAGGTGAAGGCATTCGGCAAGAGGCAGATGGACGCCGCCGACTGGGCCCGCGGCGTCCGGCTGCAGTCCGGTGCGCGGTTCGGGGACGCCGATGCCTGATCCGACGGCTGACCGGCCCGCGACCCCCGACGACGTCGACGCGATCTGCGCCGCCCTTCCCGACACCGAGCTCGGCACCTCCTGGGGCGACGTCCCGACGTGGAAGGTCCCCGCCGGAGAGAAGGGCAAGGGCTTCGTGCTCTACCGCCAGCCCCACTCGACCGCGATCGACCCGGCCACCGGCGAGCCCTACGACGACCTGCTCGTGATCATCACCCCGACGCCGGCCGAGAAGGCCGCCCTGGTGCAGGACGCCGACAACCCGTTCTTCACCATCGACCACTTCCGGAACTACTCCGCGGTGCTGGTCCAGCAGTCGCGGCTCGGCGAGATCACGCGTGCCGAGCTCGCCGAGATCATCACCGACGCCTGGGCCACCCGGGCGCCCAAGCGGCTCTCGAAGGCGTACTTCTCAGGAGCCGGCGGATGACCGGGCGGCCCGCGAAGCCACGTCCACGGGGGAGGACGAAGGCGCGCGGGCCCGTCGACACCCCACGCCTGGCCGCCTTCGAGGTGCTCAAGACCGTCCGGGTCGACGACGCCTACGCCAACCTGGTGCTGCCCGCGGTCATCACGCACTTCTCCCTCGACCCGCGCGACGCCGCGTTCACCACCGAGCTCGCCTCCGGCACGCTGCGCCGCCGCGGCACCTATGACGCCATCCTGGCCCGCTGTGTGGACCGCGGGCTCGGCAAGGTCGAGGCCAAGGTTCTCGACGCACTCCGGTTGGGCACCCACCAGCTGCTCTCGATGCGGGTGCCGGCCCACGCGGCCATCAGCACCACCGTCGACCTGGTCCGTGGCGTCGGACACGAGGGGGCGGCGGGTTTCACCAATGCCGTGCTGCGCAAGGTAGCGGCCCACGATCTCGACGCCTGGCTCGCCACATTGGCCCCCGACGACAGCGATCGCTCGATGTCGATCGCCTACAGCCATCCGGAGTGGATCGTCGGTGAGCTGAAGCTGGTCGCCGGCGCAGAGGTGGGGGCGCTGCTCGCGGCCGACAACGAGCCGCCCACGGTCACGCTGGTGGCCCGGCCGGGACGCTCGACCCCGGCCGAGCTTCCAGGCGTTCCCACCCGGTACTCGCCGTACGGCGTGGTGCTCGACGGCGGCCGCCCCGACGCCGTCCCGGCGGTGGCCGAGGGCCGCGCCGGCGTCCAGGACGAGGGCTCCCAGCTGGTCGCACTCGCACTGGCCCGGGCCGAGGTCGCCGACGACGCCGGTCGTTGGGTCGACCTGTGTGCCGGCCCCGGCGGCAAGGCGGCCCTGCTCGCCGCCCTGGCCGTCGAGCGCGGGGCTCGCCTGCTGGCCCTGGAGGTCGCTCCGCACCGGGCTCGGCTGGTCACGCGCGCTCTCGACGGCGCCGCCGGAGTCGCCGGCGTCGCCGTGGCCGACGGCCGGCGGCCGCCCTTGGCGCCCGGATCGGTCGACCGGATCCTGCTCGACGCCCCGTGCACCGGTCTCGGCGCCCTGCGGCGTCGGCCCGAAGCGCGCTGGCGTCGTCGGCCTGAGGACCTTCTCGACCTGGTGCTGCTCCAACGCGAGCTCCTCGGCCGCGCCCTCGACACGGTGCGCCCGGGCGGGGTGGTGCTCTATGCCACCTGCTCGCCGGTCCTGGCCGAGACCTCGGGCGTCGTGCGCTCGATCCTCGACACCCGCGCCGACGTCGTCCTCGAGGACGCCGCAGCGCTGCTTCCCGAGGTGCCCGACGCCGCCGGCCCGCTCCCCGGCACCCTCCAGCTCTGGCCGCACCGGCACGGCACGGATGCGATGTTCCTGGCTCTGCTGCGGCGCACGGCCTGACCATCCCCCTCTTTCCGAGTTCGGCAGCCTGACGCGCACCGGACCACTAGCCTGCCGCGGTGGGTAGACGCTTGGGCGACGCAGCCACACTCGCGTCGCTGGTGGCCGTGCGCCTGGCGATCTACTCGGTCGTGGGCCTGCTCGCCGTCGCCGTCGTGGCCTCCCTCCCGATCGCAGTCATCGCCTTGCGCGGGCTCGACGTCCCCTCCCACATGTTCGGGGCGATCGGGTTCGCCCTGGCATCGATGAGCTACGGCGTGGTCGCGGAGTGGCGTTCTCGCCGGATCGAGTGGGCCGGTGTCGTGGTGTCCGACGACTCGGATCTGTGGGCCGAGGTGGCCGCGGTTGCGGAGGCGGTCGCCGCACCGGTGCCGGACGAGATACGCATCGTCGCGCACGATGAGATTCGAGTGGTCGATCTGGGTCGCGTCGGCGGGCTGCTCCCAGGGCGGCGGCGACTGTTCCTCGGCTCGGCGCAGTTGGCTGTTCTCGATCGCGATCAGCGACTTGGCGTGATAGCTCGCGAGCTCGCGTTGTACAGCACACGCTCGGGCCGCCTCCGGCCTGAGATCTATCGTGCCCGCCTCTCGCTCACCTACGAGGAGCGCCCTCCGGTCAACGCCAGGTCGCGGTGGTGGAACCGGGCAGTCGGCCAGATCAGACGACTCGGGGCGACGGTCTGTCGCGAGCAGGAGGCGCAGGCTGAACGCCTCGCGTCCGAACTCACGAGCAGCGACTCCTTACGCTCCGCGCTCGAGGTACGACCAGTCGTCAGCCTCGTGTGGCCGGGCTATGTCACGGGGCAGATGAGCTCCGGCTTCCATCTGGGCATACGTCCCGCCCATGCGTCGCGGGACTTCGGCGACTACTTCGCCGCGATGACCGAGGATGACGAAGCAGACCTCGACGCTGCTGTGGCGGCTCTGGACGCCGGGAGCGGGGTCGACACCACTGAGGCAGGCCCTTACTCAGCGCCCGCGTCGTGGTCGGACCTCGAGCTCGGTGAACTACTCGATGCGGCCGACGAGGAGTGGGCACGTGGCACGGTGCTGGAACCGGTGGCTCTCCCTGAGTTCGTCCATCAGATCGCGCTGGATCGTGCACGGCATGCCGCAGCCCATCTCTACTGGCCGATCGCTCAGGCGGCCGCGGTCTTGTCGTGGGGTGGTGCCCGGGCGCTGGTCGAACGTCTCACCGGTCCGGACGCGTCCGAGGCCGACATGGAGGAACTCGCCACAGACCTGTTGACGGCGGCGCTCGAGGTCGCCTTCGTCGACCGTGCAGGTGCGAGGTATCACTCGTCGTGGGAGTCTCCCGTCGAGTTGCGCGACTCGGGAGGACAACGACTCGACGTACGCTCCTTGGTCGCAGCGAGCGCTGCGGCCGACGCCGGTGTCGCACCCCGGAAGGCTCTGGCGGCGGTCATCGCCGATCTCGGCCTGGACGAGGTGGTCCCGAATATCGGGCCGCTCTTCGCGGCTCCCGTCGTGCTCAAGGACGGGTTCCTCAGCCTGGCCTACATCGGACGGTCCCGCGTCTTCGCCGTCACCGTCGATGCCTTGGTGATAGCCCGGGTGCGCACCGGGCTGCGAATGACCGAGGAGGCGATCCTCGCAGGTGTTGATCGCGCGGGCCCCGAAGCGCTGATCGCAACGCCCGGGGCGCGGGTGATCCGTTGGGTGGAGGTGAGCGAGGTCCGGTGGACCAGGTGGCGGCGCAGGATGCGGGTCAAGTCTGCGCTCGGCGGCATCGTCAGACTCCCCTACACCGGCGCCCCGTATGGCGACCTTCACGAGGCGTTGCGGCTGGTTGTGGGTGATCGACTGGTGGTCGGCCGCTTCCTTGGTCGAACTGCCCCACGACGGCGTCGAGCGCGAACGTGAGGTCGAGCATCCGATCCGGTAGCGATCGGTGTTCCCAACCGCCTGCGCGGCACGACGAGCAGACCTACCCTTCGCCCATGAGCGGATCGCGATGGGACGGCGCAGTGCTCGCGGTGCTGGTGGCCGCGAGGGCCGGCGGTTTGGTGCTGCTCGGCATCCTCTGCGTCGCGATCTCCGTCGCGATCTCGGTGCTCTACCGCGACGACTACCTCGCCGGCCTCCTGAGGGGTCTGGTGCTGACCCTGGCCTTCGCGGCGATCGCGCTTCTGGTCGGGCGCCGCGACCGTCAGGCCGACAACGAGCACCCGCCCGGCCTGCTTGCGGAGGACCAGGCGGAGCTGAGGGCGGTGGCTGCCGAGGCGGCGACCGCCGTCGACGCGGTCGCACCGGACGAGATCCGAATCGTCCCAGGCAGCGCGGTCCGGGTCGAGGACGACGGCGTGCTCGGTGGTCTCAGACAGGGCCGGCGCCGGCTGCTGATCGGTGCGGCAGCGCTGGTGGTGCTCAGCCGCGATCAGCTACTGGGCCTGACCGCTCACGAGTTGGCGCACTTCAGCACCGGAGAGGGACGACTGCGCCCTGTCATCTATCGGATGCGCGACCGGATACTCCGGGCCGAGGAGCCGATCATCGGCGACCGCCTCGCGCTGGCTGTGTCCGCCAGGGTCTGCGCCCGGCAGGAGATCTGGGCAGATCGCTCCGCGTCCGAGCTGGTGGGCAGCGAGATGTTCGCGTCCGCGCTCGAGGCGCACGTGCGGATCTCCCGTGCGTGGGTCGAGTACCACCGTCGATTCCTCCTAGCCGGCCAGGAAACCGGACTCCGACCACTTCCGGCGGCTCTGGCCTTCGGGTCGTACTTCGCCTCGACGTCCAGCCCGGCCGACGACCCGATCGGCCAGGACCCGAAGCCTGCGAGACCCCGAGTCGAGTCGCACCTCCCGTTGGGAGATCGGGTGGCACAGGTGCGGTCGTGGGGGCTGCCCGGCCGGGTCGGTGGTGAGGCCGGCGCATGGCGGATGCTCGGCGACGCCGACCGAGTGCTCGGAGACGTCGATGAGCTTCTGTTCGGCGGGACGGTTCTCGCCGCGACCCCGTGGGCGGAGTTCGTGCACCGGGTCGGCCTCGACCGAGCCCGTCGCGACGCCGTCGATCTGCGCCAGTCCCTCGGAGACGCCGCGACCATTCTGGAGCAGGGCAGCGCGCGGATCCTGGTCGAGCATCTCGTGGGCACCGGCGTCTCCGATGCCGTCTCCGAGGCTGTGGCGACCAACATGCTGACCGGTGCCGTCGAGGCGGAGTTGGCCGGCCGGTGTGGCGCGTCGTACCGACTGTCGTGGATCGGCGGGCCCGAGCTCCACGACGTCGAGGGTCGTCGCCTCGACGTCCGCTCGCTTGTCGCTGCGTGCGCATCGAGGAGCGCGCTGCCCACGCAGCACGCCACGCTGGCCGCCGTGATCGATGGTGCGGGGATCGCACACGTGATTCCCGACCCGAGTCGGGCCCCGGTACGTCCGGCCGTGCTCAAGTCGGGTTTCCTGAGCCTGGCCTACTCCGGCCGGTCCAGGGTGTTCGGCGTCACCGAGGCGGGGCTCGTGGTCGCGCCGATCCCGCGCGACCTGCGGACGCGAGGCATCGACCTGGTCGGCCTGATGGAGCTTCGTCCCCTGCGTTCGCTCGAGCGCGTCGACCGTGCTGGTCCCGAGGCACTGCTGCACGGTCGTGGGGCGAGCGTCACGAGCTGGGACGGCGTCAGCGAGGTACGCGTACGCCCACGCGTCCGGCGCGTCCGCGTCCGACTGGACACCGGCCGCACCCTCAAGCTCGCCTACATGACCAAGCCGCACGGCGACCTGCGGGAGTCGTTGCGGGTCGTGGTCGGCAACCGGCTGCGTTAGTGCCGCGTGGCGACAGTTCCTGAGCGCTTCGCGCCACCACGGCACGCACCCCGCGGCACCGGGAATCCGCAGGGGACGGCCGGCACGACTGCGGATCCCCGGCACCCTGATGCATTCACCTTGAAGACGCCAACCGTCCAACAACTTCCGACCGGCGCCACGAGACACCTCACCCGGCCTGGTCGTAGGTCTCCACGATCGCGACGTCGAGGGGGAAGGTGATCGGGTTCGGGCGATCGGGTTCGCCCTGGCGTCGATGAGCTACGGCGTGGTCGCGGAGTGGCGTTCTCGCCGGATCGAGTGGGCCGGTGTCGTGGTGTCAAGGTGCCCCGCACGACGCTCAGATCTGCCGCAATGCCCTTCCGTACCGCGCCCGGGGTGGACTCGTATGAAGTCGACGGCCTGACGACAGAACTCCTCGGAGTAGTTCGTCCTGGCCCTGGTTCGTCGATCATCCGGCCTCTCCAGCAAGTGCTGGATTCAGCTGTCCAAGAACCGGGGTCATGCCCTGTGGCCCGTCATCTATGGTCGCGGCATGCACTACGAACTCGCAGAGGTGAACATCGCACGGCTCGCCGACGATCTCGACAGCCCGCGCCTGTCCGACTTCGTCGCACAGCTCGAGCCGATCAACGCGCTTGCCGATGCCGCCGACGGCTTCGTATGGCGCCTGCAGACCGAGGACGGTGACGCCACCAGCATCGTCGCGTTCGCGGACGAACAGCGGGAGGGCGTGGGCGTGATCACCAACCTGTCGACGTGGCGCGACATGGAGTCGATGACGGCCTACGTGTACCGCTCGGCGCATGCCGAGGTGATGCGGCGGCGCCGCGAGTGGTTCCTGCCCATCGCCGAGGGGTACCTCGTGTGCTGGTGGGTGCCCGCCGGTCACCGCCCCTCCACGGCCGACGCCGAAGAGCGGCTGGCGCACCTACGTCGGCACGGCCCGACCCCCTACGCGTTCACCATCAAGCAGCACTACCCGGCCCCCGGCGCCGTCGCGGCGGATCGTGAGCTCGGTCCATCGCGCGACTGGCAACCCTGCCGGGCCTGAGTCCGGCCCTGCTGTTCGGCTCGGTGATCGGCTTCTGAAACCGGTGCTCAGCGCAGCATCAGCGTGAGCGAGGTGTGCGTCCGCCCACTCGTCCGGCGCCTCCGCATCCGACTGGACACCGGCCGCACCCGCAAGCTCGCCTACATGACCAAGCCGCACTGCGGCCTGCGGGAGTCGTTGCGTCTCGTGGTCGGCAACCCGCTGCGCTCGACACCTCACCCGGCCTGGTCGTAGGTCTCCACGATCGCGACGTCGAGGGGGAAGGTGATCGGGAAGGTCCCGAACATCAGCCGCCCGGCCGACTCGGCGGCCTCGACGACGAGGTCGCGCACGTGCTCGGCGACCTCGGCGGGGGTGTGCACGACGATCTCGTCGTGGAGGAAGAACACCAGATGGGGGCGGCCGCGGCCCGGCGCGAGCGACGTCGAGCCACCGACAGGTGCCAATGCCTCCAGGCGACGGCGCAGGCCGGCCATCCAGCACAGCGCCCACTCGGCCGCCGTGCCCTGGACGACGAAGTTGCGGGTGAAGCGGCCCCAGTCGCGTGCCTGGCTGCGGGCTCGGCGCTCGTCGGAGTCGGAGGCATCACCCTGTCCGGCGCGGTCCTGCACCTCGCGCCAGGCCGAGCCGGGTGGGGGAGAGGTGCGCCCGAGCCAGGTCCGCACCACCTGTCCGCGCTCGCCGTCCGCGGCGGCGCGATCGACGTAGCCGACGGCCTTTGGATAGGCGCGCTTGAGGCGTGGGAGCAGGAGGCCCGCCTCGCCCGAGGTGCCGCCGTAGAGCGCCGAGAGCATCCCGATTTTGGCGTGGTCGCGGGTGTCGACGACCCCGGAGTCGACCAGCCCCTGATACAGGTCGCCGCGACCGGCGGTGGCCAGGGCGACGTCGCGCGCCATCGCGGCGAGCACGCGCGGCTCGATCTGGGCGGCGTCGGCGACGACGAGCCGCCAGCCGGGATCGGCGACGACGGCGCCCCGAACGGACTTGGGGATCTGCAGGGCGCCCCCACCGCTGGTGGCCCAGCGGCCCGTCACCACACCACCGGGCACGTAGTCGGTGCGGAACCGGTCGGCGCGGTCCTCGCGACCCGGCGCCACCCAGGCGTCGAGCCAGGCCCAGCCGTTGGCCGCGAGCAGTCGCGCGAGCGACTTGTAGGCGAGAAGGGGCTCCACGACCGGGTGGTCCAGACGCCGCAGCTCCCACTTCGACGTCGACTCGACCGAGAGGCCGGCACGACGTAGCGCCTTGAGCAGTGCCACGGGGGAGTCGAGGTTGAGCCGGGGGGCCTGGAGGAGATCGGCGATCTCGGTCGCCAACCGGTCCATCTCGCGCGGCCGGAACCCGGCTGGCGGACGCGGCCCGAGCCGGTCGGCGAGTATCTCGTCGTGACGGGCGCGGGACCACGGCATCCCGTCGGCGCGCATCTCCGCGGCGATGAGCGCGCCGGCCGACTCGGCCGCGCAGAGCAGTCGGAGCCGCTCGGGGTCCCTCACCTGCGCGATCCGCCGGGCCTGGTCGGCGACCTCGGCCGCCAGGTCGTCGAGGGTGGCCTCGACGCGAGGCAGGTCCAGCAGGGTGCCCTCGGTCTCCTCGCGGCGCTCCAGCCAGACCGGGACGACGTCGCCGGGCTCGATCCGGTCGAGGATCGTGCGGGTCAGGCGCAGGTCGAGGCAGCGTGGCACTCTCACGCCGCGGGCGAGCAGCGGCGGATACAGCGACGCGGTGTCGGGCCAGACCCAGCGAGCCTCGGCCCATTCGCCGTCCGCGCGGACGGCGAGTTCGTCCCAGCTCAGCGAGGCTCGTTCGGTGGGCGAGCCGAGGACGCCCGCCTGCACCCCTGAGGAGTCAGGGGCCAGGAGGACGTCCACAGCTCATTGTGACCTCAGCGCCAGACGGCAGACTTGGAGGCCAGGCGGTACTTGCCCTTGGGGCCCTTGAAGGAGATGCCGACCGCGCCCTTCTTCGAGGTGCAGACCTTGTAGGCGCGGCCGACGACCCACTGGCCGTCGGGGAGCGCGACGGGTCCGACGGTCTGCTTGCCGGCGGTGCCGGTGATCCGCTTGACCTTGGCGATGGTCATGCCCTTCTTGAGCTTGCGGTACTCCTTCTTGGAGACGCAGCCCTTGGCGGCGGCACGGTCGGAGTGCTCGACAGCGCCGGCGGTGCTCACCGGCGCGAGGGCTCCGACGGTGGCCAGAGCGGTGGATAGGACGAAGGCTGCAGCGGTGCGCCGCATCGACACGATGACTCCTGAGATGTTGGTGATCGGAGGGAACTTCCGGGCGAGTTCTAGCACGGATCACTCGCGCGCTCCGAAAGCCGGAACCGCTATGTCACCGGGATGTGTCGAGGACCACGGACTTGCCGGGCGATGGCCGTTTCGAGGCCTAGCCACGTCCGCGCCATACGGAGTTCACTCGCGGCGTGCCGGTAGCCCCGCCGTGGTGGGCGGGGGTGTCGCGGCGGGGTGGTCAGGGCTCGGCGTAGGTGAGGGCGACGGTGCCGGTGTGGTCGCGGCGGTAGGTCTGGCCGGACGGCGTGGTCCAGCGGTAGGAGCCGGGGTGTTCGATGAGGTAGCGCCACGTGCCGTGGGTCTTCGCGCGGTGGTGGCGACGACACAGCGGGGCGAGGTTGCACGAACAGGTCGCGCCACCGCGACTGTGGGGGCAGACGTGGTCGAGGTCGCAGCGGGTGGCCGGCTTCTGGCAATGCGGGAACACGCAGGTCAGGTCGCGGAGCTCGATGTGCCGGCGGAGCCGGTCGGGGGCTTCGTAGGCCTCGACGTGGACGGTGTCGTTCAGGTCGATCACGGGACGGATGAACACCTTCGCCGCGCTGCCGACCCAGGTGCGGATGGTCTCGAGGGTGACCGGGGACCGGGTGGTCTCGCAGCGGCCGACGTCGGGTGAGTCTTGGTGGAGGTGGACGATCACCGACGGGCCGGGAAGGTCGAGGGCCTGGTCGCCGCGAGCAAGCTCACCGAGCACTATCGACCGTCGGACATCCAACGTCTCTTCGGACCCGGCCTCGGCCAACCGTTTCGCGCCGGCCCGCAGGGCGTGTTCGAGGTCGTGGGCATCCGGTGCGGCGAGGACCGCGTCGACCGGGACATTGCCGTGGGAGTCGGTGAGGTGGAGGTCGACGAACACGCGGCGCCGGTCGGTCGTCTCCTCTTTGGCCTGGTCGGGGGCGTAGCGCAGGATCGCCTCCTCGACCAGGCGGCGGATCTGGGCGAAGGAGATCTTCGTGACCGCCTGGGCCAAGCGCTGGTCGACGTAGGCGGCCCCCTCGACGGGCAGAGCGATGGTGGCCTCGGCGATCTTGCGGGCCTTCCACACCACCAGCCGTCCCGCGGTGACCGCCGCCCACAGCCGCGGGAGGCGGTAACGCAGCTCCAGCGCCTGACCAAGATAGGCGCACCCGCTCTCCGAGGACAGCCCCAACGCGACAGCGAGATCGTAGGCCGCGAACTCATCGACCACCGGACATCCCGGCCCACCGAGATGCAGCGGGCACTCCCCGAACGACATCCGATCCGGATCCCCAGCACACTCGATGGTGTGCTCGCCCGCCCACGCCAGCACCGCGTGGAGCTTGGCGACCTCTGCCTCGCGTACCACCGTCTCCGCGGCACGGACCGCGGCGAGGGCCGGGTCGACGTGGCGGGTGGCTGTGGGCATGTGTGATTCTACCGCGATCTGCGTTGATTCGCTAGTGTGTTCTAGTTCGGACGTGTTGGGGTTCTCGGTGGTCCCGTTGGCTATGTGGGTGCCGGGGTTTCGTCGGCGCTCGCTTGCGCTCGCTTGCTAAACCTCCGGCCGGGGCGATTCCTCGGAGGTTGAGCAAGCGGCGCGCGTGAGGAACGAGCGCGGGCCGCGCCGACGAAACCTCGTGACCGCCCTCGGGAGCGCGAGCTGGGTGAGTCGGGTACGGGCGAGTGGGCGGCCGCGGAACGGCAGGGGTGGCCGCGCAGGCGGCGGCGCGGGCGGAGCCCGTGCCGGCAGCGCGCCGGACCAGTCGATCGAAAGAGGCTCGCAGTCAAGGACGGACGAAGTCCGCCACGCAGTGGCGCGAGCGCAGCGAGCGTCCTTGACGGCGTGACTCGATCGGCTACGCGCGCGGCCACCCACCACCCAGGCGAGTCGATGCACCGAGGCAACAAGAACCCGCCACAGTCACGCAATCGGTCGCCGGGGTTTCGTCAGCGCTCGCTGACGCTCGCTGGCTCAACCTCCGGCGGGCGAGAGCGCGGCCTAGTCGGCGAGCGCGTGCCGCAGGTACCGATCCGGAGCCTCCAGATAGGCCCGCCAGTGCGTGACCAGCTCCAGGTCCTCCCACGCGGCGCGGCGCAGGCCCCACTCGCCGACCTCCAGGATCGTGGCGCCGGGGAGCGAGGCGAGGACGGGGGAGTGGGTGGCACACAGGACCTGAGCCCCGTCGGCGGCGAGCTCGTGGAGGCTCGACATGAGGCCGAGGGTGGAGGAGAACGACAACGCGGCCTCCGGCTCGTCCAGGCAGTAGAACGCCGGGCTGTCGAAGCGGGTGCGCAGGACGGCGAGGAAGGACTCGCCATGGCTCATCTCGTGGAAGGCCGGGTCGCCGGATGCGCCCTGCGCCTCGATGTAGGAGTACCAGCCGTGCATCGTCTCGGCTCGCAGGAAGAAGCCCCAGCGGGACGCCCCGAGGCCGCGCTGCAGACGCAGCGAGCGTCCCAGCGGCGACTCGGTCGCCCGGGTCGAGTGCCGGCTGTGGGTGGAGCCGCCCTCCGGTGAGAGCCCGTAGGCGGTGGCCACCGCCTCGACGAGGGTGGACTTGCCCGAACCGTTCTCGCCGACCAGGAACGTGACGCCGCGGGGGAGGTCGAGACCCTCGCGAGCCAGCTGGGCGACCGCCGGGATGGTCATCGGCCACTCGCCTCGGATGAGATCCTCGCGAGGCTCGACGTCGACACGCACCACCGGAGGCTGGTCGAAGTCCACGTCGGTAACGCTACTTTGGGCCGGTGACAGCCAAGGCGCCCGCCGTCGAGATCGACGTCGACGACCGCGTCGTGCGGGTGAGCAACCCCGATCGCGTCTACTTCCCGGAGTCCGGGGCCACCAAGCTCGACCTGGTCGAGTACTACCTCGCCGTGGGACCCGGGATCCTCAACGCGCTCTACGAGCGACCGACCATGCTGCACCGCTTCCCCAAGGGTCTCGCCGGCCCGAAGGTGCACCAGAAGCGGCTCCCGGCCGGCGCACCGCCGTGGATCGAGACCGTCGAGCTGCACTTCCCGCGCTGGAACCGCACCGCCGACGAGCTGTGCCCGACCGAGCTGGCCAGCATCATCTGGGCGGTGCAGATGTCGACCGTCGAGTTCCATCCGTGGAACAGCCGGCGTGCGGATCCCGAGAAGCCGGACGAGTGGCGCATCGACCTCGACCCGGGCCCGCTGTCGGACTACGCCCAGGTGCGCCGCGTCGCCGGCGTCGCCCACGAGATCCTCGACGAGCTGGGCGCGGTCGGCTACCCCAAGACCAGCGGCGGCTCCGGGCTGCACATCTACGTCCGCATCCGTCCCGACCACGGCCACAAGGTGGTACGCCGCGCGGCCCTCGCCTTCGCCCGCGAGGTCGAGCGGCGTGCGCCCGACGACGTCACCACGGCCTGGTGGCGCAAGGACCGAGACCCGCACCACCTGTTCGTCGACTACAACCAGAACGCGCGCGACCACACCATCGCCGCGGCCTACTCCGTCCGCGGCTTCCCCGATGCCCGGGTCTCCGCCCCGGTGCGGTGGGAGGAGATCGACGACTCGGTGCCCCAGGACTTCACGATCTTCACCATGCCCGACCGGTTCGCCGAGCTCGGCGACCTGCACGCCGAGATCGACGATCCCGAGCGCACCTTCGACCTCGCGCCACTGTTGGAGTGGGCCGACCGCGACGAGCTCCCGGAGGCCGACCAGGCAGGCGATGCGGAATGAGCGACGCACGGCTGATCCTGCTCAACGGAATGCCCGGCTCGGGCAAGTCGACCCTGGCCCGCCGCTACCTGGCCGACCTTCCCGGCGTCCTGGTGGTGGAGGCCGATGCGCTGCGCGGCTGGATCGGCGGCGACCCCTCACACCACGCCGAGGCCTCGCGGCACCTGAGCCTGGCGATGGCGCGGGCCCATCTGGAGACCGGCTACGACGTCGTCGTCCCTCAGCTGGTGGCGCGGCTGGACCAGCTCGCCCGCTTCGAGGACGTCGCGGTCGAGACCGGCGCGCAGTTCGTCGAGGTCGTGCTGCACGGCACCGTCATCGACTCCCGCGTGCCCGAGGCCGCCGTGGAGCACCTGGTCGAGTACGCCCACGGACTCGCCGACGTGGTCGCCGCACGCCCGCACACCTACCGGCTGGTCACCCGGCACGGCGACGTCGAGGACGCCTATCGGGAGCTGATCGACGTGCTGGAGCCGGACGTCCCCGCCTGATCCGGCTCGCGGCGGCGCCGTAGGGTGGATGCCCGTGGGCCTCCAGATCACTCCGAGCATCCTGAACGCCGACTTCGCCGCCCTCGGCGCCGAGGTCGCCCGCATCCCGAACGCCGACTGGGTGCACGTGGACGTGATGGACAACCACTTCGTCCCGAACCTCACCTTCGGGCCGACGATGGTCGAGGCCCTCTCGAGAAGCACGACCCTGCCGCTGGACGCCCACCTGATGATCGACGACGTCGACCGCTGCGCCGCCGACTACGTCGAGGCCGGTGCCGGATCGGTCACCTTCCACATCGAGGCGGCCAAGGCGCCGATCAGGCTGGCTCGCGAGATCCGGCACGCCGGCGCGCGCGCGAGCATGGCCCTCAAGCCGGCCACTCCGATCGAGCCCTACGAGGACCTGCTGCCCGAGCTCGACATGATCTTGCTGATGACCGTCGAGCCGGGCTTCGGCGGGCAGCGCTTCCTCGATCTGGTGCTGCCCAAGGTCCGGCGTGCTCGGGAGGCGGTGGAGCGGCACGGGCTGGAGACCTGGGTGCAGGTCGACGGCGGCGTCTCGCTCGAGACGATCGGGCGCTGCGCCGAGGCCGGTGCAGACGTGTTCGTCGCCGGGAGTGCGGTGTACTCCGCCGCCGACCCCGACGCGATGGTCGTGGCGCTGCGCGAACGCGCCGAGGAGGCCGTCGCGGGGAGCGGAGCATGACCGCGTACTCGCGTGGCGCCGCGCTGTTCCGGGCGGCGACGTCCGACCTGACCGCCTACGACCTCGACCTGCCGGTGCCGTCGTGCCCGGGCTGGACGGTCTCCGACGTGGTGTCGCACGTGGCCGACAACCATGCCGCGGTGATCGAGCAGAACGGCATCGAGGCCGGCGCCGACCTGTTCGACACCTACGAGGAGCACCTGACCCGGCAGCCCCGCGCGATGATCGAGGCGCTCGAGCTCACGCTGCACGCCTGGGACGTCGCCCGGGCCCGCGGCATGCGCGCCGACCTCGACGACGTCACCCTCGACTTCCTCACCGCCTTCGCCGTCGACGCCGGGGAGCAGCTCTACCTGGACGGCGCCTTCGAGATGCTGCTCGTCGCGCCCGACGCCGACCGGCAGGCGCGCGTGCTGGCGCTCTACGGCAGGGACGCCCAGTCGCCGTAAATCGTGTAAAACACCCAAGTTACTTGACTTAATCGCCCGGCATGGGCACAGTTGCGGGCGTGGAGCGCCTGGCGAGGGACGAACGATGGACGGCGGTGGCCGGCGACCCTTGGGTGCTCGGATGTGCCGCGGCCGGAGCGGTGATCCTGGCCGCTTCGACGATCTCGATGGCCCCCTGGCCGCTCTGGCTCGGCTGGGCCTACCTCGCCCTGATCTCGGTAGTCGATGCCCGACCGTCCACGTGACACGCCCCACGCCCGGCCGGCAATCCGATATGGCAAACTGCACACGACGAGTGAAGATTCGCTCGCGTGCTCTGGGGTCGGTGAAAGTCCGAGCCGGCGGTGACAGTCCGCGACCCGCTCACAGCCAGTGAGCGGCTGACCAGGTGGAACTCCTGGACCGACGGTGAAAGTCCGGATGGGAAGTGCACGCAGGTGGACCCGAACGCACGCCGAGCGTGCCGAGGGTCCCCGTCGGCCCCGGAGTCCGTGAGCCCGACCGGACCGGAGGGGCGATGACCGACCGCGATGCAGCCGAGCGCGAAGCCATGGCGCTGGCGCTCCGGCTCGCCGCGACGCCCGGCGTCCCGCTCGGACCGAATCCCCGCGTCGGCTGCGTCCTGCTCGACGACGACGGCGAGGTGGTCGCGACCGGCCACCACCGCGGCGCCGGCACCCCGCACGCCGAGGCCGACGCGCTGGCCGCCGCCGGCCAGAGGGCGCGCGGCGCCACCGCCATCGTCACCCTCGAGCCCTGCAACCACACCGGCCGGACCGGCCCGTGTGCGCGGGCGCTCGTCGAGGCGGGAGTGCGTCGCGTCGTCCTCGCCGGGCGTGACCCCAACCCCGTCGCAGCCGGGGGCGTCCAGACCCTGCGCGCGGCCGGGATCGACGTCGAGGAGGGCCTGCTCGGCGAGGACGCCGCCCGGCTCAACCGGGCCTGGCTCTTCGGTCTCCAGCAGGGCCGCCCCCTGGTGGTCTGGAAGTTCGCGACCACGCTCGACGGGCGCAGCGCCGCCGCGGACGGCAGCTCTCGCTGGATCTCGGGCCGTGCCTCGCGGCGCGACGCCCACCGGCTGCGCGCCGAGGCCGACGTGATGCTGGTGGGCACCGAGACCGTCACCGTCGACGACCCGCTCCTGACCGTCCGCGACGCCGGCGACGCACCGCTCGACGTCCAGCCGCTGCGGGCCGTCATGGGCCTGCGCGACCTCGACCCGCATGCTCGCGTCCTCAACGGCGACGCCGAGACCGTGCACCTGCGCACCCGCGACCCGCACGCCGCGCTGTCCGAGCTCTTCGACCTCGGGCGCCGCCAGGTGTTCCTCGAGGGCGGTCCGACCCTCGCCGCGGCGTTCCTGCGCGCCGGCCTGGTCGACGAGATCGTCGCCTATGTCGCGCCGGTGCTGCTCGGCGCCGGACGGCTCGCGGTCGGGGACCTCGGAATCACCGGGATCGAACGAGCGTTGCGCCCCGTGGTCACCGACATCACCGTGCTCGACGGCACCGAGGGCGAGGAGCCCGACGTGCGCATCACGCTGCAGATCACCACAGACCCGACCAGCCAGACCCCACAGGAGAGCTGACGTGTTCACCGGCATCATCGAGGAGCTCGGCACCATCGAGTCCGTCACCGACCAGGGCGACGCGATCCGGCTCACCGTCCGCGCCGACGTCGTGCTCGACGACGCCGGCCTCGGCGACTCCATCGCGGTCAACGGCTGCTGCCTGACCGTTGCCGAGCGCACCGACCACACCTGGACCGCCGACGTGATGCAGGAGACCCTCGACAAGACGTCGCTCGGCGGGCTCGGGCCCGGCGCCGTCGTCAATCTCGAGCGCGCGGTCACCGCCGACAAACGACTCGGAGGACACATCGTGCAGGGCCATGTCGACGGCGTCGGCACGATCGTGTCGCGCACTCCCAGCGAGCACTGGGAGATCGTCGAGGTCTCGCTGCCCGGCGGACTCGGCCGCTACCTGGTCGACAAGGGCTCGATCGCCGTCGACGGCGTCAGCCTCACCGTGGTGGAGGCCGGCCGGGACAGCTTCACCGTCAGCCTGATCCCGGAGACCCTCGCCCGCACCACCCTCGGCACCCGCGAGCCGGGGGAGCGGGTCAACCTCGAGGTCGACGTCCTCGCCAAGCACGTCGAGCGACTGCTCGCCTGGCGGGACGGAGACGACGGATGAGCCCGCTCGAGTGGCTCCTGCACGGGACGATCCCGGTCGGTGACGGCGCGCTCGCGGTCCGCGAGGTGGTCGGCAACGGCTTCGGCCTCGCCAGCGCCCTGTTCGGCATGCGCCGGGTGGTCTGGGCCTGGCCGGTCGGGCTCGTCGGCAACCTCCTGCTCTTCACCGTCTTCGTGTCCGGCGAGCTCGGCGGGGTCGCCGGCGAGCCGCTGTGGGGTCAGGCCGGCCGGCAGCTGTTCTTCGCCGCGGTGAGCCTCTACGGCTGGCACACCTGGTCGCAGGCGCGCCGCCGCGGCGGCGCCAGCGACGGCGGCGCGATCGCGCCGCGGTGGGCCACCGGCGCCGAACGGCTCCAGCTCCTGGCTCTCGGTCTCGTCGGCTATGTCGCCGCGTACGCCGCCCTGACCCGCATCGGGTCCTGGGGAGTGGCCACCGAGGCGTGGATCCTCACCGGATCGATGCTCGCCACCTACGGCATGGCGCGGGGATGGACGGAGTTCTGGGTGATCTGGCTGCTGGTCGACGTCGTCGGCGTGACCACCCTCGTCCAGGCCGGCTACTACCCGACCGCCGGCATGTACCTGTTCTACGCGGCCTTCGTGGTCGCCGGCCTCGTCACCTGGTGGCGGGCGAGCCGACGGGTGCTTCCCGTCGTCCCTGCCACGGGCCTTTCATCTGCTTCACGAGAGGGAGTACCCGCATGACCGACTCATCCGGCGTCCGGCTCGATCCGGTCGAGCGCGCCATCGCCGACATCGCCGCGGGCAAGGCCGTGGTCGTCGTCGACGACGAGACGCGCGAGAACGAGGGCGACATCATCTTCGCCGCGAGCAAGGCGACCCCCGAGCTGATGGCGTTCACCATCCGGCACTCCAGCGGCGTCATCTGCGTCCCGATGCCCGGCGCGATGCTCGACCGGCTCGAGATCCCGCTGATGACCCCGCACAACAAGGACCGGCTGCGCACCGCCTACACGATCTCCGTCGACGCGCGCGACGGCGTCACCACCGGGATCAGCGCGGCCGACCGTGCCCACACCGCCCGCGTGCTCGCCGACTCCGCCACCGAGCCGTGGGAGATCACCCGGCCCGGCCACGTCTTCCCGCTGCGCTACCGCGAGGGCGGAGTGCTGCAGCGGCGCGGCCACACCGAGGCCGCCGTCGACCTGGCGACCCTGGCCGGGCTCACGCCGGCCGGCGTCCTGGTCGAGGTCGTCAACGACGACGGCACCATGAAGCGGGCCCCCGAACTGCGCGAGTTCGCCGATGAGCACGGGCTGGCGATGATCTCGATCGAGGACCTCGTGCGCTACCGGCGACGCACCGAGAACCTCGTCGAGCGGGTCGCCGAGACCCGGCTCCCGACCCGCCACGGCGAGTTCACCGCCTACGGCTACCGGGTCACCGTCGACGACTCCGAGCACATCGCCCTCGTGTACGGCGACCTGTCGGGTCCCGAGCCGGTGCTCACCCGGGTGCACTCCGAGTGCCTGACCGGCGACGTCTTCGGCAGCCACCGCTGCGACTGCGGCCCACAGCTCGACGAGGCGCTGGAGCGGATCGTCGCCGAGGGCCGCGGCGTCGTGGTCTACCTGCGCGGCCACGAGGGGCGCGGGATCGGCCTGGTCGCGAAGCTGCAGGCCTACCAGCTCCAAGACGGCGGCCGCGACACCGTCGATGCCAACCTCGACCTCGGGCTGCCGGCCGACGCGCGCCACTACGGCACCGCCACGCAGATCCTCAAGGACCTCAAGGTCGAGCGGGTCCGGCTGCTCACGAACAACCCCGACAAGGTCGAGAACCTCGAGCTGTACGGCATCGGCGTCGACGAGCGGGTGCCGCTCACCCCGCACCCCAACGACCACAACCTCGCCTACCTGCTCACCAAGCGCGACCGGATGGGCCACCACCTGCCCGACCTGCAAGCCGACCCGCAGCCCGACCTGCCCAGCGACACCCGAGGAGCCGACTGATGTCCGGACACGGAGCACCCACCGACGAGCCCGTCGACTGCGGCGACCTCAAGGTCGCCGTCGTCGCCGCCAGCTGGCACACGACGGTGATGGACGGACTGCTCGCCGGCGCCGACCGCGCCCTGGCCGACTACTCGGTCGAGTCGCCGACCATCGTCCGAGTGCCGGGCACCTTCGAGCTGCCGGTCGCCGCCTCCGCGCTCGCGGCGCGCGGCTACGACGCGGTGATCGCGCTCGGCGTCGTGATCCGCGGCGGCACCCCCCACTTCGACTACGTCTGCAATGCCGCCACAGACGGCCTGGGCCGCGTCGCCCTCGACCACACCGTCCCGGTCGGCTTCGGCGTCCTGACCTGCGACACCGAGCAGCAGGCCCTGGACCGCGCCGGCCTCGAGGGCTCCTCGGAGGACAAGGGCTACGAGGCCACCGCCGCCGCGCTCCGCACCGCCCAGCTCCTGCGGGGCCTCTCGGACTGATCGCCGAGTCGGCACTTGTGTTGAGCACAAACGCCGACTCGGCGTCTTGGGGATGGACCACGGTGCGAGTCGCGGGCGTCGCGGACCGTAGGGTGAGGCATCGTGAAGACGTTCGACGCGCTGTGGGCAGAGCTGACCGAGAAGGCGCGCACCCGACCGGAGGGCTCCGGCACGGTGGCGGCACTCGACGCCGGTGTCCATACGATCGGCAAGAAGCTGGTCGAGGAGGCCGCCGAGTCCTGGATGGCGGCCGAGCACGAGGGCAAGGAGCGCGCGGCCGAGGAGCTGAGCCAGCTGCTGTACCACGCCCAGGTGCTGATGATCGCGACCGGCATCGACCTCGACGACGTCTACCGCCACCTCTGAGCAAGAACCGAGACCCGAACGATGACAGCCCAGACCTCCCACCAGACCCTGAAGATCGCGATCCCGAACAAGGGCTCGTTGGCGACCGCCGCCGCCGACATCCTGCGCGAGTCCGGCTACCGGCAGCGCGAGGACTCCAAGCAGCTCACCCTGGCCGACCCCGACAATGGCGTGGAGTTCTTCTACCTGCGTCCACGCGACATCGCGCTGTACGTCGGCGAAGGCACCCTCGACGTCGGCATCACCGGGCGCGACCTACTGCGTGACTCCGGTGCGAAGGCCGAGGAGGCGCTGACGCTCGGCTTCGGGCGCAGCACCTTCCGCTTCGCCGGCCCGCGGGGCCGCTACGCCGAGATCGCCGACCTCGCCGGCACCCGCATCGCCACGTCGTACGTCGGCATCGTGCGGACGTTCTTGGAGGAGCGCGGGCTCGACGCCACCGTCGTGCGGCTCGACGGCGCGGTGGAGTCGAGCATCCAGCTCGGCGTCGCCGATGTCGTCGCTGACGTCGTCGAGACCGGATCCACGCTGCGGCAGGCCGGACTCGAGACCTTCGGCGAGTCGATCCTGGAGTCGGAGGCCGTGCTCATCACCCGGGTCGGCGGCCCGCGGGACGGCGGGCCGCACAGCGCCTTCGAGATCTTCCGTCGGCGGATCGAGGGCGTCCTGGTCGCCCGCAGCTACGTGATGATGGACTACGACATCGCCGACACCGACCTCGAGGCCGCCATCGAGCTCACCCCCGGCATCGAGGGCCCGACGATCGCGCCCCTGGGTCGCGAGGGCTGGTCCGCGGTCCGGGCGATGGTGCCGCGGGCCGGCTCGCAGCGACTGATGGACGATCTCTACAACCTCGGCGCCCGAGGCATCCTCCTCACCGATATCCATGCCTGCCGCCTCTGAGCCGGGCGGCGCGGCGCAGCCGGCGGTGACGCTGCCGGTGACCTGGCGTCCGCTGGGCCCACGCATCGCCGGCATCGCCGCCGTCGCCGCTCTGCTGGCGATCGGGGGACTGTTGTGGTTCGTGGGCTTCGACCAGCGCACCCGCGATGCCGTCACTCCGCTGCAGCGCGGCACGGTGATCGGCATGTTCGGGTTGGGCATCGCCTGCCTCTGGGCGCTGGCCCGGTGCCGGGTCGAGGCGCGCGAGGACGGGCTCGTCGTCGTCAACGGCTACCGCAAGCGCACCTACGAGTGGCCCGAGATCGTGGCTGCCCGGCTGAACCCGGGCGCTCCGTGGGTCGTGCTCGACCTGGCCGACGGCACCACGGTCTCGGCCATGGGCATCCAGGGATCCGACGGCGCCCGCGCGAAGCGGGCGGTCCGCCAGCTCCGCGCGATCCTCGACCGCGCGGAGCCCACGCCCTAGTCCGGACCTACCAGTTCGGCGTGACGTCGGGCAGGTTGCGCGGCAGCCGGGTCCCGGGCTTGGTGTAGATGTAGGAGACGCCGCCGGTCGAGCCCTGCCAGACCTTCTCGAAGTTCTCGCGGGTGTAGACGTGGCGCACGGCGTCGTTGCTGCTGGACGCCGGATCGTTGAGGATCGGGTCGCCGTCGGCGGTGAAGCCGACGATCACCATCAGATGGCCGTCGGTGTCGTAGCCCGCCTCGGGCATCTCCTCCAGGTCCCACGACAGCGAGGTGATCACGGGGATCCCGGCGGCGATGAACCTCTCGGCCTCGGCGAGCGAGCGCAGGCGGGTGACGAACGAGTCGAGGCCGTAGCTGTGGGCGTAGGCGGCGTTGAACGGCCAGTTGCCGGCGCCCTCGTAGGTGAAGTCCCACGTGTGCATGGCGGCGTAGGCGACCTGTGGGTCACCGTTGGGGGCCACGATGTCGGCGACGTCGCGGGCGCTGGGGGAGTGCTTGCGCCCCCAGTACCGCATCACCATCGACGACGAGGTCGGCGAGCACCACACCTGGCCGCCGCCCCCGAACTCGGGATACTCGCCGCGGTGGATGTTCTGGGAGTAGCGCGGCACCCGGAGCTCGACGTGGCGGCCGAGGGTGAACTCGCTGGTCGGCGGGGCGTCGGGCACCAGCTCGCTGGTCATGGTGGTGAGCGCGTCGAGGCTCGGCTTGGTGCGGGCGCCGACCGGGCGCAGCAGGGTGACCCTCGACTGGAAGGCCACCGGCTCGCGGCCGGTCTTGCTGCTGAAGGTGTCTGTGTAGACCGTCCCGTCGCCGTCGCGCTGGCCGTCGAGCGAGGTGCGGTGAATGTCGCCGGCCTCGAAGTCCATGCCGGAGGTCCAGCGCCCCAGCACGTACCACTTGGTCCAGGTGCCGTCGGCGTGCCTGCCGCGGAAGGAGGTCTCGACCCAGGTGCCGGTCGGCGTGGTGGCGTTCCAGGACGAGATCGCCTCGTCGGCGCTGTAGCCCAGTGGCACCACCGGGGAGGTCCAGGTGCCGGCCTCGTAGACGCGGCCGGCGCCCTCGCCCTCGGCGAACGGGTCGACGTAGGGCACCTCGGAGAGGTTCTTGACCCGGTCGAGCTCGAGCCGCCCGCCCTTGACCCGCAGTCCGTCGAGCTCGCCCTGCCGGAAGTCTCGGGCGCCGTCCCAGCGGGTCAGCGTGACGTCGAAGCCGTCGGTGGACGGCGGGGGAGCGGGCCGCTGGAGGGTCGGCGCACCCGCGCCCGCCGGTGGGGCGAGCGTGGCGCCGAGGACCGCCACGGTCCCGAGCGCGACGGACAGGCGCAAGGCTGGAGCGCTGGTCATGAAGGAGCCTCCCGAGGTCGACATGGGCCTCTCTGCTTACCCGATCGCGGCCTCGCCGTCCACCACCACGTCGGCGCGCTCGCGGGTGCGCCGCGTGGCGAAGTGACGGCGTTCGGCGGCCTGCCAGCGCAGCCACTGGTCGCGCAGGTGCTCGCCGTCCCGGGCGAGCCCGCGCTGCAGCCGGACGTCGTGGCGCGCCTCCACCCACACCAGCACGGTGATCAGGTCGGCGAACGCCGGAGCGCCGGAGCCGACCCCCTCGACCAGGAGCAGATCGGAGGGCGGCACGGCCACCTGCTCGGCGAAGGCGGCCCGGTGCCAGTCGTAGCGCCGGTAGTGACCCGAGCGGCCCCGGGCCAGCGGAGTCAGCAGCGGGCCCAGTGCGTCGTCGACCTCGTCGAGGCCGTCCCACCCGTCGTACAGGTCGTCCATGTGGACGACGGGCGCCCCGGTGGCGCGGCGCAGGTCGGCGGCCAGGGACGTCTTGCCGGACCCGCCGGGACCGTCGATGCACACGAGACGTCCGGTCCCCAGGCTCGCCGGCCGGGCGGCGAGCAGGTCGAGCACGAGGTCGACCGCCTCGTGGGGGGAGACGGTCGCGGTCAGCTGATTCCTCGGTTCTTGAGGATCGCCTCGATGTCGGCGAGGTCCTCGTCGATCACCGCGCCACGGTCGGGTGTGCCCGGCGGCGGCAGCGCCCCCGGGTTCTGGGCGGCCGGAGCGCCCCGTCGTTCGCGACGGCTCGGGCGTGCCGCGGGCTGTGCGCCCGCGGAACGACGGTCGACGACCCGCCCGGCGCCGTAGAGCAGGACGGCGATGCCGGCCACCACGATCCCGACCCACACCACGGGGCTGAACACCAGGCGCACGGCCCAGTCCTTGATCGCGTCGCCGACCCTGGTGAACATCTCCAGCGTCTTGGTCAGGTAGGCCGCCAGGGGGAGCAGCGTGATGCCCGCCCCCTTGAGCCCCGCGCCCAGGCCGCGCTTCTGGTAGGCGAACCAGGTCGCGGTGCCGAACACCAGGGTCAGCGCCAGGGCCAGTACGCCGTAGCTCACGTCGTCCATGCCCCCAGCGTGTCACAGGGTGTGGCATCGAGGAGGTGGCCGCGACGGCTCGCGAGCCCCTCAGGCACCGAGCGGCTGCGCGTGACGGTCCGCGGGCCGGCCCTCCCCGAGCAGGCCGCGACGCCGCAGCACCGGCATGACGCCCTCGGCGAACCAGTAGGCCTCCTCGATATGTGGATAGCCGGAGAGGATGAACTCCTCGATCCCGATCCGGTGATACTGCTCGATCAGGTCCGCGACCTCCTCATGGCTTCCGACCAGCGAGGTCCCCGCGCCGCCGCGCACCAGGCCGACTCCGGACCAGAGACCGGGGTGCACCTCGAGTTGACGAGCATCGGTGTAGGTCGTCGCGTCGGCGCGCTCGCGCAGTGCGAGCATCCGTTGCTGACCGGTCGACTCGCTGGCGCGCAGCGCCTCCTGGGCACCGGCCACCACCCGCGGGTCGAGGCCGTCGAGCAGCCACTGGGCATGGCGCCACGCCTCCTCGTGCGTGTCTCGCGAGAGGGTGTGGACGCGCAGCCCGAAACGGAGTCGGCGGCCCTCGGCTGCGGCGAGGCCGCGCATCCAGGCGATCTTCTCCGCGACCTGCTCGGGGGGCTCGCCCCACGTGAGATACACGTCGGCGCCCCGGGCCGCCACCGCGCCGGCCGGCTCCGAGGAGCCTCCGAAGTAGATGTCCGGGACCGGGTCGATGCCACCGGCCACCATCGCGCCCTGGGCCGTGAAGTGGCGACCCTCGTAGTCGAACGGAGCCTGGGTCCACGTACCGCGGACGACGTCGAGGAACTCCCCGGTGCGACGGTAGCGCTCCTGCTTGGAGTCGGTGTCGCCGAATCTGGCCTGCTCGCGCGGCTCGCCGCCGGTGACCACGTTCAGCATCAGCCGACCACCCGAGAGGCGCTGGTAGGCGGCTGCCATCTGTGCGGCCAGCACCGGGTTGATGACCCCGGGCCGGAACGCGACCAGGAACCTCAGGGTGGACGTCTCGCGCACCAGTGCGGCGGTGACCAGCCACGCGTCCTCGCACCAGGTGCCGGTGGGGGTCAGGACGCCGGTGAATCCCAGCCTCTCCGCTGTGCGAGCGACGTCGGCGAGGTAGTCGATCGTGGGCGGTCGGAAGCCGGAGGCCACCGTCTGGGCCAGGCCGACATCGTCGTGGGCCACGCCTTGGCCGGCGCCGAGCAGCGAGCGGCTGTCGCCGGAGGTCGGGAGGAACCAATGCAGGTCGATCACTGGGCCGCCTCCTGGGTGACGCCGTCGAACTGGTCGGTGAACCAGTCCGAGACGTCCAGCTCCTCGGGGATGAGGCCGTTCTCGGTGAAGGTGTCGGCCATCTCCTGCTCGGAGTCCACGGTGTCGGCGACGGGGACGGTCTCGATATTGCGCTTGGTGACAGCAGCCAAGGTGATGTCCTCGGCGAGGCCGGTCTCCTCCGACCAGACCTTGGCCCACTCCTCCTTGTGCTCGGCGCTCCACAGCTGGGCCTGCGTGATGCGAGCCAGGTAGTCCTCGAGGGCTGCGGTGGTGGCCGGATCCTCGAGCGCCGGGTTCGACGCGACCTGGAAGGTGTAGCCGTTGGCGAGTGTCTCACCGGTCGCGATCACCACCGCGCCGGCGTCCTTCTCGGCCTGGGAGGTGTACGGCTCCCAGATGGCCCAGGCGTCCACGTGACCACCCGAGAAGGCGGACAGCGCGTCGGCGGGCTGGAGGTTCTTGATCTGCACGTCCTTGTACGAGATGCCTGCCTCGGTGAGCTGGGCCAGGAGGTTGTAGTTGGCCGAGCTGCCCTCGGCGACCGCGATCGTCTTCCCTTCGAGCTGGGAGACGTCGGTGATGTCGGAGCCGGGCGGCACCACGATGGCGTCGCCGACACCGCCGTAGGTGGCGGCCTGGACGACCTTGAACTCACTGCCGGCGGCGGCGAACAGCGGCGGGGTGTTCCCGACGCCGCCGACGTGGATGGCGCCCGAGTTCATCGCCTCCAGGAGGGGTGGGCCGGAGGTGAACTCCTTCCACTCGATGTCGTAGTCGATGTCGTCGAGGAGCCCGGCGGCGGTCAGGAGGGCCTTCGAGCCGCCCTTCTGGTCGCCGACGATGAGGGTGACCTTGCTCAGGTCGACCGAGCCGTCGTCGCGGACGGCCTCCTCGTTGCCGGTCGCGTCTCCACCGCATCCGGCGAGCGCGGCGACGCCGAGCAGGCCAGCGGCGAGCGCGGTGGCAAGGCGCGCGCGGCGCCGATGGGTACCGGGGATTCGGATGTTCATGCTGCCCCTTGCTTGGTGATCGGGATGCGGTTCGGGTTCGGAGGAGTCGGCTGTACGCCGAGCGCGTGGAGCAGCTCGGCGCGGATGCCGGCGATCTCGGGGTTCGAGGGCGACCGGTCGTCGCGCCGCGACTCGATGTGCCAGGTGTGTGCCATCCGGCCCTGGTCCAGGACGAGGACGCGGTCTGCCAGGGCGAGTGCCTCGTCGACGTCGTGGGTCACGATGAGCACGGCCATCGAGTGACGGCGCCACAGGTCGATGACCATCTGGTGCATCTCGATCCGGGTCAGCGCGTCGAGAGCGCTGAACGGCTCGTCGAGGAGCAGCAGGTCGGGGTTGCTTACCAGGGCCCGGGCCAAGGAGACCCGCTGGGCCTGGCCGCCGGACAGCTCCAGGGGCCACGCGTCGAGCTTCTCCTCGAGGCTCACCTCGCCCAGCGTCTCCTCGGCGCGGGCGTAGCGCTCGGCGCGGAGATCGGTGTTGAGCAGCGCGAGCGCCACGTTCTCGCGGACCCGGCGCCACGGCAGCAGCCGTGGCTCCTGGAAGGCGACCGCCGTGCGGCCCCGGATCTCGACCTCGCCTGCCGGCACCTTGTCGAGCCGGGCCAGGCTGCGCAGCAGGGTGGACTTGCCGCAGCCACTGCGCCCGAGCAGGGCGACGAACTCGCCCGGGGCGATATCGAGGTCGACCGAGCGCAGGACCTGATGGGCCCCGAAGGCACGGCTGTGCGCGCGCACGCTGGCGATCGGGAGGGACGCGGTGTCCTCGGCGGGTAGCTGTCTGCCGCCGCGGCGCCCGGTCGTGGGGGCTGTGGGAGCGGTGACGGGAGTGGAGGTGGGGGTGCGGGTCAGACGCGCCATGCGAGAGCCCTGCCTTCCAGGTAGCGGACGATTCCGTCGGTCGCGAGACCGAGGAGGCTGTAGACGGCCAGGCCGACGACGATCACGTCGGTCTGGCCGAACTCGCGGGCTCGGTTGATCATGTAGCCGAGACCGTTGCTGGCACTGACGGTCTCGGCGACGATCAGCGAGAGCCACGCGATCCCCAGGCTCTGGCGCAGCCCGACGAGCGTCTGCGGCAGCGCGCCGGGGATGACGACGTGGCGCAGCCGCTGAGACCAGGTGAGGTTCATCGACCGCGCGGCCTCGATCGCCTTGCGGTCCACCCCCCTGATTCCGGCGAGGGTGTTGAGGTAGAGCGGGAAGCAGACTCCCATCGCGATCAGGGCGAGTTTGGGCGCCTCGCCGATGCCCATCCAGATGATGAACAGGGGGATGAGGCCGAAGTGCGGCAGCGTGCGCAGCATCTGCATCGGTGGGTCGATCGCGTCTTCCCCGACGCGGTTCAGCCCGGCGATCACGGCCAGCACGAGCCCGATGCAGGCGCCGATGGCGAAGCCGACGGCCACGCGCTGGACCGAGGCCAGCGTGGCCGAGCCGAGCACTCCGTCGCGCGCCAGTTCTACGGCGCCGGCGAAGATCGTCGACGGGGCTGCCATCGTGCGCTCGCTGAGGACGCCGGTACGGCTGAGGATCTCCCAGATGACGATGATCGCGACGGGAGAGACCCATCGGCGCAGCAGGCGCAGCGCTCGCAGCGGCCGTTTCGGGCTCGACGCGCGGCGTGGTGAGCCGTTCGCGGAGCGAGGCCGGCCCGGCTCGGGGAGGGTCGCGTGATCGGTGCCCGGGGGCGCTCCGGTCAGGGCGGTCGGATTCGTGGTCACGGGGGGCATGTCTACGCAACCTGAGCATGTAAATCAAGTAAGACACTCGTCTTAGACATGAATGGCGCGGCCCGAGCGTGGCCGAGGCCGTGGAAGGATCGGGCCTCGTGACGGTCCCTTCCCCCGAGCCCGGCTCCAAGCCGCCCCGCGACCTGCTCGCGCCCGCCTATCCCGACGACACCGGCGAGGTCGATGCGGCGCTGGCGCGGGCGATCGATGCCTACTCGGTCGACCCGGCCACGTTCGGGTCGGTGCTGGCTGCGTTGCAGGACGCCCGCCTGCTCGTTCCCGTGGTGGCGGTGCTCGGCGAGGTCGAGGTCGACGACATGGGATTGGCGCACGACAAGTCCAGCGACATGGCTGCGGTGCTGATCGAGAGTGCGGGCGGACGCCGTGGCCTGCTCGCGTTCTCGAGCACCGATTCGCTCGCTACGTGGAATCCCGAGGCCCGGCCCGTGCCGGTCTCGGCTCGTACGGCCGCGCTCGCGGCCGTGCAGGAGGACGCCGCAGCACTGGTGCTCGACCTCGCCGGACCGGTGCGGGTGGTCGTCGAGGGCGACCACCTACGCGCTCTCGCAGCCGGGTGGACCCTGGTACGCATCGGCGAGGATCTCGGTTGGGTCGATCCCAGGGCCGGCTGACGCGGGCCTGCCCGACCGGGATCGGGTGGCCGGGATTGGGTGGCCGGGATTGGGCGCAGTGGGAATGGTGCCCTAAGATCGTGTGTTGACCGATCAGCGGCCACCCCCGGGTGGCTGCCGATCTACAAGCGGAGACCAGGCTCGATCATCTCCCACCCGCATCGACCGCCCTGCACCACAGGTCGTCGGGTCCGGTCTTTAGGCTCCGGCCTCGCGACTCGCGCACGCCATGCGCGACGAGCAGGGGTCAGGTGGTCCTGACTGGCTTCCGCTGATTTCAATCCAGCGGAAGCCTTCGTTGCTTTTACCCAGCCTCGCCGGGCCTCCGCACCACCTGATGACCTGATGTCTGAACCACTGGAGGACCTATCAGCACCGAGCTCCGCATCAACGACCGGATCCGCGTCCAGGAAGTCCGTCTCGTTGGGCCAAGCGGCGAGACCGTCGGCATCGTGCCGACGGCAGATGCGCTGCGCCTGGCCCAGGAGGCCGACCTCGATCTCGTCGAGATCGCCCCGATGGCGCGCCCGCCGGTCTGCAAGCTCATGGACTACGGGAAGTTCAAGTACGAGAACGCCCAGAAGGCCCGTGAGGCGCGCCGCAACCAGACGAACGTGATCATCAAGGAGATGAAGCTTCGTCCCAAGATCGACGCCCACGACTACGAGACCAAGAAGGGCCACGTCGTCCGGTTCCTCAAGGCCGGCGACAAGGTCAAGATCACCATCATGTTCCGCGGACGTGAGCAGCACCGCCCCGAGCTGGGCTTCCGGCTGCTCCAGCGCCTCGCCGAGGACGTCACCGAGCTCGGCTTCGTCGAGTCGGCGCCCAAGCAGGACGGCCGCAACATGATCATGGTCCTCGGTCCGCACAAGAAGAAGGCCGAGGCCAAGGCCGACCACGCCGCGCAGAAGGCCGAGAAGGAGGCCGCTCGCGCGGCCAACAAGGCCGAGGAGCAGGCCGAGCGCGACGCCGCGCACGCGGCCGGCCCCGTGGCCAAGAAGAAGGAGCGTGGTCGCTCCGAGAACCTTGATCCCGAGATCGAGGCCTGAGATCCCGCCGGGATCGCTCGCGATCCCGCGTGACGACGCAGTACGCACGCACCACCCAAGAGGAGAGACAGTCATGCCGAAGAACAAGAGCCACAGCGGCGCCGGGAAGCGCTTCCGCGTCACCGGCTCGGGCAAGATCCTGCGGGAGAAGGCCGGCAAGCGCCACAACCTGGAGAAGAAGCCCTCCAAGGTCACCCGCCGGATGACCGGCACGGTCGAGGTCGCCAAGGCCGACACCAAGCGCGCCAAGAAGATGCTCGGCATCTGAGTCTGGCCACCCCCGGCTGCGACTGCCAGCCCCTCATCCGCCGCTAACCGGCACCGAGCATTCTGAGCAAGGAGACAACAAGATGGCACGCGTCAAGCGCGCAGTGAACGCCCACAAGAAGCGTCGGGTCACCCTCGAGCGCGCCAGCGGCTACCGCGGACAGCGTTCGCGCCTGTACCGCAAGGCCAAGGAGCAGGTCACCCACTCGCTGGTCTACAGCTACAACGACCGCAAGAAGAACAAGGGCAACTTCCGTCGCCTCTGGATCCAGCGGATCAACGCCGCCGCCCGCGCGCAGGGCCTCACCTACAACCGGTTCATCCAGGGCCTGAACCTGGCCGGTGTCGAGGTCGACCGCAAGATCCTCGCCGACCTCGCCGTCAACGACGTCGCCGCGTTCAACTCGCTCGTCGAGACCGCCAAGGCCGCCCTCCCCGAGGACGTCAACGCGCCCAAGGTCTCGGCCTGAGCTCCAGCTCGAACCCTGACCTGCTGACCTCGGGCAACGCCCGGGTCAAGGAGGCCAGGAAGCTCAGCCGCCGTTCGGTACGCACCGAGCGGCGGCTGTTCCTTGCCGACGGCCCGAAGGCGGTCGAGGGTGCGCTCGGCGTGCCGGGCTGCGTCGTGGAGATCTTCGCGACGCCGGAAGGCGCCGGCCTACTGCCCGCCACCGCCACCGATGGGGCCGTCGAGCAGGTGCCGGTCACCCTTGTGGACGACCGGGCACTCGCCTCGCTGAGCGACGCGGTCACCCCGGCCGGGGTGGTCGCCGTCTGCCGCTTCACCGACCGGCCGCTGGAGCATCTCCTCTCCGCACCCGTTCCGAGCCTGCTCGCGATCTGCGCCGACGTGCGCGACCCCGGCAACGCCGGCACCGTGGTCCGCACCGCCGACGCCGCGGGTGCCGACGCCGTCGTGCTGGCCGGGCACTCCGTCGACCTCTACAACCCCAAGACCCTGCGCGCCAGCGTCGGCAGCGCGTTCCACCTGCCGGTGGCCGTCGAGCCCGACCCCGCCGCTGCGGTCCGCGCCGCGCAGGCGGCCGGCCTCGTCGTCCTGGCCGCCGACGGCGCCGGCGAGCTCGATCTGCACGACCCCGCCGCCGCCGAGGTCCTGGGGCAGCCGACCGCCTGGTTGTTCGGGAACGAGGCGTGGGGCCTGCCCGAGGACCTGGCCGCGCTGGCCGATCACCGGGTCCGGATCCCGATCCACGGCCGCGCGGAGAGCCTGAACCTCTCCACGGCCGCGGCGCTGTGCCTCTATGAGTCCGCGCGCCACCTGGCCGGTGGGCCGAAGGGCCGCGCGACCGAGTCGTAAGGTCTCGGGCATGCCACGCCGAGCCAGCATCCGAGTCGCCCCTTCTGCGGTCGCTCTGGCGGCAGCGATCCTCCGCGCCGGCTGCGGAAGCACCGGCAGCGACGGAGGGACCCAGGTCGACGCGCCCACCCAGGACGTCCCGACCGAGACGATCAGGAGCTCCTTCGAGACCCAGGCGGCCAGGGCGTACGACACTCTCGGCCTCGACCGGTCGACCGACTACTCCAACGGGGCTCGTCCCCCGTGCTTCGCCTTCGACGACGAGGCGGTGACCGCCATCGCCGCGGCGGTCGGCATCGAGGATCCGGTCGACGTCGGCCAGGCGTACCTGGTCGGTCCGCCCGAGCGGGAGCTCCTGACCTGCACGGCGCTGCTCGACGGCGAGGCGCAGTTCGACGTCAGCGTCGGGACCACCGACCAGGACGCCGGCGACCTGGCCGCGCAGCTGGCCGGGATCGAGGACCCGCCGGAGGTTCTCGAAGGCTCCGCGGAGGGACTGGACCCCGAGGCGGTGATCGCCGTCCGCGGTGGCGACCGGATCCAGGTGGGCTATGTCGTCGACGGTGTGCAGATCGGCCTCGGCGCGTCGGCCGATCTGATGAGCGCCGACGAGGCCTTCGCCGCACTCCCCGTGGTGGTGGCCGAGGTGAGCAGGACTCTGGGAGCCTGAGTCGGTGACCGCGCAGGAACTGGCCGACTCGCTGCCCGACGGCGTGGTGGTGGCCGACGGTCAGGGCGTCGTCACACTCGTCTCGAGGCTCGCCGCCTCGATGCTGGACCTGGACGGCGCGCGGGGGCCCGGCCGACCTCTCGCGGAGGTACTGCGTCTGACCGGGAGTGACGCTCACGACTGGGTCGAGCTCAACCGGCCCTTCGAAGGGCTGCGCACGCGCACCGGCGTCCCGGAGCAGTCGTGGCTGCTGCCCGACGGCACCGAGGTGCTCGTGTCGGCCCGGATCGTGCGGGCCGCGCCGCTGGGCGAGATCACCTCGGTGACGATCACCCTGCGTTCGGGCCGTGGCCGCGCCCGCCTGGACCGGGAGCGCTCCGACCTGGTCGCCACCGTCGCCCACGAGCTGCGCTCGCCGCTCACCGGCGTCCGTGGCTTCGTGCAGGCCCTGCTGAGTCGCTGGGACCGGCTCGACGACGACCAGCGCAAGCTGATGCTCACCACCGTCGCCGCCGACGCCGACCGGCTGAGCCGGCTGATCGCCGAGCTCCTCGACGTCGCCCGCATCGACACCGGGCGGCTCCAGATCCATCCGCGACCGGTGGATGCGGGCGAGCTGGTCGCCCGCGCCGTCGAGTCGGTGGCGGCAGGGACGACGCGGACGGTCCGGCTCGCCGTCGCCCCGGACCTCCCGCCTGCCCTCGCGGACCCCGACAAGCTGATCCAGGTCGTGACGAACCTGATCGAGAACGCGGTGCGCCACGGTGCGGGCGACGTCCGGGTCGACGTCGAGCCCACCGCCGGCGCCGGGGCCCTGCGGATCGCCGTCGCCGACGAGGGCGAGGGGATCCCGCCCGACCTGCGCCGCCGCGTGTTCACCAAGTTCTGGACCGACACCGGCGGCGGCTCCGGCCTCGGCCTCTACATCGTCAACGCCCTCGTGCGTGCCCACGAGGGCACGATCACGGTGAGCGATGCCCCCGGCGGTGGTGCGCTCCTGGTGTGCACCTGGCCGGTCGCCCCGGGTCCGGGATTTCCCCGGTCGACCGGGGAAACCTGAACTTGGGGGCCGATATCCCGGCCCCCAGGTTCATGGATGGGCCGCCCAGTCGTCGGGTCGCGGACGCCGGACGCCCCGGCGCGACGCGCTGCGCAGGCCCTCGGCGCCGCACCGCGGGCGGTTCAGACTCGAGCCGGTGCCCACCGCGGATCACGGCCGTACCAGGCCACGAGCCGCTCGGTCGCCGGCGCGTCCTCGGGTACGTCGACGACCGCTGCGAACGGGATGTCGGGCGACTCGCGGATCTCGGCCGGGAGGAAGCGGCGGACGCCGTCGAGCAGCGGGGCGGCCAGGTCGTCGTCGAGGCCGGAGGTGTCGCCGAGGGTCGCGGCGACGTCCCAGGCGTGGGTGCACAGCTCGCTGGCATAGCCGAGGATCGCGCCGGGCGCCGGCATCGGGCCGGCCGGGTGCTGGACGGTGCGTTCGAGCAGGCCGTCCTCGGTGACGGCGGCGGCGAACTCCGGCTGGCGTGCGGCCCAGGCCTCGCTCCAGGCGTTGTCGGTCACGTAGGTCTGCGAGGGCAGGTCGAAGGGGTGTCCGCCGCGGAGCATGTGCGGGACGCGATCGGCCACGGCGACGAGGTGGGCGAGCAGGTCACGCAGCGTCCATCCCTCGCACGGGGTCGGCCGGTCGAGGTCGGCCTCGGTGACCCGGTCGATCAGGGCTCCGGCCTGAGCGGCCGCGGCGAGCAGGGCGAGTGTGGGCTGAAGGTCGGTGTCGGTGGTCATGGCTCCAGCCTCACCCGCAATACCTGACATCAACTGTCAGGTTTGTTTGAGAGAATCCGAAGATGCGCGCCGACCGCCTCCTGCGGCTCCTCCATCTGCTCCAGCGGCACGGTCGGCTGCCGGCAGCCCGGCTCGCCGAGGAGCTGGAGGTCTCCGAGCGCACCGTGCTGCGCGACATGGAGGCGCTGTCGTCCGCCGGCGTCCCGGTCTACCTCCAGCGCGGCCGCGGCGGCGGCTGCTCGCTGCTTCCGGGCTACCGCAGCGACGCGAGCGGACTGACCACGGGCGAGGCTCAGGCGCTGTTCCTGTGGGGGTCCCGCGAGGACGCGCGCGATCTCGGACTCGGCCCCGAGCTCGGCAACGCGCTGGCGAAGCTGGCGGCGACCGCCCCCTCCGACGCCATGGAGGAGGCCGACGCGCTGGCCTCGGTGCTGGTGGTCGACCGGCGGCGCTGGTTCGCCGCCGCCGAGCAGGTGCCGGTGCTGCCCGTCCTTCGCGAGGCCGCCACCGACGGCAGGAGGATCCGGATGCGCTACGCCGCCGCCGACGGCACCGAGGGCACGCGCACCGTCGATCCCTACGGCCTGGTGGAGAACGCCGGGCGCTGGTACCTGCTGGCCGCCCACCGAGGCGCGCGCCGGACCTACCGGGTCTCGCGCGTCCGCGACGCCGTCGTCCTCGCTGAACCCGCACGCCGGCCCGCCGATCTCGATCTGGCCGCCGAGTGGGCGGAGACCCGGCGAACGCTCGAGGTGGGGGACTCGGTGGAGGTGGAGGTCGCCGTCGAGCCCGATGCGGTGGCGGGTTTTCGACGCCTGGCGTCCTTCCAGGTCGTCGCGGACACCGAGATCGTCGAGCTCGACGGTCCAGACCACGACCCGCGAGCTCGTCTGCGCCTGGTGCTGCGGGCACGGCCGATGGCACTCGGGCTGATCCTCAGCCATGGCGGCGACGTCGAGCTGCTCGCGCCTGCCGACCTCCGCGCCGATCTGGTCAGCCGGGCGGAAGGGGCGGTACGGCGGCACGGGACCGTACCGACGGCCGAGTGGTCGCCGGCTGGTGCACCACCGTGTGCAGCTGGCCCTCCCATCGTTTGACGGCGGCGACCAGGACGAAGCTCATGGTGACCAGAAGGGCCCAGGATCCGATCTTCGAGGTGTGCACGATCTCCCATACCTCGAGCTGCCCCGGGTACTTCCACGCGTTCAGATAGGTCGCCAGGTTCTCCGCGATCCACAAGAACACTCCGATCAGCGCGAACGAGAGAGCCAGCGGCATCCGATACCTCGCATCGCCCACGGTGAAGTGCACCCAGGTGCGGCGCAGCACCCACACGCCGAGGATCGCGATCGGGAGCCGCAGGTCCGGGAGCCAGTGGTGGGTGAAGAAGTTCGCATAAACGGCGACCGCGACGACGCTGGTAGCCAGCGCGTCGAAGTCGCTGACCCGCAGGTCGAAGCGCCGCCACGCCTGACAGACGTAGGAGCCGACCGCCGCGTACATGAACCCGGAGAACAGCGGCACTCCCCAGACCATCGTGACGGCGTCCTCGGGATAGGACCACGACCCGACGTGCACCTTGAACAGCTCGAGCGCCAGCCCGATCAGGTGGAACGCAAGGATCACCAGCACCTCACGCCAGGTCTCGAAGCCGATGGCCCAGAACGCCAGCGTCAGCGCCACACACCACACCAGGAGGGCGTCGTAGCGGGCGATCGGCAGCGGGACGACGTAGGCGACCAGGAGCCCGGCGAAGAGTGCCACCGCGAACAGGCACGACTGCGCCTCGATCCAGGCGAACCGCAGGAGCTGCGTGAGCAGGCGCACCCCGCCACGGTACGGTCCGCGCGGGTAACCGGTTCGCAGGCGACGGGGTCGCGTTCCTAGACTCACCACCATGTCCGGACCCAATACCGACTACGACCCCGTGGAGGTCAGCACCTTGAACCCCGACGAGGTCGAGGCGGCGCGCGATGCGGCGCTCGCCGCGATCGACGCGGCGGCCGATCTGGCCGCGCTCAAGCAGGTGCGGATCGACCACGCCGGCGACCGCTCACCGCTCGCCCTCGCCAATCGTGAGATCGGAGCCCTGCCGCCCGCCGCCCGCAAGGACGCCGGACGCCGGGTCGGACAGGCGCGTGGCGCGGTCAACCAGGCGCTCGCCGCGCGCACCGCCGTCCTCGAGGCCGAGCACGAGGAGCGGATGCTGGCCGAGGAGACCGTCGACGTCACGATGCCGACCGACCGCCTGCCCGTAGGCGCGCGGCATCCGCTGACCACGGGCGCGGAGCTGATCGCCGACATCTTCGTCGCGATGGGCTGGGAGATCGCCGAAGGTCCGGTGATCGAGGCCGAGTGGCTCAACTTCGATGCTTTGAACCTGGGCCCGGACCACCCGGCGCGCACCATGCAGGACACGTTCTGGACCGATCCGCCGGAGAACGGTGTCGTGCTGCGCACCCACACCTCCCCGGTGCAGGCACGCACGATGCTCTCCCGCACACCGCCGATCTATGTCGTGTGCCCGGGCAGGGTGTTCCGCACCGATCCGTTCGATGCCACGCACAGCCCGATGTTCCACCAGGTCGAGGGGCTGGCGATCGACGAGGGCCTGACGCTGGCGCACCTCAAGGGGACCCTCGACCACTTCGCCACCGCGATGTTCGGCGAGGGCATCGTCACCCGCTTCCGTCCGTCGTACTTCCCCTTCACCGAGCCGTCGGCCGAGGTCGACCTGGTGTGCTTCGTGTGCCGTGGCGTCGACTCCGAGACCTGCCGCACCTGTCGCGGCGAGGGCTGGATCGAGTGGGGCGGCTGCGGGGTCGTGAACCCCCGCGTGCTGCGCGCCTGTGGCGTCGACAGCGAGCGCTACTCCGGCTTCGCCTTCGGCATGGGCATCGACCGCACCCTGATGTTCCGCCACGGCATCGAGGACCTGCGCGACCTCTTCGAGGGCGATCTCCGTTTCACCACCGCGTTCGGAAGTGACCTGTGAAAGCTCCTGTCTCCTGGATCCGCGAGTACGTCGACCTGCCCGCCGAGATCAGCACCGAGCAGCTCGCCGCGCGCCTGACCGCGCTCGGCCTGAAGCTCGAGGCGATCGAGGCGCCGGGCGACCAGATCACCGGCCCGCTGGTCGTCGGCCGGGTGCTCACCCGCGAGCCCGAGCCGCAGAAGAACGGCAAGACGATCAACTGGTGCACCGTCGACGTCGGTGACGCCAATGGCACGGGCGAGCCGCAGGGCATCGTCTGCGGCGCCCACAACTTCGACGTCGGCGACCTCGTCGTGGTCGTGCTCCCGGGCGGCGTGCTTCCCGGCGGCTTCGAGATCTCCGCGCGCAAGACCTACGGGCACGTCTCCGCAGGCATGATCTGCTCGGCCCGCGAGCTCGGCCTCGGCGAGGACCACGACGGCATCATCGTGCTGCCGCCCGACGCCGGCGAGCCCGGCCAGGACGCCTTCGACGTGCTCGGCCTCGACGACGACGTCATCGAGTTCGAGATCAACCCCGACCGCGCGTACGCCCTGAGCCTGCGCGGGGTCGCCCGGGAGGCCGCGCTGGCCTACGACGCCGACTTCGACGACCCGGCGGCTCGCGCGGTCCCGGCCGCCAACGACGCCGGCTACCCGGTGGTGATCGACGACGCCGAGGGCTGTCCGCTGTTCGTCGCCCGGCTCGTCGAGGGCTTCGACCCCACCGCGCCGTCGCCGGACTGGATGGCCCGCCGGCTCGTCCAGGCGGGGATGCGCCCGATCTCACTGGCGGTCGACGTCACCAACTACGTGATGCTCGAGATCGGCCGCCCGATCCACGCCTACGACGCCGACAAGCTCACCGGCGCGATCGGCGTCCGGCGCGCCCGGGCGGGGGAGCGGCTGACCACCCTCGACGGCACGGACCGCGCCCTCTCGCCGGAGGATCTCGTGGTTGTCGACGACTCCGGCATCATCGGCCTCGGCGGGGTGATGGGGGGCGAGGACACCGAGATCTCGGCGTCCACCACGCGGGTGCTCGTGGAGGCCGCCCACTGGGACGCGGTCTCGATGTTCCGCACCGGACGACGTCACAAGATCACCTCCGAGGCCGGCAAGCGCAACGAGCGCGGTGTCGACCCGATGGTCACCGAGGCGGCGGCCGACCGGGTGGTCGAGCTGCTGACCACCTACGGCGGCGGAGCGGTCTCCGCCGGCGTCACCGTCGTGGGGGAGCCGCCGGTTCCGGCGGTGATCGAGATCGCCGCCGACCTGCCCGAGCGGATCAGCGGGATGAGCATCTCGCCCGAGACGACGATCGCCGACCTGCGCGCAGTGGGCTGCGCCGTCGAGCCGACCGAGGTCGACGGCGATCCGCACGACCAGGTCCTGCGTGTCCTGCCGCCACCGTGGCGACCCGACCTCACCGACCCCTACGACCTCGTCGAGGAGGTCGCCCGCGTGGTCGGCTACGACCAGGTCCCCTCCGTGCTGCCCACGCCCGGCGCCGGCCGGGGCCTCACCCGCGAGCAGCAGCTGCGGCGTCGCGTCGGTCGCGCCCTGGCCGGGGCCGGATGCGTGGAGGTGATCAGCTTCCCGTTCGTCGGCCAGGCCGCCTTCGACCAGCTCGGGCTGCCCGCCGACGACCCGCGCCGGCAGACCGTGCTCCTGGCCAACCCGTTGTCGAGCGAGGAGCCCGGCTACACGACCACGCTCCTGCCGGGGCTACTCAAGGCCGCGGGTCGCAACCTCGGCCGCGGTGCGAGCGGCGCCGCCCTGTTCGAGACCGGCACCGTCGCCTTCCCCGCCGCCGACGGCGCCGTGGGGGCACCGATCTACGGCGTCGACGACCGGCCGAGCGACGCCGAGCTGGCGGCCCTGTTCGCCGCGCTCCCGGACCAGCCGCTGCACCTGGCCGCGGTCCTCACCGGCGAGCAGGAGCGGGCCGGCTGGTGGGGCGCTGGGCGCGAGACGACGTGGGCCGACCCGATCGCCCTGGTTCGTCGCCTCGGCGTCGAGCTCGGCGTCGCGATCGAGACGCGCGCGGCCACCCACGCCCCCTGGCATCCCGGGCGGTATGCGGAGATCCTCGCCGACGGCGACCCGATCGGACATGCTGGCGAGCTGCATCCCGCCGTGTGCACCGCCTTCGGGCTCCCGGCCCGCAGCGCCGCGCTGGAGATCGACCTCGACGCGCTGATGGCGCGCACGCCCGAGACCGCCGGCGCACCCGAGTTCTCCTCCTACCCGCTGGCCAAGGAGGACGTCGCACTCGTCGTCGACGACTCGGTCACCGTTGCCGACGTCGAGGACGCCCTGCGCACCGGTGCCGGCGACCTGCTGGAGTCGATCCGGCTCTTCGACGTCTACACCGGTGACCAGATCGGAGCCGGACGCCGCTCGCTGGCCTTCGCGCTGCGCTTCCGCGCGCCCGACCGGACCCTCACCGAAGAGGAGACCGGTGCCGCACGTGACGCCGCGGTCGCCGTCGCGGTCGAACGCACCGGCGCGTCCCAGCGCTGAATCCAGGCTGAGCTCCGGCGTCGGAGGTCGAGCAAGCGGCTCGGGATCCCTCCGGCAGGCTCAGCGCAGCCAGCCGCGGTTCGGGGCCTTGTCGCGGTACCCGCGCACCGGGTTGCCCTTGCGGTAGCGGGTGTAGTCCCAGGTCTGCACCTGCACGCCGACCTTCTTGCGGATGCGCATGCAGTTGCGGGGCACCAGGACCTCGATCGCGTTGATCCGCGGCCGCCCCTTGCCGGTCAGCGAGGGGCAGTTGACCCGGCTGATCGCGTCGGATCCGTTGACCCGCAGCAGGACGAAGCGCTGGTGGCCGTCGCCGTCGTTGCGGAAGTCCCAGATCAGCCGGTAGTCGGCGGCTCGGCCGCCCTTGGTGTCGTAGCTGATGTCCATGCCGTTGAACTTCGGGCCGACGTCGTAGGTGTTGCTGTAGGCCTGGACGGCCACCCAGCCCCGGTAGGCGGGGTAGAGCACGATCTGGTGGGTGTCGTACTGCGATCCGGCGTCGCCCACGCGATCACGATGGATGGAGCGCGCCGCGATCGGCGGGCCGTCGCGGTCGATGCGGCCCAGGGTCGGGGCGTCCTCGGCCGTGGCGGCCCCGGTGCCGGTCGCGGTGAGAGTGAAGGTTGCAAGGGTGAGGGCGAGAACGGCGGTGAGGGCGCGGCACATTGATGACTCCTGGACGGCGAGGGTGTGGGCTGGACCTGCCCGCAGACCCTACGTGCGAAACCGCCATGCCGGATCAATCCAGGTCAGGACTCACCGCGGCCTCGAATCTCTCCAGGGCGAGCGGGTCGCCCTCGAGTGCGATGCCCTCGCGGTCCCGCCGCTTCCACAGCCAGGCGTCGAGGTCGCAGGCGCGGCCGGTGATGACCGCATCGGGAGCGCCGCCCGGATCACCGACCAGCAGCACGTGCGGTCCGTCGTAGACCCGACCGGTCTCCGGGTGGGTGCCGAGCAGCGTGCACGGCTGGGCCCAGAGGCTGGTGCCGGTATCGGTGAGGTCGATCCGGACGTGGTGGTCGGCCGCCTCGATCCGTGCCCACGCGGGCGGCTCGCCGCCGTACATCACCTCGAGGAGCTCCGCGACGCCGTCGGCAGCCAGGACCGGATCCAGGACCGACTCGACGTCGACGGTCTGCTCGGCGTCGAGCCGGTGGATCAGCGCCTCGTGGGCCTGGCGCCGGAAGGTGAAGCCGACCGTCTGCTCCGGGGCCCAGCTCCACGCGGGTTCTGCAGGGTCGGCCTGCTCCAGCGTCGCGACGAGGGCCGCGGCGCTCTCGGCGTGCTGCTCCACGAGACCGGCCAGACTCCCGGCCCGCTCTCGGCGGCCGTCCTCGGGTGGCCCGCCGGGCCTGCGCGAGATCACCTCGTTCCAGAACCAGAGCACCTCGGCGTGGTGCCAGAGCAGGTCGGCGGCGGTCCAGCCGGGGCAGGCCGGCACGGGTGCGTCCGGGTCGGCCGTCGTCAGCGCCTCGCGCAGCCGCGCCGAGTCGGCACGGAGATGATCGAGGTAGGTCGCGTGGTCCAGTCGCGTCATGGTCGGAACCTAGGCGCCGCCACCCCCACCGCGCACCCGCATTCTGGACCCGTAGGTGGGTTCTGCATAGGTTCTGCATAGGTGCATAGGTTGGGGGGCGGCGGCGACCCGGTCGGCTTGTTACCGACCGTAACAAGTGGACACCGCCCTGCATGAACATTCAGAGACATGTATGATCATGCACATGACGACGAAGACCCGCGTGGCGGTGGCCGGCGCCAGCGGCTACGCCGGCGGGGAGGTGTTGCGGCTTCTTCTCGGTCATCCCGGGGTGGAGATCGGCGCGCTCACCGGCGGCTCCAACGCCGGCGAGGTCCTGGGCACGCTCCAGCCGCACCTGCTCCCGCTCGCCGACAGGGTGCTGGAGCCCACCACCGCCGAGACCCTCGCCGGCCACGACGTCGTGGTGCTCGCGCTGCCGCACGGCCAGTCGGGGGCGATCGCGCACGCACTCGGCGAGGACGTCGTGATCATCGACTGCGGTGCGGACTTCCGGCTCGAGGACGCCGCGGAGTGGGAGTCGTTCTACGGCAGCCCGCACGCGGGCACCTGGGCCTACGGGCTCCCCGAGCTTCCCGGGCTCCGCGACGCGCTTCGCGGTGCCGCCCGGATCGCCGTCCCCGGCTGCTACCCCACCGTGTCCTCACTCGCCCTCGCGCCCGCGGTCGCCGCCGGCCTGATCACGCCCGACGTCGTCGTGGTCGCCGCCTCGGGCACCAGCGGTGCGGGCAAGGCCGCCAAGACCCACCTGCTCGGCAGCGAGGTGATGGGCAATGCGAGCGCCTACGGCGTCGGGGGAGTGCACCGGCACACCCCCGAGATCACCCAGAACCTCGCCGCGCTCACAGACCAGCGGGTGCGGGTGAGCTTCACCCCGATGCTGGTGCCGATGTCGCGAGGAATTCTCGCGACCTGCTCGGCACCGTTGGCCGCAGAGGTCAGCGCCGACGACGCGCACGCGGCCTACGCCAAGGCCTATGCCGACGAGCCGTTCGTGCACGTCCTGCCCCCGGGTCAGTGGCCACAGACCCAGTCGGTACTCGGCTCCAACGCCGTCCAGCTGCAGGTCACCGTCGACGCGGCGGCCGGTCGCCTCGTCGCCGTCGGCGCGATCGACAACCTCGCCAAGGGCACCGGCGGCGCCGCCGTCCAGTGCCTCAACCTGGCGCTCGGCCTCGACGAGGCCCTCGGCCTGTCGACGGTGGGACTGGCGCCATGAGCAAGGAGACCGCAGTGACGCCCACGCCGCTAGAGATCGAACAGTTCCCCGAGAAGCTCGCGGTGCTCCGACTGGCGCCGGGCGCCGACGTGCCCGACTGGGCAGAGGCGTCCTCGATCCTCTCCGTCACCGCCACCGCGGCAGCCACCACGCTGGTCTGCGCCGGACGCAACGTCCCGAAGAAGGTGCCCGGCGTACGCGGCCTGATCGGCTTCGCCGCGAACGGCGACGGTGCCGACGCCGGAGTCCTGGCGGGCCTGCTTGCGCCGCTGGCCGAGGTCTCGGTGCAGGTGCTCAGCGGCATCGACCAGATCTGGATCCTGGTGCCCGCCGACGACGCCGACCGTGCGGCGGAGGCCTGGCGACGACAGGGGCACACCGTCGCCCCCGCCGTCCCCGAATGACCCCTCACCCAGACCAGGAACCCTCATGAGCATCACCGCCCCCGCCGGCTTCAGTGCCGCCGGCGTCGCCGCCGGACTGAAGTCCACCGGCGCCCTCGACCTCGCCCTCGTCGTCAACCACGGCCCCACCTTCGACTCAGCCACCGTCTTCACCGCTAACCGCTGCAAGGCCAACCCGGTGCTGTGGAGCCAGGAGGTCGTCAAGGACGGCGTCGTGCACGCCGTCGTCCTGAACTCCGGTGGTGCCAACTGCTACACCGGCGCCGACGGCTTCCAGACCACCCACGCCGTCGCCGAGAAGGTCGCGGAGAACCTCGGCATCGGCGCGGTCGACGTCGTCGTCTGCTCCACCGGCCTCATCGGCCTGGTCAACTCGCGCGAGGCCCTGCTCGCCGGCGTCGATGCGGTGAGCAGTGCTCTCGCGACAACGCCGGAGGGTGGCGACGACGCCGCCCACGCGATCATGACCACCGACTCGGTGAGCAAGCAGGCCGTCGTCGAGGGCTCCGGCTGGCGCGTGGCCGGAATGGCCAAGGGCGCCGGCATGCTCGCCCCACAGCTCGCCACGATGCTCGTCGTGCTGACGACCGACGCCGTCGTCCCAGCCGCCGACCTCGACGCCGCCCTGCGTGCGGCCACCCGGGTCAGCTTCGACCGGCTCGACTCGGACGGGTGCATGTCCACCAACGACACCGTCACGCTGATGGCGAGCGGCGCCAGCGGCATCACCCCGTCGCTGCCCGACTTCACCGAGGCGCTGACCCAGCTCTGCACCGACCTCGCGATGCAGCTCCTGCGAGACGCCGAGGGCGCCGACCACGACATCGCGATCACCACCCTCAACGCCGCCACCGAGGACGACGCTGTCGCGGTCGGCCGCAGTGTGGCCCGCAGCAACCTGTTCAAGGCGGCGGTGTTCGGCAAGGACCCCAACTGGGGTCGCGTCCTCGCCTCGATCGGCACCACCGACGCCGCCTTCGACCCGGCCGACCTCGACGTCGCCATGAACGGCGTCTGGGTGTGCCGCCAATCCACGCCGGCCGAGGACCCCGCCGGTGTCGACCTCTCCGGCCGCGAAGTCACCGTCACCATCGACCTCAAGGCGGGCACCGAGCGGGCCACGGTCTGGACCAACGACCTCACCCACGCCTACGTCCACGAGAACAGCGCGTACTCGTCATGAGCCATGCACCCGAGAAGCCCGATCCCGCCAAGGCCCGCACGCTCGCGGGCGCCCTTCCGTGGCTGAAGGCCTACCACGGCAAGGTCGTGGTGGTGAAGTACGGCGGCAACGCGATGACCGACGACGACCTCAAGCGCGCCTTCGCCGAGGACATCGTCTTCCTGCGCCTGGCCGGCTTCAAGCCGGTGGTGGTGCACGGCGGCGGCCCGCAGATCTCCTCGATGCTCGATCAGCTCGGCATCGAGTCGGAGTTCCGCGGCGGCCTGCGCGTCACCACCCCGGAGGCGATGGACGTCGTGCGGATGGTGCTGGTCGGCAAGGTGCAGCGCGAGCTCGTCGGACTCATCAACGAGCACGGTCCGCTCGCCGTCGGACTCTCCGGGGAGGACGCGCAGCTGTTCACCGCCACGCCCACCAACACCGTCGTCGACGGCGAGGAGGTCGACCTCGGGCTCGTCGGCGAGGTGACCCAGGTCCGGCCCGAGGCAGTGCTCGACATCATCGAGGCCGGACGGATCCCCGTCGTCTCCAGTGTCGCGCCGGACGCCGCAGGCCTGGTGCACAACGTCAACGCCGACACCGCCGCCGCCTCGCTGGCCGTCGCGCTCGGCGCCGAGAAGCTCCTCGTGCTCACCGACGTCGAGGGACTCTTCCTCGACTGGCCGGCCTCCGAGGACGTCATCGGCGAGATCAGCCCGGAGTCGCTGACCGCGATTCTGCCGAGCCTGGCCAGCGGCATGGTGCCCAAGATGAAGGCGTGCCTCGAGGCGGTCGAGGGCGGCGTGCCGCGTGCCACCGTCGTCGACGGGCGCGAGCCGCACGCCGTGCTCCTCGAGCTGTTCACCAAGGAGGGCGTCGGCACCCAGGTGCTCCCCGGCGTCGAGACCAAGACCAGGAAGGCGAGGGACGCCGGTGAGTGACCACAACGACCGCTACGCCGCGGCGCTGATGAACGCTTTCGGTCCGCCCAAGCTGACCCTCGCACGGGGCGCGGGCGCGCGCGTCTGGGACACCGACGGCAACGAGTACGTCGACCTGCTGGGCGGCATCGCGGTCAACGCGCTCGGGCACGGGCATCCGGCACTGGTCGAGGCGGTCTCGACGCAGCTCTCGACGCTCGGCCACGTCTCCAACTTCTTCGCCACCGTTCCGCAGATCGAGCTCGCCGAGCGCCTTCTCGCGCTTCTGGGCCACGGCGAGGGCAAGGTGTTCTTCACCAACTCCGGAACCGAGGCGGTCGAGGCCGCGTTCAAGCTCACCCGGCGTACCGGACGCACCCACGTCGTCGCCGCCGAGGGCGGCTTCCACGGTCGCAGCATGGGCGCGCTGGCGCTCACGTCCAAGCAGGCCTACCGCACGCCGTTCGAGCCGCTGCCCGGCGAGGTCACCTTCGTCCCCTACGGCGACGCCGAAGCGCTGGCCGCGGCGGTCACCGACCGCACCGCCGCGGTGCTGCTCGAGCCCATCCTGGGGGAGGCCGGGGTCGTCGTTCCCCCCGAGGGCTACCTCGCTCGCGCACGGGAGATCGCCACCGAGCACGGCGCCCTGCTGTGGTTCGACGAGATCCAGACCGGCATCGGGCGTACCGGACGGTGGTTCGAGCACCACCGCAGCGACGTCGTCCCCGACGTCGTCACGCTCGCCAAGGGACTGGCCGGTGGCTTCCCGATCGGCGCTTGCGTCGCGCTCGGCGCTGCCGGCGACCTGATCCAGCCCGGCAACCACGGCTCGACGTTCGGCGGCAACCCGGTCGCCTGCGCCGCCGCGCTCGCCGTTCTCGACACCATCGAGTCCGAGGACCTGCTCGACCACGTCACGGTGCTCGGCCAGAAGCTGCGCGACGGACTGGCCGCCGACCCGCGGGTCACCGAGGTACGGGGAGAGGGCCTCCTGATCGGGCTCGACCTCGCTGGCGACTGCTCTGCCGAGGTCGCCGCCGCGGCGCTCGCGCACGGCTTCATCGTCAACAACCCCACGCCGTCGCGGGTCCGCCTCGCGCCCCCGTTGGTGCTCACCGACGACGACGCGGCGGCGTTCCTCGCGGCCTGGCCCGCGATCCTCGACGCCGCCGACGAGGCCCGGGCAGCGACAGGAGAGGACACATGAGCACTCGACACTTCCTCCGCGACGACGACCTCACCCCGGCCGAGCAGGCCGAGCTGCTCGACCTCGCCTCGTCGCTCAAGCAGCTGCCCTACTCCCGGCGCCCCCTGGCCGGCCCACAGTCGGTGGCGATGATCTTCGACAAGCCCACCCTGCGCACGCAGGTCTCGTTCGGAGCCGGGATCGCCGAGCTCGGCGGGAACCCGATGCTCGTCGAGGGCCGGCTCGCGGGCATCGGCGTGCGCGAGTCGGTGGAGGACGTCGCCCGCGTGCTCGGCCGCCAGGTCTCCGCGATCGTGTGGCGCACGTTCCACCAGAGCGACCTCGACACGATGGCCGCCCACGCGGATGTGCCGGTGGTCAACGCGCTCACCGACGACTTCCATCCCTGTCAGCTGATCGCCGACCTGCTCACGGTGCGCGAGCATCGCGGCGCGCTGGCCGGGCTCACCGTCGCCTTCGTGGGCGACGCCGCGTGCAACATGGGCAACTCCTGGCTGCTCGCGGGTGCGACGGCCGGGATGCACGTGCGGGTCAGCGCGCCCGAGGGCTACCTGCCCGAGCAGGCGATGGTCGAACGGGCCAGCGAGATCGGTGCGACCACGGGCGGGTCCGCCGCCGTCGTCCTGGAGCCGGAGAAGGCGGTCGCCGGAGCGGACGTCGTGGTCACAGACACCTGGATCTCGATGGGCAAGGAGGCCGAGGAGGCCGCCAGGACGCAGGTGTTCGCGCGCTGGTCGCTGACCCCCGAGCTGCTCGCTCTGGCCGCTCCTGACGCGATCGTCCTGCACTGCCTGCCGGCCTACCGTGGCAAGGAGATCGCCGCCGAGGTGATCGACGGTCCCCAGAGCGTCGTGTGGGACGAGGCCGAGAACCGGCGCCACGCTCAGAAGGCCGTACTCGCCTTCCTCCTGGAGAACTCGCGATGACCGCCGCGACGGGCAGCAGGATCCCGGTCACCAAGAGCGCACGCCACCAGCGCATCGTCGATCTGGTCACCCAGCACGAGGTGCACTCCCAGGCCGAGCTTGCGGACCTGCTCGGCGACGAAGGGGTGCGGGTCACCCAGGCCACGCTGTCGCGCGACCTGGTCGAGCTCGACGCCGTCAAGGTGCGCACCGCGGCGGGCACGCTGGTCTACGCGGTCCCGGCCGAGGGTGGCGACCGACGACCCCAGGCGCCGGGGGAGACCGCGGCAGCGACCCAGCGTCTCGCGCGCCTGTGCGGAGAGCTGCTGGTCAGCGCCGAGGCGAGCGCCAACCTCGTCGTCCTGCGCACCCCGCCCGGCGCCGCCCAGTTCCTCGCCTCCGCCTTCGACCGGGCCGAGCTGCCCGACATCCTCGGCACCATCGCCGGCGACGACACCGTCCTGGTCATCGGACGCGATCCGGCCGGCGGCGAGTGCCTGGCCGACCGGTTCCTGGCGCTGGCCGACGAGGGCGGCTGAGCCGCCACAACACACGCGATCACCATCCCCAGCTCGAACCACGACTTCAAGGAGCACCCCGAGTGAGCAAGGTCCTCACCTCCCTACCCGTCGGCGAACGCGTCGGCATCGCCTTCTCCGGCGGCCTCGACACCTCCGTGGCGGTCGCCTGGATGCGCGCCAAGGGTGCGATCCCGTGCACCTACACCGCCGACATCGGCCAGTACGACGAGCCCGACATCGCAGGCGTCCCCGACCGCGCCCTCGAGTACGGCGCCGAGCTCGCCCGGCACGTCGACATCAAGCCGCAGCTGGTCGAGGAGGGCCTGGCCGCGCTGGCCTGTGGCGCCTTCCACATCCGTTCGGCCGGTCGTGCCTACTTCAACACCACACCACTGGGGCGCGCGGTCACCGGCACGATCCTGGTGCGCGCCATGCACGACGACGGCGTCGACATCTGGGGCGACGGGTCGACGTTCAAGGGCAACGACATCGAGCGCTTCTATCGCTACGGGCTGCTGGCCAACCCGAACCTGCGCATCTACAAGCCCTGGCTCGACGCCGACTTCGTCACCGAGCTCGGCGGCCGCGCCGAGATGAGCCAGTGGCTGGTCGAGCGTGGCCTGCCGTACCGCGACAGCACCGAGAAGGCCTACTCCACCGACGCCAACATCTGGGGAGCCACCCACGAGGCCAAGACCCTCGAGCATCTCGACGTCTCGCTCGAGACCGTCGAGCCGATCATGGGCGTGCGCTTCTGGGACCCGGCGGTGGAGATCGAGACCGAGGAGGTCACCATCGGCTTCGACCACGGTCGCCCGGTGTCGATCAACGGCCAGGCGTTCAGCGACCCCGTGGCCCTGGTGCACGAGGCGAACGCGATCGGCGGCCGGCACGGGCTCGGCATGTCCGACCAGATCGAGAACCGCATCATCGAGGCGAAGTCGCGAGGCATCTACGAGGCGCCCGGCATCGCCCTCCTCTGGATCGCCTACGAGCGGCTGCTCAATGCGATCCACAACGAGGACACCCTGGCCAACTACTACGCCGAGGGGCGCCGCCTGGGCCGCCTGCTCTACGAGGGTCGCTGGCTCGACCCGCAGGCCCTGATGCTCCGGGAGTCGATCCAGCGCTGGATCGCGTCGGTGGTGACGGGCGAGGTGACCCTGCGGCTGCGGCGCGGTGAGGACTACACGATCCTGCGCACCGAGGGCCCCACGCTCTCCTACCACCCCGACAAGCTGTCGATGGAGCGCACCGAGAACGCCGCCTTCGGCCCTACCGACCGGATCGGCCAACTGACCATGCGCAACCTGGACATCGCCGACTCGCGCGCGAAGCTCGAGCTCTACGCCGAGCAGCCCCACGACCAGGGCCACGTGCTGGTCGAGAACGGCACGCTCTTCGGTGAGATCGAGCAGGGGGGCTCCGACCTGATCACCGCCAACCCTGCCGCCGGCGACGACACCAGCGACGAGGCCCTCGACGCCGCAGCGATGGAGTTCGGCACCGACTGATGGCAACGCCACGCGTCACCGCCCGTCTGCTCCCGGTCAGTCCCGACGGCGCCGTGCTGCTGCTCCAGGAGCTCGACCCCGTCGAGCCGGACCGGCCCTACTGGTCGAGCATCGGCGGCGGCGTCGAGGACGGCGAGGACGCGACGGCGACGATCCTGCGGGAGGCGCACGAGGAGGCCGGGATCCGCGTCGCCCGCGCAGCCTTGGTGGGGCCCGTGCACGCCAGCCGCAACGCCTACTCGTGGAACGGCATCGACTACCTCGGTGAGCACACCTGGTACGCGCTGCCGCTGTCTCGCGAGACCGAGATCTGCTTCGACCACCTCGCGCCGGACGAGGTCGGCACCGTCCTCGGCTACGGCTGGTGGCAGCCGCAGGAAGTGGAGGGTTCGGTCCGGCGACCGGTCGAGTTGCCTACGATCATGAGGGCCGCGGTCGCGGCCGTGGGAGGAGAGCAGTGAGCGAGGTCAGCACGACCAACGAGGGCAAGCTGTGGGGTGGCCGCTTCGAGGGCGGCCCGTCCCCGGAGCTGGAGCGACTGTCTCGCTCGACCCACTTCGACTGGCGCCTGGCGCTCTACGACATCGCCGGATCCCACGCTCACGCGAAGGCCCTCGGGGCGGCGGGACTGCTCACCGAGGCCGAGCAGAACGAGCTCCACCGCGGTCTCGACGTCCTCGCCGACGCGTTCACGTCCGGGAGGCTGCTCCCGACCGACGCCGACGAGGACGTCCACGGCGCGTTGGAGCGCCTGTTGATCGAGGAGGTGGGTCCCGACGTAGGCGGCAAGCTGCGTGCCGGCCGCTCGCGCAACGACCAGATCGCCACGCTCTTCCGCAGCTACCTGCTCGACCACGGCCGCGTGCTCGCCGGGCAGGTCCTCGACCTCGTCGACGCGCTCGCCACCCAGGCGCGGACTCACCTCGGCGCGATCATGCCGGGGCGTACGCACCTCCAGCACGCACAGCCGGTCCTCCTCTCGCACCATCTGCTCGCCCACGCCTGGGCGCTGCTTCGTGACGTCGACCGGCTCGACGACTGGCACGACCGGGTGGTCTGTGACTCCCCGTACGGCTCCGGTGCGCTCGCCGGGCAGAGCCTGGGTCTGGACCCCGTACTGGTCGCCACCGAGCTCGGCTTCACCGGATCCAGCGCGAACTCCATCGACGGCACCGCGTCGCGCGACTTCGTCGCGGAGTTCGCGTTCGTGTGCGCCCAGATCGGCGTCGACGTCTCGCGGCTCGCCGAGGAGATCATCGTGTGGGCGACCCGCGAGTTCGACTTCGTGACGCTGCACGACTCGTGGTCGACCGGGTCGAGCATCATGCCGCAGAAGAAGAACCCCGACATCGCCGAGCTCGCGCGCGGCAAGTCGGGTCGTCTGGTCGGCAACCTCGCGGGCGTGTTGACGACGTTGAAGGCGCTGCCACTGGCCTACAACCGCGACCTGCAGGAGGACAAGGAGCCGGTCTTCGACTCCCTCGACACCCTCGAGGTGCTGCTCCCGGCCTTCACGGGGCAGGTGGCGACCCTCGTCTACCACACCGAGCGGATGGCCGAGCTGGCTCCGCAGGGCTTCTCCCTGGCCACCGACATCGCCGAGTGGCTGGTCCGCGAGGGCACGCCGTTCCGCGTGGCCCACGAGCTCGCGGGTGCGTGCGTGCGCGCGGCCGAGGCCAAGGGCTGCGAGCTCGACGGACTCACCGACGAGGAGTTCGCCGCGATCTCGCCGGCGCTCACGCCGCAGGTACGGCTGGTCCTCACCGCAGAGGGCTCGGTCGCCTCGCGCGACGGTCGCGGAGGGACGGCGCCGCAGCGGGTCCAAGAGCAGCTGGTCGAGCTCGACGGCCTGGTCGCGGCGCATCGTGAGCGACTGGCCTGAGCTGCGCGGTGCGGCGCCGGCGGTGGCACCGCGCCTGCTCGGCGCGATCGTCCGCAACGGCCCAGTCGCGGTCCGGCTCACCGAGGTCGAGGCGTACGCCGGCACGACCGATCCCGGCTCCCATGCGTTCGGAGGGCCGACGCCGCGCACCAAGGTGATGTTCGGTCCGCCCGGACACCTGTACTGCTACCTCAGCTACGGGATGCACGTGTGCGCCAACGTCGTGGTGGGGGAGGAGGGGAGTGCGGCCGCCGTCCTGCTGAGGGCCGGCGAGGTCGTCGACGGCCTCGACGTCGCGAGGCAGCGCAGCCCGCGGGCAAGCGCCGAACGCGACCTCGCCCGCGGCCCCGGCCGGCTCGGACGGGCCCTCGGCCTCACCCTGGGCGACGACGGCGCCGACCTGGCGACCGGCCCGATCACCCTGACCCTCGCTGCGGGGAGTCCCGCTGCGTGCGAGGTGGCGAACGGGCCGCGTACCGGACTGCGCCGGGCCCCCGACCGGCCGTGGCGCTACTGGCTGGCCGGCGACCGCTTCGTCTCGCCGTACCGGCGCCACGCGCGCGCGGAGCCGGAGCCCGACCCGCGGACCGACCGGGTGCAGGGACCCGATTTGGCATCCGGGACCGACGTGGTCTAACGTTCTCTACGTCGCGCAGCGCGGCTCCCGATCCGGGCCATCGGCCCAGCAACAAGCGGAGCTTCACCGTGTGACCGAGGTCACCGGCCGAACTTCAACTTTCGAGTTGACGAGGCGGTCGAGGACTGGTAGTGTTTCACAGGTTGCGCCAGATCGGGTCCCGCAAGGACCTTGAGGGCGTGGACGTCTGATGTTTGAGAACTCAACAGTGTGTCATAGTCGACGGATTAGTTTGTATGCCCTGATCTTTTCGTGAGGTTT
>NZ_JBBMMC010000012.1:0-153434 GCF_037936805.1 Nocardioides epinepheli | reverse complement strand
GGTCGGTTGGGAGGTTTCGTCGGCGGCCGACTGTCAGGCGGGCTCGTTCCTCGCCCTCCCGGCTTGCTCAACCTCCGCGCTCGTCCGGCTTGCTCACCTCCGGGGCGGCGTGAGTACCCGAGAGGTGGGTCAGCGGTAGTTGGTGAACTGCACCGCGAAGTCGTAGTCCTGGTCCTTGACCAGCCGCTGCACGGCCTGGAGGTCGTCGCGCTTCTTGGACGAGACGCGCAGCTCGTCGCCCTGGATCTGCGCCTTGACGCCCTTGGGGCCCTCGTCGCGGATCAGCTTGGTGATCTTCTTGGCGTCCTCGGAGGTGATGCCCTCCTTGAGCGCGATCGCGATCTTGCTCTGCTGGCCCGAGGGCCGCGGCTCGGAGGCGTCGAGGATCTTCAGGCTCTGCTGACGCTTGATCAGCTTGTCCTTGAAGACGTCGAGGACGGCGTTGGCGCGGTCGTCGGCCGAGGCGGTGATCTCGATCGCGGCCTCGCCCTGCCACTCGATGGTGGCGCCGGTGCCCTTGAAGTCGAAGCGGGTGGCGATCTCGCGTGCGGTCTGCCCCAGCGCGTTGTCGACCTCCTGGCGGTCGATCTTGCTGACGATGTCGAAGGACGAGTCGGCCATGGTGGTCTGTGCTCCCAGCGTGTCGTGGACTGATCTCAGCGATTCCGCGCATCCGCGGTCGCTGCGCTATTGTCTTCCCTCGTCGCCGACCGGCAAAGCCGGAGGTGACATCCCGGCAGGTTGCCCGAGCGGCCAAAGGGAGCTGACTGTAAATCAGCCGGCACAGCCTACGCTGGTTCGAATCCAGCACCTGCCACACGGGAGCACCGAACACGAGGGCCTCCGCCGATCCGGCGGAGGCCCTCGTGTCACTGAGCTCGTGTCGCTGAGCAGGCCGCAGGGGGCCGTGGAATGTCCCGCCGCCGCGCCGTGTTGTGCCTGGTGATGACTGCGCTCTCCGTGCTCGACCTCGTGCCCGTCCGCTCCGACCAGACCTCCGGCGACGCCGTGCGCGCGACCCTGTCGCTCGCCGGCGTCGCCGACGAGCTCGGCTACCGCCGCTACTGGCTGGCCGAGCACCACAACATGCCGGCCGTGGCGGCCACCAACCCGCCGGTGATGATCGCGATGGTGGCGGCCGCCACCGACCGGATCCGGGTGGGCAGTGGCGGCGTCATGCTGCCCAACCACGCCCCGCTCGTGGTGGCCGAGCAGTTCTCGCTGCTCGAGGCCGCCTACCCCGACCGGATCGACCTCGGCCTGGGCCGTGCCCCCGGCACCGACCCGGTGACCAGCTGGGCGCTGCGGCACGGCGGCGGGGGAGTCAGCGACGACGCCGTCAACCACTTCCCGCAGTACGTCGACGAGATCATCGCGATGATGAGCCTCGAGGGTGCGGGCCTGAGCCTGCGCGGCGGCACCCACCTGCTGCGCGCCACGCCGCACGCGATCGGCGTCCCGACGGTCTGGCTGCTCGGCAGCAGCGAGTACTCCGCGCTCCTCGCCGCCGAGAAGGGGCTGCCCTACGTCTTCGCCCACCACTTCTCCGGCAAGGGCACCGCCGAGGCGCTCCAGCTGTACCGCGCCAACTTCCAGCCCTCGCCCGAGCTCGCCGAGCCCAAGACCTTCCTCACCGTCAACGCCGCGGTGGCGGAGTCCACCGAGGAGGCCGAGCGCCTCGCGCAGCCCCAGCTGCACCAGATGCTCGCCCTGCGCACCGGCCAGCCGTTGGAGGCCCAGCTGCTCGTCGAGGACGCCGAGGGGCGCTCGCTGCGCCCCGACCAGCAGCAGCTGGTCGATGCGATGGCCCAGAAGTGGGTGATCGGCGACCCCGACGCCGCGCGCGCACAGATCGAGGACCTCGCGGCCACCTACGACGTCGACGAGGTGATGGTGAACCCGGTCACCGGGGCCTACCGCGGCACGGAGGCGGCGACGTCCCCGACCCGCGAGGACACCCTCCGGCTGCTCGTCAAGTAGTCCCGCAGGAGGGGACCGGTAGCACGGATTCGTGTTTCCGTGCCCCAGGAACCTAAACTGGCGTGTCGGCCCAACATGGGTCTGTTCTGTGACGCCTCGCGGCTGCTCGCGTACGTGCTGATCACTCCACCAGGGGTCCAGCGCTGTGCCCGGGATGAGGAGCGCAGAACGGCCGCATGAGGTCCACGCGCGAGCGAGGTTCCCGGGTCACACGGTAGACAACCCGACCTCACCACACAGAACGGTGCGGTCACAGCGACAAGAATGTGAGGACATGCCGAAGAAAGAAGGCGTGATCGAGATGGAGGGCACCGTCGTGGAGGCCCTCCCCAACGCGATGTTCCGGGTCGAGCTCAGCAACGGCCACAAGGTTCTCGCGCACATCAGCGGCAAGATGCGTCAGCACTACATCCGGATCCTCCCCGAGGACCGCGTGGTGGTGGAGCTCTCGCCGTACGACCTCACCCGAGGTCGGATCGTCTACCGGTACAAGTAAGCAGCCGATACGAGCGAGAGAGGGCTGACATGAAGGTCAACCCGAGCGTCAAGCCGATCTGTGACAAGTGCAAGGTGATTCGTCGCCACGGCCGCGTCATGGTCATCTGCGAGAACCCCCGCCACAAGCAGCGGCAGGGCTGACGACCCCGGTTCGCGCCCCGTGCACGGACCGATTCGTCAGGCACCACAACTGAACACACACCCAACGCGATCGCTAGGTCCCTCGTCCCGACGGGACCGAAGCACCTCCGGAGCAGAAGGCCGGAGCCGGCGCCCCACCAGGGCCCGGACGCATCGCGTACGAAACCTCTGCAGAATCGAAAGGCCATCACATGGCACGCCTCGTCGGCGTCGACCTCCCGCGCGACAAGCGCATCGAGATCGCGCTCACCTACATCTACGGCATCGGCCGTACCCGCGCCCAGAAGCTCCTCGAGCTGACCGGTGTCGACCCGAATCTGCGGGTGCACCAGCTGGGCGACGACGAGCTGGTCAAGCTTCGTGACGAGATCGAGACCCAGGACTTCAAGATCGAGGGTGACCTCCGTCGTGAAGTTCAGGCCGACATCCGCCGCAAGATCGAGATCGGCAGCTACCAGGGTCGCCGCCACCGTCAGGGCCTTCCGGTCCGCGGGCAGCGCACCAAGACCAACGCGCGCACCCGCAAGGGCCCCAAGCGCACGGTTGCCGGCAAGAAGAAGGCCAAGTGATCGATCGCCTCACGGCGAGCTCACTCCCTTCCCTCACAGACCAGCTCACAAGGAGATAACCGATGCCTCCCAAGGCTCGCGCGGGCGCCAAGAAGGTGCGCCGCAAGGAGAAGAAGAACGTCGCTCAGGGCGAGGCCCACATCAAGAGCACGTTCAACAACACGATCGTCACGATCACCGACCCCACCGGGGCCGTGATCTCGTGGGCCTCTGCCGGCACCGTCGGCTTCAAGGGCTCGCGTAAGTCCACGCCGTACGCCGCGCAGATGGCCGCCGAGGCCGCCGGCCGCCGGGCGATGGAGCACGGCATGAAGAAGATCGACGTCTTCGTCAAGGGCCCGGGCTCGGGTCGCGAGACCGCGATCCGCTCCCTGGGTGCGATCGGCCTCGAGGTCGGCACCATCCAGGACGTCACCCCCGCCCCCCACAACGGCTGCCGCCCGCCCAAGCGCCGGCGCGTCTGAGCCACCGAGACAGGAACAGGAGACTTAAATCATGGCCCGTTACACCGGACCTATGACCCGCAAGTCGCGCCGTCTCGGTGTCGACCTCGTCGGTGGCGACGCCGCCTTCGAGAAGCGTCCCTACCCGCCCGGCCAGCACGGCCGTGCGCGCATCAAGGAGAGCGAGTACCGCTCGCAGCTGCAGGAGAAGCAGAAGGCCCGCTTCACCTACGGCGTCATGGAGCGTCAGTTCCACAACTACTACGTCGAGGCCTCGCGGCGCGCCGGCAAGACCGGTGACAACCTGCTCCAGCTCCTGGAGTGCCGCCTCGACAACGTCGTCTACCGAGCCGGCTTCGCCCGCTCGCGTCGGCACGCCCGCCAGCTGGTGACCCACGGTCACTTCCTGGTCAACGGCCACAAGGTCAACATCCCGTCCTACCAGGTGAGCCAGTACGACATCATCGACGTGCGGGAGAAGTCGCAGGAGATGACGCCGTTCATCGTCGCCCGCGAGACCCACGGCGAGCGCGTCGTCCCGGCGTGGCTGCAGGTCATCCCCTCGCGGATGCGGATCCTGGTGCACTCGGTGCCGATCCGCGCGCAGATCGACATGCCCATCCAAGAGCAGCTGATCGTGGAGTACTACTCCAAGAAGTGACCTCGTCGCCGGCCCTCGGCCCGGGAGCGTTTCCGCCCGGGCCGAGGGACCACCACCTGCAGATCTGGGCCCTCAAATAGCGGTCGGCCCGGGAAGGAAAGAAAACAGTGCTCATCGCACAGCGCCCCACCCTGTCGGAGGAGACCGTCGGCGACTTCCGCAGCCGGTTCGTCATCGAGCCGCTCGAGCCCGGCTTCGGCTACACGCTCGGCAACTCGCTGCGCCGCACCCTGCTGTCGTCGATCCCCGGCGCCTCCGTCACCAGCATCAAGATCGACACCGTCCTGCACGAGTTCTCGACCATCGAGGGCGTCAAGGAGGACGTCACCGAGGTCATCTTGAACCTCAAGGGCCTTGTCGTCTCCTCCGAGCACGACGAGCCGGTCACCATGTACCTGCGCAAGTCCGGCGCCGGTGACGTCACCGCCGCCGACATCGCACCGCCGGCCGGCGTCGAGGTCCACAACCCCGACCTGAAGATCGCCACCCTGTCCGACAAGGGCAAGCTGGAGATGGAGCTCGTCGTCGAGCGCGGTCGCGGCTACGTGTCCGCGGTCCAGAACAAGGGCAACGACAACGAGATCGGCCGGATGCCGGTCGACTCGATCTACAGCCCCGTCCTCAAGGTGACCTACAAGGTCGAGGCCACCCGTGTCGAGCAGCGCACCGACTTCGACAAGCTCGTCATCGACGTCGAGACCAAGCCCTCGATCCTGCCGCGCGACGCCATCGCCTCGGCCGGAAAGACCCTGGTCGAGCTGTTCGGCCTGGCCCGTGAGCTGAACGTCGAGGCCGAGGGCATCGACATCGGCCCCTCGCCGGTCGACGAGCAGCTCGCCGCGGACCTCGCCCTGCCGGTCGAGGACCTGCAGCTGACGGTGCGGTCCTACAACTGCCTCAAGCGCGAGGGCATCCACACCGTGGGTGAGCTCATCAGCCGCTCGGAGCAGGACCTGCTCGACATCCGCAACTTCGGCGCCAAGTCCATCGACGAGGTCAAGGCCAAGCTGGTCGAGATGGGCCTCTCGCTCAAGGACAGCGCGCCCGGGTTCGACCCGCACGCCGCCCTCGCCGCCTACGGCGACGACGACGACGACGCGTTCGTCGAGGACGAGCAGTACTGAGCCGCCCGGCTCACCGACGCTTCACCTTCACATCCCTCTAACCCGGGTACCTGATACGGCCCGGGAGAATCGAGAAGCACCATGCCCGCACCGAAGAAGGGCGCCCGCCTCGGCGGCAGCCCCTCGCACCAGCGTCTGATCCTCTCGAACCTGGCCAGCCAGCTGTTCGAGCACGGCCGGATCACCACGACCGAGGCCAAGGCCCGCACCCTGCGGCCGCACGCCGAGAAGCTGATCACCAAGGCCGTCAAGGCGCACCGCGGCGAGAACGCGCTGCACCAGCGTCGTGAGGTGCTCAAGGTCGTGCGCGACAAGGGCGTCGTCCACGTGCTCTTCACCGAGATCGCGCCGACCTTCGCCGAGCGTCCCGGTGGCTACACCCGGATCACCAAGATCGGCCCCCGCAAGGGCGACAACGCCCCCATGGCCGTGATCGAGCTCGTCACCGAGGCCTACCAGCCGAAGGCGAAGACCTCGAAGGCGAAGGCCACCAAGTCCGAGCCCGCCGCCCCGGCGCTGGACAAGGACGAGAGCTCCGAGGAGGTCGAGGTCGAGGAGGTTCCGGTCGAGACCGAGGAGACCCCGGCCGAGGCCGAGGAGACCGCCGCGGAGGAGGAGGCCGAGGAGGTCACCCCCGAGGAGGCAGCCGACGAGGAGTCCGAGGAGGCCGCCGAGGAGAGCGAGAAGGCCGCCGAGGAGTCCGAGGACAAGGCCTGATCCCAGCAGCACCGCCCGAGGGCCCCGACACCACCCGGTGTCGGGGCCCTCGGCATTCCGGCCACCCGGCATCGACGCTGAGCCGGCGCGTCTGTAGGTCGACCCACCTCGGACCTCGACGAGTTCGGCCGCTACGAGAGAGCCGATTGATCCAACTGGTCCAGGAGGCCGGCCGCGGGCACGCTCTGCGGCGCAGCGCCGCGGCGGACGACGTCGTGCAGGGTGCGGCGGACCAGCTCGTTGGCCGGGGTCGGGACGCCGTGGAGCCGGCCGAGGCGGACGATCTCGCCGTTGAGGTGGTCGACCTCGACGTCGCCGGTGCCGCGGCGGACGCTCTGCCAGGTCGAGGAGCCCACGCCGGCACGGTCGACCAGCGGGCGCAACAGCTGGCCGCGGCGCTCCTGGTCGGTCTCCTCGCTCACCACCGGGATGCCGGCGGCCGCCAGGACCGTCTCGGCCTCGGCGTGCAGGCGCTGGACCAGGCTGACGAAGTCGTCGTCGACGGGGCAGGCGGCGTCGACGGCGTTGCCGAGGTTCACGATGAGCTTGCGGTACTTCCACGCCATGATGTCGGCGCGCGGCTCACTGTCGAAGCCGGCCGCGCGCAGGTCGGCGGCGATCGCGCGCGCGACGTCGTCGACGCCCGTGGGGTAGCGGCCGATGTCGAGCAGGGCCGGCCTGCCGGCGGAGTGCAGGCGGACCCGGCCCGGCTCGAGATGACTGGCCGGCATCATCACGGTCACCGAGTACACCCGCGAGACCCGGCGGCTCAGGGCCCGCTCGTTCGAGACGCCGTTCTGGAGCGAGACCACGGGCGTCTCGGGGCGCAGGTGCGGGACGAGCGCGTCGAGGGCGGTCGCAGTGTGCTGCGACTTCACCGCGAGCAGCACCACCGTCTGGTCGGTGAGCTCCACCTCCGCCGGCGCCGCGACGACCGGGACCGTGAGGGCCGTCTCCGGCTCCTCGCCGACGTGGAGCCGCAGGCCACCGGCCTGCAGGGCGCGCAGGTGCTCGCCGCGCGCCACCAGCGTCGTCTCGATCCCGGCGCGGTGCAGCAGCCCACCGACACCCCCGCCGATCGCGCCGGCCCCCATCACGACGTACCTCACGATGACTGTCTACCAGGACCGCGCTCGTAGGATGGGCGAATGAGTACTGACCTCGGTACCCCGCAGATCCTCTCGCCCGACGAGGCCGAGCGCGCCGTCCTGCTCGCCGCCCCACGCGGGTACTGCGCCGGCGTCGATCGAGCCGTCGTCACCGTCGAGAAGGCGCTCGACCTCTATGGCGCGCCGGTCTACGTGCGCAAGCAGATCGTGCACAACAAGCACGTGGTGGCCGACCTCGAGACCCGTGGCGCGATCTTCGTCGAAGAGCTCACCGAGGTGCCTGCCGGGGCGACCGTCGTCTTCTCGGCCCACGGCGTCTCCCCGGAGGTGCACCGCCAGGCCGAGGAGCGGGAGCTGAAGACCATCGACGCCACCTGCCCGCTGGTCACCAAGGTGCACCACGAGGCGCGACGCTTCGCCGCCGACGACTACGACATCCTGCTCATCGGACACGAGGGGCACGAGGAGGTCGAGGGCACTGCGGGCGAGGCGCCCGGGCACATCCAGCTCGTGCAGAGCCCGGCCGACGTCGCCGACATCGTGGTGCGCGACCCGGCTCGGGTGGCCTGGCTCTCCCAGACCACGCTGTCGGTCGACGAGACCCTCGAGACCGTCGCGGCGATCCGTGAGCGCTTCCCGCTGCTGCTCGACCCGCCCAGCGACGACATCTGCTACGCCACCCAGAACCGCCAGCTCGCCGTCAAGGAGATCTCCCCGGCGGCCGACCTGGTCATCGTCGTGGGCTCGGCGAACTCCTCGAACTCGGTGCGTCTGGTCGAGGTCGCCCTCGAGGCCGGTGCCGCGGCGTCCTATCGGGTCGACGACGTCTCCGAGATCGACGAGGCCTGGCTCGACGGCGTCTCCACCGTCTCGGTCACCTCCGGCGCCTCGGTGCCGGAGTCGCTGGTCGAAGGCGTGCTCGCCTTCCTCGCCGAGCGCGGCTACCCCGACGCGCGCGCCGTCCACTCGGCCGAGGAGTCGCTGATCTTCTCCCTGCCCAAGGAGCTGCGCCGCGACCTGAAGGCCGCCGGCAAGGCCTGACTTATCGCCGAGTCGGCGTTTGCGTTAAGCACAAACGCCGACTCGGCGTTTCTTCTCCGCCGAGTCGGCGTTTCTGTTAAGCCCAAGTGCCGACTCGGCGTCAGGTCGCTACGCGCCCCGTTCGTTCGTCGCGGGGCGCTGCTCGCTCGGCCAGACGACGTAGCGGTAGGCGAGGAAGTTGGCGACGAACGAGGCGCCGATCGAGAGCACCTTCACCACGACCAGCGGCTCGATGAGCATCGCCAGCAGGTGGATCACCAGCGGCTGGAAGAGCCACATGACGGCGCCGGTGGTGGCCAGGAAGAGCAGGGCGTGGCGCAGGGTGAGCCGGTCGGCGGAGAAGGTGAAGAGGCCGTTGACGACGAAGCTGAACGTCATGCCCGCGCTGGTGGAGACGAAGTTCGCCAGCACGATGCCGAGCCGCTCGTGCAGCAGCAGGAACAGGCCGAGGTCGAGCGCGGTGTTGATGACACCGACCCCTGCGAACCGGACCAGGGTCGGTGAGAGGACCGGCTTCAGGGCCCACCGTCCCGAGAGCCGCGCGCGGTCAGGGCGAGCGAGTACAGGGGACGGTCCTGGGTCTCGACGTACACCCGGCCCAGGTAGGTGCCGATGACGCCCATCATGATCAGCTGGAGTCCGCTGAGCAGGAACATGCCGACGCCGAGGAACGCCCACCCGGGCACCGACTCCTCCGGACGGAACAGCCGCACCCCCAGCACGTAGAGGGCGAGCAGCAGCGAGAAGCCGGAGATGGCGAAGCCGAGCCGGGAGATCCACCGTAGCGGCGCGGTCGAGAACCCGACGAGGCCGCTGGCGGCGAACCGGATCATCTTGCGAAGCGGGTATCCGGTCTCTCCCGAGTAGCGCGGGTCGCGGTCGAACAGCAGCGCCTCCTGCCGGAAGCCGACGTGCGCGACGATGCCGCGCAGGAACCGGTCGTGCTCGCGATAGCGCGACACCTCGGCGACCACCTTGGCGTCCATGAGGCGGAAGTCGCCGACGTTGCGCGGGATCTCGATGTCGGCCATCCGGTCCAGCACCCAGTAGAACGCGTACGCCGTCGCGCGCTTGAAGGAGGAGTCCTTCCGGCTGCGACGCTGGGCGAAGACCACGTCGACGCCCTTCTCCCACAGCGTGATCATCTCGATGCTCACCGCGGGCGGGTCCTGCAGATCGGTGTCCATGATGATCACGGCGTCGGCCTCCGCGCAGGCGTCGACGCCCGCGGTGACCGCGAGCTGGTGACCGAAGTTCCGCGACAGGGCGAGCACCGTGACCCGGTCGTCCTCGGCCCGCAGCTCAAGCAGCCGTTCGAGGGAGTCGTCACGACTGCCGTCGTCGACGTAGACGAACTCGAAGTCGATCTCGGGCCTGGTCTTGGTGGCCGCGACGAGCGCTTCGTGGAAGACCGCGATGTTGCCCGACTCGTTGAACACCGGCAGGACGTAGGAGACCCGGCGACGTCGGGGCGTCGCCTCGTCGGGCTCGGGCAAGGGCATGGTGATCCTGTCGTTCCTACGGCTCTCGGGCACCTGTCTACCGGGTCGATGCGCCGCGGACACTGTGCCTGGGCGAATTGTCTCCCATGAGATCGGGAGAGGAGCAGGGGAGTGGGAGGATCAGGCCATGGCCAGGTACCTCGACATCCACCCGGACAACCCGCAGCCGCGCCTGGTGCAGCAGGTGGTGGATGCGCTCCTCGACGATCAGCTGATCGCCTACCCGACCGACTCGGGGTACGCCCTCGGCTCACGGATCGGCAACCGCGAGGGACGCGACCGGATCCTGCGGATCAGGGGGCTCGACGAGCGGCACCACTTCACCCTGATCTGCAAGGACTTCGCCCAGCTCGGTCAGATGGTGCACGTCGACAAGGCGGCCTTCCGCTCGATCCGAGCCGCCACCCCGGGGCCGTACACGTTCATCCTGCCGGCGATGCCGGAGGTTCCTAAGCGGCTCCTGCACCCCAAGAAGCGCACGGTGGGGGTGCGGATCCCCGATCACCGGTTCGTGCAGCAGCTGCTCGAGGCGCTCGGCGAGCCACTGCTGAGCAGCTCGCTGATCCTGCCCGGGGAGACCGAGCCGCGCACGATGGGCTGGGAGATCAAGGAGGACCTCGACCACGAGGTCGACATCGTCGTCGAGGCGGGCGAGACGCCCGCGGAGTCGACGACGGTGGTCGACTGGTCCAGCGGTGAGCCGGAGGTGATCAGACGGGGAGCCGGGGATCCTGAGCGGTTCGAGTGAGCCGCTCGGCGGCCACCCGTTGCCGGATGAACAACACACCGAGGGCCAGGCCGTAACCGAGCGCGAGGGCGATCGCGTGGTGGGAGAGCCCGGAGACCACGGCCTGGACGACGCCGTCGCCGGACCTGGCGATCGCCTCGGCGCGCGACATCGCCAGCAGCAGGAAGGTCGAGAGCATGAGCAGCGGCGGGAGCACCCCGACGGTGAAGAAGTCGCTGGGACGCACCGCCAGCGCCAGCCCGACGCACAGGGCGACGAAGCCGAGGTCGAAGAGCAGGCCGACCTGATCGGTGAGGAGGAGGTCGATCGCGGCAGCGGTGAGGGCAAGCGCCACTCCGAGCGCGGCGACCTCGCGACCGGGCTCGCGGCCTTCCTCCCACATGGTGCGGGAACCGGGCAGGTTCACAGCTCCACGTTACGGGCTGGTGGCCCTTCGCCGGGTTCGCCGCGCCGAAGCGAGCCGACGGCGTGCAGCGGCACGGTACGCGGCGTCGCGAGGTCGTCGGTGGTGACGCCGAGCGACTCGAACCGCCGCGCCTGGACCAGCACGCGAGAGTCGAACGAGCCGATCGCGCTGTTGTAGTGCTCGACGGCACCGTTCAGCGAGCGCCCGACCCGGTCGAGATGGGCGCCGAAGGTGCCGAGCCGACTGTGCAGCTCGCGGCCGAGCCGGTGGATCTCGGCGGCCTGGGCGGTGAGCGCCTCGTGCGACCAGCCGAGCGCGACCGTGCGGAGCAGGGCGATGAGGGTCGTGGGAGTGGCCAGGACGACGCCGCGCCCGGCGCCGCGCTCGAGCAGGGAGCCGTCCTGCTCGAGGGCCGCCGACAGGAACGACTCGGCCGGGACGAACAGCACCACGAACTCCGGAGACGTCTCCAGCGAGCGCCAGTAGGCCTTCGAGCCGAGCTGGTCGACATGGGTGCGCAACTGGGCCGCGTGCCGAGCCAGGTGCGAGGCGCGGACCTCCTCGTCGTCGGATCCAGTGGCGTCGAGGAAGGCGTCCAACGGCACCTTGGCATCGACGACGACCGAGCGACCGCCCGCGAGGTGGACGACCAGGTCGGGGCGCTGGGCGCCGTCGTCGAGCCGGGCCTGCTCGGTGAAGTCGCAGCGGTCGACCATGCCGGCCAGCTCGACCGCTCGGCGCAGGTGCATCTCGCCCCAGCGGCCGCGGACCTGCGGACGGCGCAGCGCGGTGGACAGGGTCTGGGTCTCGCGGCGCAGTGAGTCGGTGGAGGAGCGCATGTCGGCCACCTGCTGATGCAGCTGCCCCTGCCAGGCGACCCGGTTGTGCTCGAGGTCGCGCATCTGGTCGTGCAGCCGCTCGAGCCCCTCACGGACGACGGCCTGCTGGTCGAGCGCGGTGCCCAGCCGGTCGGCGAGGACGTCGTCGGCGGGCGTCGCACGCGGGCGCAGCACGCCCGCGGCGTAGCCGAGCGCGGCCCCGGCGAGGCCGCCGAGGAGCAGCCCGAGCACGAGGATGAGGAAGGTGCCGATCTCCATGTCCACAGTGTGGGGGCGAGCACCGACAGTCGGCCGAGAGTCAGTCTCAGTCGTCGGCGATCGGCATCCTCAGCCCCAGCGCTGCGAACGAGGCGAGGACCGCCTCGGCCGGCGCCGGGGGAGCGAAGTAGGTGCCCTGACCCAGGGTGATGCCCAGGTCGCGGGCGCGCGCGGCCTCCTCGGAGGTCTCGATCCCCTCCGCGACCGCGGTCTGCTCCAGCTCGCCGATCATGCGGGTGATGTTGCCCAGGACCGTGCGACCAGCCGTGCCGCCGGTGTCGGCGATGAGCGCACGGTCGATCTTCACCCACTCCCAGTCCCAGCTGGTGAGCAGGCCGAGCGCGGAGTAGCCGGCCCCGAAGTCGTCGACCGCCAGTCCGACCCCGCCCGCGGCGAGCTCGGCGGCGATCGCACGCTGCGACGGCGACCAGCGGGTGACGTGCCGCTCGGAGACCTCCAGGACGAGCTGGACGCCGGTGTCGGCCATCCGCGCGGGGAGTGAGCGGAGCAGCCGGCTCTCCTCGTTGAGCTGCTCGAACTCGATGTTGACGCCGAGGGCCAGAGGCTGGTCGGCGCGGCTGACGATCGAGCGCATCGTGGCCAGCGAGTGCTCCAGCACGACCTCGGTGAGCTCGTCGAGCATGCGCAGCTGCGCGGCAGCGCCGATGAGCATCATGGGTGAGACCGGGCCGAAGCCGAACTGCCGCGCGCGGACCAGCGCCTCGTAGCCGCGGATCTCGCCGGCCACCAGGTCGACGATCGGCTGGTAGGCGACCTCGACGCGACCCTGGTCGATCATGTCGCGCAACACCGTGCGGTCGTCGTACCACCGCGGCGGGAGCATCTCCGGGGTCCGGGCCCGCTTGCGATGCCGCATCTGGCGCTCGGCGCTGCGCAGCAGTGCCTCGGTGTCGTCGTTGGGCGAGAGCGAGAGCGCCTCGCCGATGCTCACCTCGACCTGGACGACGTGCTCCCCGATCACCAGCGGCTCGCGCATCGCCGCGTGGAGATCGGCGATGAGACGGTCCAGGTGCGAGGCGTCCTCCAGATGCCTGGCCACGGCGGCGAACTCGTCACCACCCATCCGGGCCGCGAAGGACCCCGACGGCAGCACGTCGGAGCTCAGCCGGACGCCGATCTCCTTCAGGACGAGGTCGGCGTCGAGGTGGCCCAGGGTCTCGTTGAGCCCCTTCATGCCGTCGACGTCGAGGAAGAGCACCGCCAGGTTCTCGTCGGTGCGGGTGGCCATCGTCTCTTCGAGCAGGGTGCGGAAGTGGCCGTGGGTCCACAGTCCGGTGAGATCGTCGGTGAGTGCCTGACGCCGCAGCCGGGCGTCACGACGCGCGGCGTGCCGCGAGGCGGTGGCCATCGTGGTGAGAGCGGCGAGCAGTCGACGGTCCAGCCGCGAGAACGGCGGCCCGTCGGGGCCGCGGCGCGCGACGAGGTAGCGGTCCTCGCCGAAGTGCATGCTGACGTCGGGCGGCGGCGTCGGAAACGCCTCGATCGTGACGTCGCCGGGGACGGCGCGGCGCGCCCAGCCCAGCAGCCACTGCTCGATGCGGTCCTCGGGCCACGGCATCCCGGTGGCCGCCTCGGCCAGCACCTCGATGAGGGCGCGCTCCTCCGACCCCGGCTCCTGAGGTTGCTCGCTCATGAAGGGGACGGACCCAGTTCGACGACGACGGGCGCGTGGTCGCTCGCGCCCTTACCGGCGCGCTCGTCGCGGTCGATGAAGGCGCCCTGCACTCGCGAGGCCAGGCTGGGGGAGCCGAGCACGAAGTCGATCCGCATCCCCCGGTTGCGCTCGAACCGCTGCCGGTAGTAGTCCCAGTAGGTGAAGACGCCGGGGCCGGGGGTGTAGGGACGGACCAGGTCGGCGTAGCCGTCGTCGAGGAAGGCGCGGAAGGCGGCGCGTTCGGGCGGCGTCACGTGGGTGTCGGTGGCGTAGGCGGCCATGTCGAAGACGTCGTCGTCCTGGGGCGCGATGTTCCAGTCGCCCACCAGCGCGGTCTGCCCCTCCAGCCACGGGAGGGCCGCGGCGCGCAGCCGGGCCAGCCAGTCGAGCTTGTAGTGGTAGTGCGGGTCGTCGACCTTGCGGCCGTTGGGGACGTAGAGCGACCAGACGCGGACGCCGCCGCAGGTCGCGCCGAGGGCCCGCGCCTCGGCACCCAGCGGGTCGCCCCAGCCGGGCATCCCGGCGAAGCCGACCTCGACGTCGTCGATGCCGACCCGGCTGATCAGCGCGACGCCGTTCCACTGGTTGTAGCCCACCGAGGCGATCTCGTAGCCCATCGACTGCAGCCCCATCACCGGCAGTTGCTCGTCGCGGGCCTTGGTCTCCTGCACGGCGAGGACGTCGATGTCGTGTCGCTCGAGGAATGCCTCGACCCGCTCGATGCGCGAGCGCAGCGAGTTGACGTTCCAGGTGGCCAAGCGCACGGGCTCAGCCTAGTGGCGCCACGCTCACACGGTGGGCGATTGGGTGGGTTGATGACTCATGACGGCGGCGGCGAGGTTCGGATGAGCCGGTCGAAGGGAGTGACCGGGACGCCGATCTCCTGCATCCGGTCGCGATAGGCACGGTAGGCGCGTCGGGCCTCGCCGTAGCGCCTGGCCTCGTGGAGGGTCCCGATCAGATTCAGGTGGGACGGCTCGTCGTACGGGTCGTCGGCCAGCAGTCCGACCAGCCAGGGGATGGCGCGCTGCGGCTCGCCGCGAGCCAGCAGGGCCATCGCGAGCTCCCGCTTGACCTCCAATGCGGTCCGCAGGAGCTCGTCGCGGGTGTCGACGACCCAAGCGCCGTAGGGATCGTCGTCGAGGTAGTGACCGGCATACATCGCCGCCGCCCGTTCGAGCTCCTCCACGACGGCGAGGTCGGTCCGCTCGCCGCCGCGCAGCGCCCGCAGGGCGCCGGCAGCGGTCTGGGCGAACACCACGGCGTCGATCTCGACGTGGTCGACGTCGAGGCGGACGGATTCGCGGTCGGCGCGAAGGTAGTGGTCGGAGGGATGCTGCTTGGTGGGGTCGAGCACCGCGCGCAGCGTCGAGAGGACGACGGAGAGCCGGTTGCTGCTGCCGGAGGAGTCGGGCCACAGATGCTCGGCGAGTGCTTCACGGGTGATCGGCCGGCCGCCGCGTCCGGCGAGGATCTTCAGGGCGTCGCGGGACTTGCGTGACTGCCAGGCCGACGCGGCGATCGGCTCGCCGTCGTGGAGGACGGCGAATGCGCCGAGCGTGCGGATCGCGATCCGGGCCCGGTCGGTGTGGCCGATCGTCTGGAGCGGCCCGGCGATCCGGGTAGCGTCGTCCCGGACGCCGAGCGCGCGGAGCCGGCGTCGTGCCGCCTGCTCGCCCACGTGGTCGGCCACGGCGTGGGCGCGCAGCGCCTGGTTGGTGGCCAAGCCGATCGCGTTGGCGGTACTGCGCCACAGTGTCCCGGCCTCGTCGAGGACGTCGACGGCGCGCGGCCCGGAGATGAGGAGGGACTGAAGCTCCAGCGCCTCGGCCAGGCCGCGCGAGTCGTGGCGGCGTCCGGCTTCGGTGACCGCGCGCTGGGCGTACTCGGCTGCGGCGTCGACGTCGTCGGTGGCCAGACTGACCCACCCCGCGGCGAGCAGTGGCTCGACCTGGCCCAGGGCGGCGTGTTGGTCGAGCGCGCGTTTGACCATGCCCTGCGCCTCGTCGATGTCGTCGACCACGAGCACCCTGGCCAGGCCGGCGGTGGCGGGGACGAGGATCTGGGCATCGGTGGTGCGCTCGGCGATGGCCAGCGCCTCTCGATAGGCGATCGCGGCCTGGGTGGCGTTGCCGGCGAGCCGGTTGGCATCGCCGATGCCGACCACGGCCTGGGCCAGCAGTGGCGACCCGGCGCTGAGCGCGAGCGCGCGGGCCCGGTGCAGCTCGGCCAGGCACTCCTCGAGGCGGCCCAGCCCCAGCAGTGACTCGGCGCGGGTGATGAGACTCAACGCGATCACCGCGGCGGGCGCGGAGATCGACTCGGCCAGCGTGATCGACTGCTCCAGGTGGCCCAGGGCATCGGTGTAGCGGCCCTCGGCATTGCACCGTGATCCCAGGTTGTTGTGGATGCGGGCCTGGGCCACGACGTCGCCGGCTCGCTCGGCGGCGGTGAGCGCGTGGTGGTAGGCGACCAGGTTGCCGTCGAGGTCGCCCTCCAGCACCAGGACCAGCGCCTGGCTCACCCACGCGGCGGCCAGCGCGGCGTCGTCACCCGACTCCTCCGCTTCGCGCAGCGCCCGGTCGGAGAGCGCGCGCGACGCCGTCGCATCGCCGGTGGCCCACAGCGTGGAGGCGTGGCTGGCGTGGAGGAAGGCCAGGTGCGCCACGTCGGGGTCGTTCTCCTCGGCCAATGCCCGGTCGTAGACCGCGAGTGCCTCGGTGAACCGACCTGTCTGGTGGAGAGCGAACCCGTATCGCCACGCGAGTGCGAGGGGGAGGCGGTCGTCGTCGTCGGCGAGCAGGGCGGCGGCACGTTCGAGCATCGGGATGCCCGCGCGCAGCAGGACCTCGGTGTTCGCGCTCTCCAGCGCAGCGAGGACCGCCGCGCCGTCCCGGGCGCGGAGGGAGCGCTCAAGCTCTATCGGCATCTGTCCCCGTCCCCGGGACCTCGACAGAGTCGAGGTCCCACACGGCACGATATTCCTCCGCATGCTGCGAGGGGAGATGTTCGCGCGCTTTGATACCAGTTCGACATCTAGGGAACACTTGATCAAGTGCCGGGACGGCGCCAGCGCCGCCCGGGCGGCACCCTGGCGGCACCCTCGCGGCGTTGCCGGACGACGCTGACATCCAGCCGCACTGGTCGGTGATTACCTGGCTTCTCCAGGCTGGCGGCCCCAAGCGGGACGCTGAAGTGGGTCGGGCGGCGTCACGCCCGTAGAATCGCCGCCCGTGGCTCTCACCATCGGGATCGTCGGCCTGCCCAACGCCGGAAAGTCGACCCTCTTCAACGCACTGACCAAGAACGACGTGCTCGCGGCGAACTACCCGTTCGCGACCATCGAGCCGAACGTCGGCGTCGTCGGCGTCCCCGACGACCGGCTCCCGAAGCTGGCCGAGATCTTCGGCTCGGCCAAGATCCTCCCGGCCACGGTTGAGTTCGTCGACATCGCCGGCATCGTCCGCGGCGCCTCGGAGGGCGAGGGCCTCGGCAACAAGTTCCTCGCCCACATCCGCGAGTCCGCCGCGATCTGCCAGGTGACCCGCGTTTTCCGTGACGAGGACGTCACCCACGTCGACGGCGAGGTCAACCCCTCCAGCGACATCTCCACCATCCAGACCGAGCTGATCCTCGCCGACCTCCAGACGGTCGAGAAGGCGATCCCGCGACTGGAGAAGGAGGCGCGCGGCAAGAAGGAGCTCGCCGCCAACCTCGCGGCCGCCAAGCAGGCCCAGACCGCGCTCGAGGCCGGCACCCCGATCATCTCCCTCATCGAGTCCGGCGGCATCGACCGCGACCTGATCCGCGAGCTCTCGCTGCTGACGGCCAAGCCCTTCATCTACGTCTTCAACTGCGACGCCGACGAGCTGAACGACGAGGACCTCAAGGACCGGATGCGCGCCCTGGTCGCCCCGGCCGAGGCGATCTTCCTCGACGCCAAGTTCGAGGCCGAGCTGGTCGAGCTCGGCGACGACGACGAGGCCCGCGAGATGCTCGCCGAGATGGGCGTCGACGAGCCCGGCCTCGACGTCCTGGCCCGCGTCGGCTTCGACACCCTCGGCCTGCAGACCTACCTCACCGCCGGCCCGAAGGAGTCGCGCGCCTGGACGGTCAAGAAGGGCGCCACCGCCCCCGAGGCCGCCGGCGTCATCCACACCGACTTCCAGCGCGGCTTCATCAAGGCCGAGATCGTCTCCTTCGACGACCTGGTCGAGCTCGGCTCCATGCAGAAGGCCAAGGAGGCCGGCAAGGTGCGCATGGAGGGCAAGGACTATGTGATGGCCGACGGCGACGTCGTGGAGTTCCGCTTCAACGTCTGAATCCGCGCGTTTGCGCAGGTCAGAGGGGGTATGACCCCTCCGAGTCCGCACAGAGTCCGCAAGAATTTCAGCCCTGAGGTTCAGATGGGCGCCAGTTCCGACGTGCTACCAGCGGGTCTAGGGCCTCCTCGGAGCGTGCTCAAGCCGCTGCTTTGGCGGCGAGGCGTCGCGGCCATTTCTAAGGGTGTCAGTCAGTGAAGCCGTCGATTGGGATGGCTTCGGCACCGTACTCGACCAGCGCGACGGCGGCCTTGTAGCCATCTTCCGAAACTTCGAATGACTCGCCCTCGCCGGTGACGATGTAGTACCGGTCGCCTTCCGTCTGGAACTGAAGTCCGCGCGTTGGGATGCGCCTGCCGCCGCCGTCGTGCTCGCTCGTCACGACGCCGACTCTACGGCCTCGAAAGAGGTCGGAGCGGTTCGGCGCACTGGGCGACGGCGCCACCGTGGGTCCATGTGCGAAGACTGCCAGGCGCTCAAGGGCGGGGGACGCCACAAGCCTCCGCATGCATACCTCGTGCCGGTCGGCACCCAGCGGATGTATGGCCGTTCGTCCCAGGCCAACGAGCAGGACTACAGATGCAGTGCGTGCGGTCACGAGTGGACACACGAGACCGGTAATGCCGGTTACGGCTGGATGTAGACAGCGAGCGGCGCGCCTCCAGGCATGATTCGGCTGCTTCTTACTCACTCATCGGCTGTTCGCGCCTGACCGTCCCTGGCATTTCGAAGGCCGGCACTTGGACGCGGTTCGGTCCTGTTCATGTGTGGCAGGGAGTTGCTGTCTCCTGCAACGTCTGTCGGACTACTCGCCGTTGGCAGGTAGTCGGTACCAGCCGGGTGTTGCCGTTTGTACGTCGCCGCCCGGCGTCCAGGACTGCACGAGAGACCGGGAGAGCGCCCCCGGGGTGGTGCGGCCTGCACTGAAACCTCGGTAGACCTCCTTGCCGGTGTTCTGGACCCAGATCAGCGACGTCTTTTCGGCCGTGAGCCACTGTTCGAGCCAATCGGCGTCGACAAGGAGTTCGTTGCGGCCGGCGTTGACGGTGTGGCGGAGGACTGCGACGACTTGGCCATTGTCGTCAGTCCAGCCGTTGCGGCCGTTCCAGTGGAGGTTGCCGGGAGTGGGGCCGAAGAAGTCGGGGGCAGGTACGTCGAGTGAGATGGTGCGCAGTTCGTCGGGGGCGTACTCATACTCTCCGAGGATGTCCCAGGCCGCGGGGCGGGTAGGAACGCTGAGTGGTTCTCTCCACTCGTGGTCGATGATGTTGAGCGCTTCGCCGTGGTGGTGGCCGTAGGGATACTCGCCGACGTACCCCTGGTGCAGCTGGGGTGGACGGGCCAGGTCGATGCCGGTGAGGTCTCGGTTCTCGAGTTCCGTAATGGCCGTGGGGAGGTCGGCCGTGGCGACGAGGTGGGGGTAGACATGGGTCCACATGCCGCGGGTGCGGTCGGTTGTGTCGGTGGCGTTGGTCCAGTCGTAGGTGCCGGACAGGACAACGAACCGGCGACCGTCGACGGTGGCTTCGTTGACTGCGACGGTCGGGAGGTCGGTGTCGTCGGCGATCCACTCGGCGTCGGTTTTGTCGAATGTCGGCGTCCAGTTGTACCCGGGCACCCAGGCGCGCGGGGTCGGGTCGACGGGGGCGAACTCGATGACCGTCGGGTCGACCTGGCGGGAGATGTCCGTGTGTGGGCCGGGGATTGGTGGTGCTGGCGGGTCCCACGAGCTCGGCGTCTTGGGCACGTGGTCGTCGACGATGCCGATGAGTCGGTTGAGGGCAATCCACTGGTATTTCTTGCCGATGCGTTCAATCCAAGCTGGCTTGGAGCGGCCCATGCCGTACTTCCCGAGAACGTACCCGTCGAACGAAGCGTGCCATTCGGGCCGGTATCGCAGGCGGCTGACCTCTAGGACGACCCACCGGGCTGCGGCGTCCAGGTCGATGCCGGGACGGTCTCGCAGTTCGGGGCTCAGCTGGTAGGTGAAGAAGTCGTCGCGGGTCGTGGAGAACACGAGCTTCGGGTAGTCGTTGGTGTCGTACTCAGCGATGTTGGCTTCTGTGGGCCAGTCGATAGGCCAGTCGCTGGCATACGGCGGCCGGAACTGGGCGGGGGTGACGCCGGCGGGAAGTGCACCGCGGTCGGCGGCTGCTTCGAGGATGCTGCGGGCGGCGTCGCGGACCGCGGCGTTCGGCGTCACCGCTGACGGGACGGAGAAGAGGTTGCTCCAGACGACTTCGGCTGCTGCGGTCCAGTCGTCGGTGGTGCCGTTCGCGAGGAGTGCGGCGTAGGCGACGACGCTTGCGCGTTCGACGACCCACTCGTCGTCGACCTCGGTGAACCGCCCGAGGAGCCCGGCGGCGAGCCCGGGGTAGCGGGTCAGGAGGCGGGCGGCCGCGATGGTTGCGGGCTCGCGGACCCGGCGGTCGGTGGCGCTGGTGGTCCACAGGAGCGCAGTGACCCACAGTCTGGTGGTTGTCTCACCGACCTGGTCGAGCGGCTTCTCTCGGGCCCATCGGATGAGTCTGTCGACCGCACCGCTGGTGCCGTGGGTGATGTGCAACCAGCCGGGGATGAACGAATCGCGGGCACCCATGTTCAGGCTGGTGAGGAAATCGTGGAGGTAGTCGGCGTTCAGCGGATGGTCGGGACGGGCGGCGAGCCGGAACAGCATCGTGAGTGCGGCTTCGCACACGTCTGGGCGGCTGAGTGCGTCGATGACGATGTCTCGGGTGTCTTCGGTGATAGTCGTGGCGTTGCGCCATGCGGTGCCGGCGACGACGGCCGCGGCGATGGCGTCTCCGTCGCCGATTTCGGCTGCAAATTCGGTGAGCTCGAGCCCGAACCGTTCGGCCACGACCACCGAGGTTGCTTCGAGGACGCCGCGGTCGATGGTGCCGCCGAGACCGATGACTCGGCCGACTCGGCCGCGGAGCTCGGCGGCGATGCCCGCCTTGTCGGTGACGCCGGTCAGTGCATCGGACACGATGAGGTGGTGGCCGATGCGTTCGAACGTGACGGCGATGATGTCTGCGCCATGTGCGCTGCCGTCAGGAACGACGTCTTCTTCGACGAGACCTTGCGAGATGAGGGCGTCGAGGAGTGACTTCTCGGCACTGCGATCGGACCAGATCGGTGTCAGATGGGCTTGGGCCTGCGCGCGGGTGAGCCATGGGTCGGCGCCGGCGCCGGCGTCAGCGATCGCGGACGCGAGTGAGCGCATGGCCTCGTGTGCGACGCGGTCCGACGGCGGGGCATCGATGCGGTCACTGATGACGGCGTTCGCGTTGTCGAGGACCATGGTGGTGAGCTCGTCGAGGCCCATGACGGCCTGGTCGAGTGAGAGTTTGGCGGCGCCCTTGAGCGCTTCGCAGACCAGTCGCAGGTACAACGGATTGTCGAACTCGCCGTGGATGGGCGGTGACGTCGGCGGTTCGAGGCCGTAGAACGCGGCGTATTCGCTGACCGCTTCGAACTCGACCCCTTCGAACCCGGTGTGCTCGAATTTGGGCACGGTGACGCTGTGCGGGATGACTTGTCCGACGTAGTGGGTGCGGGCGGTGAGGAGGAGCCGGACGTTTGGGTATCTCTCTGCAGTGGTGATGAGCCGGTCGAGGTTGTCACGCCACAGGGATCGCGGGCGGGTGTCGTTGAGCGCGTCGATGACGATGAGGCTCGGGACACCTGTGGCGCGGCCGCACTCGTCGAGGAGCGCGATTGTGTCCTCGCCGGTCAGGTCGGTCGGCATCTTGAGAAGATCACGCAAATAGACCAGCGGATCGGTGTTGGTGAACCAGCGGCCGTGCAGCATGATGCTGGGCCGGCCCTTGGCGAGGCGCTGCGCGACCGCGTCGATGGCGAGGTAGGTCTTGCCGACGCCGGCGGCTCCGGTCATGAGTGCGACCTGGGCGCCGGCGAGCCGTCCGATGGGGCTGATAAGGAGCCCGGTGGCGTCAGAGAGCGTCTTCTGGAGCTCCCGGAGTGAATCGACTCCTTCGGCGGGGAACGAGACCATGTACTCGGCTCGCGACTGGCGCCAACTCGGGCTGTCCCAGTTCTCCCCGGAGTACTGGGTGTCCATCGCCGCGGCCTCGACCGCCTCTTGGGTGTCGACGACGCGCGACGCATCGTTGAGCGCTTGGGCGAGGACGTCGAGCCCCGCGGTCGTGCGCGTCGTATGCCAGGCCGCAAGAGCGTCGGTGACTTTGGTGGCGGCGTCGAGTACCGCTTCCATGTCCGCTGCTAGCGCGTCACCCTTGGCGCGCCGCACGCGGCGGGCGGCGTCGTTGACCTCGGCGATCTGCTCGGTGACGCCGGCCCGCCAGTCGTCGTCAGAGCAGAGCGCGGCGATGGATCGGGCCGCGGGGACCTCGACGTTCAGCTGGGGCATGTACCGGGGCCGGGCGGCGTTGATGGCCTCTTGTAGGCGGTCGTCCCACCACTTGGTGTCGAGAACGTCGGCGTCGAACCAGTACCTGCGCTGGATGCCGGTGGGGTCGAGCCGCTCGAGGCGGGTGATGATGTTCGTCGCCCACTCGATCTCGAACTCGACGGTCATGCTGTGAGCGGCGGTCATGTCCTTCCACCCTTGGAGCCAGCCGCCGGGGTCGTTGATCTTCTCCAGGAGGGACTTGCCCTTGCCGGTTCGACCGGTCGGGTCGGCGGGGATGGCGATCGTGTACCTGGTCAGCTTCGGGTGCTGCTTCAGCGCAGCCTTCACGGACTTGTCGAGCTGGGCCTTGTCGACGTCGCTGTGGTGCGTCCAGTACTTGGCCTGGTAGCCGTGCTCGGTCCCGTCGGGGAGGGTCCAGTAACACTCGACGCCGCCGTCGCCCCCGGCGCCGTGCAGGGACACGAACTTGGCGTCGACCACCGGTGACTCCTGGGCGACCTGCTGGCAGATGAACTGCTCGAACCCGTCGCGCTGCCCGCCGGGGCCGAGCGACCGAAGGCCTGTGAAGTCGATGTCGGGGATGTTCACGTGACTACGCTTCCTTCGAATGCTGCAGGCCGAGACTTCGTAGCACGAGGGAAACGCTACCGGTCGGCGCGCGGAGCGGCGCTACGCATCGTTCTGGGCAGGGCGGCGCACCTCTCGCGATACGAGGGCGATGCCCGCCTGTGTACGGCTGCGACCGGAGGGTGTCTCAGTCGCCAATACTCGCAGCCCCCTCGGAGAGGTTGCCGAGCGATGCTGACATGATCGACTCGGCGGCCTTGCGAGTCCGGTCCTCGGCGGTCGGCCAGAGGTGAGCGTAGGTGTTGAGTGTCGTGGTCGCTTTCGCGTGGCCGAGCGAGCGCTGGACCGTCACAACATCGCATCCGGCTGCGATCAGCCCCGATGCGTAGAAGTGGCGCAGGTCGTGGAGCTTGATGCCCGCCAGGCCGGCGTCGCGCAGCGTCTTGCGCCACCAGTAGCCGACGGTGTTCTGGTGCGGTGGGTCGTCGCCTTCCCCGGCGAAGAGCCAGCGATTCTTGCCGGTCGTGCCGTGAGCGGAGACGTGCTCGGCGAGCATGTTGACGAGGCTGTCGGCGAGGAAGACGACGCGCTCTGAGCCGTACTTCGGTGCCCGGACGTCGATCGCCCCAGCGTTGACGCGCTGCACCTGGCGGGAGACCTTCAGCGACCTGCGGAGGAAGTCGACGTCGCCGAGCTGGACCCCGGCGGCCTCACCCAACCGCAGGCCGGCGAAGGCGCAGAGGGCGATGAACGGCTGGAACCGTTCGTCCGCCACGGCCATGAGCTGCCCTACCTCCTCGGGAGCGGGGATCGACATGGCGACGTCCGCGCGACGGCCGCGGGGGAGACGTACGCCGTCGGTCGGGTCGGATACGATCACCCGATCCTTCACCGCGGCGCGGAACACCGATCTGACGTTGACATACCGCGTCTTGATCGTGCCGGAGGCGAGCCCGGCTGCGTTCATTTGCTTGATCCAGGTCTCGACGTCCGAGCGCCGGACTTGCTTCATCGGCTTCCCCGCGAAGGGCACGGATCTCGCCGCCAGTGACATCGCGAGCACGGTGCCGGGCGCCCACACCTGGCGCGCGGACCACTCCCCGAAGAACGCCGCGAACGTGATCCTGCCGGCCTTGGGGTCGGCGTACGTGCCGGTGACCACCGCCGAGGTGACCTGATCCAGCCACTGCTGGGCGTCGATCTTGCGATCGAAGTGCCGCGAGTGCTCCTTGCCGGCTTCGTCGCGATACCGCGCCCGCCACTTGCCGTTGGCTCGCTTGGCGATGTTTCCCGCCATGGTGATGCTCCTTCCAGGATCGCTCCATCGTCTCTCGGAGATCCGACGGTGGGCAGGGTCATCGGTCGTGCTGGGGACGGTTGGTCTGCTCGGTGAGCCAGAGGATGAGGTCGGCGCGCCAGTAGCGGACGTGGCGGCCGATCTTGAAGCTGCGCGGCCCGCAGCCGAGGTGGCGCCAGTAGCGCAGCGTTCCCTCGGGGACGCGGAGGAAGCGGCAGGCTTCCTGGAGGGTGAGCATCTCGTCGCCCGGGCCCTTGCCCGCGCGGTGGCTCTCGTTGGAGTTGATCGGTGAAGCGGTCATGGCGGTGCTCCTCATCTGATGAGACACGTGGGTGTCGCGGCCGGCATTTCCAGCCTCACCCGTGAGGTGTGCATGGCGCTCCAATCGATGATCAGCGATATTGGATGGGTGGCACCGAAGACGGTGATCGAGGTCGCCCGTCGCGCAGCGGGCATGTCGCAGCGCCGTCTGGCCGCGATCGCCAGGACGCAGCAGTCGTCTGTCTCGGAGTACGAGTTGCGCCGGAAGTCGCCGACGCTCGACGTGGTCGAGCGGCTTATTGATGCCGCCAACGCACGGTTGGCCGTGAAGCCCATGGTCTTCTTCGAGCTCCACGACGATGAGGAGATCGGACGGTTCTTCGTTCCCGACCGACTCTGGTCGGTGCCGCTACCGGACTGCTTCGCCAAGGTGCAGATCCTCAGGTACATCTTCGAGACCCACGACGACCAGGTCTGGGATCTTTCGGACGAGGCTCAGCGCATCGCCTACTACGAGCTCGCCCTCGTCCGTGCGCCCGCCCAGATCCTCGAGGACTCGGTGGACGGCCTGCTTCTGATCCAGGCATGGCCCAAGCTGGACTTGCCCCAGGCGATCCGTGAGGCGTGGCAACCGCTGATCGACGCCGCCACCGCCTCGCAGGACCGACCGCCGCGCGATCCCGGCGGCATCAGTGCGCGCATCGCTGGCGAGATTGGCCTAGCGTGGCCGCCGAGAAGGGAACGAAAGCGCAATCGCGCCTGATGCTCACGGCCCGAGGCTCGGCCCTCGACTCGCCGCGTGCGTCGGCAAGGGCGGCGGTGGCTGCGCTGGCCGCCTGCGGGGCTGCGCCCCGTAGCGCTCGATCGCGTCGATCGCCTGGCTGCGTGCGTGCGCGGGCCCGAGGTCCGCGCGGTCGCGTGCGAAGGTGTCGATCCACTGCTTCCGGGCTCCCCCGACGGTCTCGGCGACGAGGTGGGCGACGTTGGTCTGATGGCCTCTGGTCATTGCGACGTATGCCGAAGCGGCGCCGCTGGTCTCGCTCAGGGCGAAGTGGGCTCGGTCAACGGTGTCGCCCTGGGCCCCGTGGACTGTGGTGGCGTAGGCGAGCTCGACGAACCGCGCGGCGTACTCGTCTGGGATCTGACGCTCACGCCCCCTGCCGCGGAGCGTGATGCTGCCGTCTTTGCCGATGCCGGTGACCGTCCAGGTCTGCCGGTTGGCGACCTGGAGATCGGGATGGTTGCGGCGGGTAGCGACTCGGTCGCCTACCGCGATCCGTTCGCCGGCCGCGGTGATGATCTCGCCGCGATTGGGCTCGTAGTCGCCTCGTCGTTCGCGGATGGCGGCGTTGAGGTCGGCCACCTGCTCCCGCCGGTCTGCGATGACGAGGTCGCCAGCGGCTCCGACGTCGGCGAGTGCCGCGGTCCGCTCGACCTCGGAGGCATGGACGACGATCTGACGGCGTCGCTGGAGCTCGTCGAACACGCGTCCCGGTCCGTCGCCGTTGCGCATGCGGAGGCTGAGCGCGGCGTACTCGGGATCCTCGAAGCGATGCACCCTGTCGAGCGAGACGACGGCGGTCGGGTGTGCCCAGGCGATGGCGTGGTCGAGTACGCCGCCGCGGCCGACGGCGGGTAGCTGGTGCCGGTCGCCGACGAAGGCGATCCGCGCGTCGGCTTCGTCGGCGATCGTGAGAAGCGCGCGGGCGGTGTCTTGGTCGAGCATGCCGGCCTCGTCGACGAGCAGGAGATCGCCGACGAGTAGTCGCGCCGTCTCGTCGGGCACTGTGCCGGGTTCGCGGGTCCAGTGGCCGTCGGCGTCCCAGCGCCAGCCGTGCTGGTGGATGAGCCAGGCTGCGGAGTGGCCGTCGGCGCCGGTCTCGGCAGCGGCGACCTCAGCCGCCTTGAGTGTCGGGGTGACGACCACGAGCCGGTGCCCCTGGCGGGCGAGCATCGACTGGGCCGAGCGCAGAGCCGTCGTCTTGCCGGCGCCCGCCGCGCCCTCGATCACGACGAGCTCGCCGTCGCCAGCGAGCGCGCCGACGACAGCGGCTTGTGTCGGGGCGATCCGGTCGAGCCCGCGGGCGCCGACACGAGCTCGGCCGGCTGGTCGCGTCCCTCGGCGTGACAGGCGGGCGATGAGATCGGCCTCGACGTCCTGCACGCGCGGCGAGGTGAACGACCTGACGTGCGCCGGAACGTCCTCGCCCTTCAGCAGTCGGCTACACCGCCCGACGGCCCGCCCCGTGATGTCCTCGGCCAGCTCGACCCGCACCGCCCGGCCCGCGATGAGGCAGGTCTGAGCGAGCAGGACCTCCGTCTTTCCGCGGATGTCGGCCTCGTTCCACGCCGAAGCCCTCGAGCCGAGAATGGAGACGACCAGGTCCGCGGCGGCATCCCGGTCGATCCATCCCGCCTGGGTGCCTTGAAGGGTGACGGACCCTGCCGGGCCCCTGTAGCCGAGGTCGCGGAGCTCATGGTTCCACCGGGCGACGAGCTCCCGCCCGTCGCTGGGCACGATCTTGTCGGGTCGAGCCTCGGCCCATGCCCGCCGGTCCCAGACTGCGCGGCGCCGTGGGCCGGGCTCCTCGCCGGGATGCTCGCTCCGCCATGCGGCCTCGTAGCGGTCGACGTTGCGGCGGATCTGCGAGGCCCTGGCGCTGAACGCTCCCGCGTACGGCATGAGCTCGCGGATCTCGCTCGTGCCGGGGTCGATCGTGAATCCGTGGGCTGCGAGCACGGACCGAAACTCCGGATCGGTGGTCACAGCCGCGTGGCCGATGCCGTTGATGGCCTCGATCGAGTCGCGGAAGCCGACCGAGTGGAGGGCGCGCCAGCCACCGGCGGCGTACACGCGGGCGTTGATCTGCAGGTGTAGGTGGCGGTGTGGATCGCCGGCGCGGGACGTGTAGTGCCGGATGATCGCTGCCTCGATCTCCTCGACCGGGACTTGCACCTGACGACCGCGCGGCCCGACGCGGGTGGTCGCGTGCGCGGCCACCCAGGCGACGATCTCCTGGGCGGCCTTGTCCTGGGCCGCGTCCAGCGCGGCCGAGATCTCCGGATGCAGCGCGGCCGCCAGCGACCATGTCTTGGGTCCGTTGACGGTGACCTCGACGAAACGTAGCGCGTTCGCGTCCTCCCGGACCCGACCCTTCTTGGAACCGGTGCCGATGTCGATCCCAGCGACCCACTGCTCATAGGTTTCGCCGTCCATCGAGCCGGCTCCCGCGACGCCAGCCGGGGTCGCGGTCAGCCGCTCCGCGACGCCGCTGTCCTCGCCGAGGTAGTAGTCATCGGCGCGCGAGCGATCGCGCTCGACATAGGAGCGCGCGGCACGAGCAGCGCCTCGGTAGAACTTCACGCCTCCGTGCACGTAGATCACCGCCCCAGCGACGTCCGTCGACAACCAACGGACCCCTAGAAATGCCGCGTGGGCCGCCCGATCACGGGCAACCCATCTACGAACCTTCGTAGCATGCGTGCCGCAGGAAAGGGAGGTGTTGAGAGGGCGAAGGGCGGGTGGAGGCTGGGGAGATCTTAGGGACCGACGAAAGTCGATGATTGTCAGTCAAGGGTGGACGAGAGGGGTGGGGCAGGTTGTCGGTGGCGGTGGTGCTCGTCAGATACTGAGTCCATGGCTGTCCCGGAGACCGATCTCGCGCGGATCCGGCGGTTCTGCGATGAGCAGGTCCCGCCCGAGATGCGGGACCAGGTGCGTGTGGAGCCCCGCTTGCGCGGTCGCACCGTCACGATCGTCGAGCATCGGCCGCTGTGGAATCCGGCCCTGGGCCCGGAGTGGACCGACACTCCGCAGGCTCGGATGAAGTACGACGAGCAGACTGCCGGCTGGACCTTGTACTGGTTCGACCGGAACTCCCGAGCCCATCTCTACGACCTGCTCGAGCCGAATCAGCCGATCGAGCGGCTGTTGGCCGAGTACGATGACGACCCGACGTGCATCTTCAAGGGCTGATCCGGCCGATCTTTCCACAGGCGTCCGCAACGCCATCGTGGCCGGCCGTTCAGCGACCTAGCGTTGCGGGATGTCGACCAGGTCGCGGGCGCTCTCCAGCGATGCGCCGTGTGAGCGACTCCTGCGCTTGGGACCTGGTGCGCTCAGCGACGCCGAACTCGTCGCCCTGGTCGCCGGCGTCGAAGCTCAGGGACGCAACGACGTTGCGTTGGCCCACGAGCTGATCCTCGAGTGCGGTGGGCTGCACAGCCTGGCGGTGGCCTTCCCCGAGGAGCTGACGCGATCATCGGGCATCGGCACCGCTGGGGCGGCCCGCCTGATCGCTGCGTTCGAACTAGCGGCGCGCGCAAGAGATGCGCCGACTATCCGTGTCGTGGACTCCGCAGCCGCGATCGCCGAACTGGTCTCCCCGGTGCTCGTCCGCGAGCGCCGCGAGAAGCTCGTGGTCGTCGTGGCGGACGCCGCCAACCGCCTGCTGCGCATAGTGCCCGTGTCTACCGGGGGCCTGGATTCGAGTCCGCTGCCTGTCCGAGAGGTGCTTCACGCAGTGCTGCGGCACGACGGTCGAGCATTCGGCCTTGCGCACAATCACCCGTCAGGCGATCCAATCCCGAGCCGCCAGGATCGCGAGGCCACCGTCGCCATTGGCCGCGCTGCCGATGCGGTCGGACTCCGGTTCCTCGACCACGTGGTGATCGGAGGCACGTCGTGGCGCAGCGTCAGGTGAGTGCGGCGAGCTCTTCGTTCCTTGCGGCAGGAAGTAGGGCGGCCGCCAGCGTTGCTCGGTGTGCCGCCAGATCCTCGACCTTGGCGAGTCGGAGGAGGTTGGCACCGACTCGGCGTTGGGCCGGGAGGTCCGGCAACGGGATCTCGAGCATCTCGAACTGATCAATCTGAACTCGCTGTCGCCGCTGACCCATCCCTGAGGTCGCGGCGGCCAGTTGCTCCGACAGTCCGCGCCAGCGCAACACCTGCCCGAAGTAGTCGAGATCGACGTTGGTGTGCACGTTGTACGTCGGGAACTCGCTGGATACGAACCACCCGTCTGCCCACTCAGGCACGATGCCGACTGATCCCTCCCAGCCGAAGAGTTTCGAGTAGATCAGCTGTCCGGCATGCACCGCGTACAACGTCGAGTACTTGGTCTCCGCACCGTGTATCGGCGGCTTGCGGAAGACGCCGCGGGCTCGATTGAGGAGACCGAGGTTGGGGTATGTCTCGCCGGCTTTGACGCTGACTGGTTGTCGAGCAAGCGTGGCGATGTCTCTGATGCGCGACCTTTGCGGAACGTTGTCGAGCAAGCCGTCTCGCAGGGCCGCAGTCGAAGGTGCGCCGAACGATGTCGTCGTCGCCGAAATGCGGTCGAGACGAGCGGCGATGCGCCGTTGCGAGTCCAGGCTAGGAAGTGGCAGCAACCCGTCCAGGAACGCTCCGGGCTGTAGGCGTCGTCGCCGGACGTTGGTGCCCGTCGAGCGTGCCGCAAGGGACCGCCAGAAGGGTTCCCATGCGAACAAGTGGCGGAGGTATCCCGCTTGTGCCTCGTCCGAGCAAATCGTGAAGACGCAGTATTCGGGAGAGACATAGCGATCCCCCAAGTCTTGTTCTACGAAGGAGAACGCACCCTCCCAAGCTCCGAGCTTGGGATAGATCAGGTCGCCCGCCCTCACCAGCTGCAGTTCGCGATACTTCGTATCCGCTCCTCTCAGCGAGCCGGCGTCGAATGATCCGCGGGAGAAGTTGCGGGCACCGACCAATGGGTACGTTTCAGTGGGCGAGACGGGCATCATGCGGCGCACCTGTTGTAGGATGTCCCCGACTCGAACCTGTCGCACAGCCATTAGGCGCCGCTCCCGAGTTCGACCTGAAGCTCGCGGAGGGCGGCGAGGATCTGCTCCTCGACCGCGATCAGTTCCTTGACGAGGTCGTCGGATGAGTGGTGCGTCAGGTCGTCCGCACGATGCGGGTTGCGCTGGTCAAGGTTGTATGCGTCTTCCGCAAGCGTCGCGGCGTCGACCTTCCATGCGTACTCGTTCTCCACCCGGCCGGCTCGAGAACGACCGCCCCACCATTCGGTGAGATCGGCGAACTCCTCGTAGCGCAGCGGCTTGGTCTTGGTGTAGTTTTTCCGCCCGTCCGGGAGGGGCTGCTCGTAGAACCAGATGTCCCTCGTGGGACCGCCGTACTCGAAGAAGAGCAGGTTGGAGGGGATGAGGGTGTAGGGCGCGAACACGCCGTTCGGCAGTCGCACGACGGTGTGCAGGTTGAACTCGGTGAGCAGCTTCTTCTTGATTCGTGCCGGCGCACCTTCATTGGCGAAGAGCACGCCGTTGGGGACGACGATCCCGCAGCGGCCCTTCTTCTTCTCCAGGCGCGCCATCACCACCTGGAGGAACAACCAGGCGGTCTCTGATGTCCTGGAGTCCGCAGGGAAATTCTCCAGGCTGCTGCTCTCCTCCTCGCCGCCGAAAGGTGGGTTCGTCAGGACGACGTCGACGCCGGCCTTTCGCTGGTCGGCCAAGGCAAAGGTCAGCGAGTTCGTGCGGGTGACGTTCGGCTGCTCCACCTCGTGCAGGAGCAGGTTCATCTGGCAGAGCAAGTAGGGGAGCGGCTTCTTCTCGAAGCCGATGATCGAGCTCTTGGCTTTGGCGATCTGGGTCGCAGACGTCGCCTGGGCCCGGAGATGCTCGTAGGCCTCGACCAGGAAGCCACCCGTCCCGACGGCCGGGTCGAGCACCGTCTCTCCGAGGCGCGGGTCGACCTGCTCGACCATCAGCCGGATGACGGGCCGCGGCGTGTAGAACTCACCGGAGTCGCCGGCGGCGTCCCGCATCTCGCGCAGCATCGACTCGTACAGATGCGCCATGGTGTGGATGTCATCGGCGGAAGTGAAGTGAACCTTGTCGATCTGGTCGATCAGGTCACCCAGCAGGTAGCCCGAGAGCATCCGGTTGTTGGTCTCCTTGAAGACCGATCCGAGGGTGGTGCGGGGGTCACCCGCTTGGCCTGATCCCTTGAGCCGGCCGAGGCCAGGGAGCAGCGTCCCGTTGACCCAGTTGATGAGAGCGTCACCCTGCTTCCGCGTCGTCGGGTCGGCCGCCCATACGCTCCATCGCAGTTCCTGCGGTAGCGCGGGTCGGTAGCCGGGATCGACGATCATCCGGTTCTGTTCGAGGTCGTCAAACGCCTTGAGGAAGAGAAGCCATGAGAGTTGAGGAAGTCGGTCGAGGTCGCCGTTGAGTCCGGCGTCCTTGCGCATGATGTCCCGGCTGGACTTGATGACCGACGCGAGGCGCGCCTGTGGGGTCTGGGCGGCGGCCTTGGCGGCACGGGTCACTGGTGATTCTCCTCGGTGGCGAGCGCCTCGGCGTAGATCCGTTCGGCGGTGGAGCGGGCGGTCGAGTAGTCGATGTCCAGATCGAGCTCGGTCGCCATGGCTGCATAGTCGTGAGTCCACGATGCAGGAAGCTCGGGGAGCTGTGCCGGTGGTGGCACACCGTCGCGCACCTGCCAGACCGTCCGCAGCCGATCGGGCAGGTCAGGATGCGGCAGCAGTCCCGCCTCCGCCAGCAGCACCACGTCGACCAGATCTTTCACGCGACTGCTGGGTCGATCGCCGGCGTACGTGCGGGCCATCGCGTGGAACTTCTCGGCAGCGTGCTGGGCGACGACTACCGCCGGCATCGTGGTGCTGCTCAGACGCTCGGGGAGGATCGGCGGATGCACCTCGAGCGTGCCCACGGCGCCTTCGATCTCCGCGCTCCGTGCGACGACGTCAAGACGCAGTGGCGCAAAGACTTTGCCACCGAGGAACGATGTGACGGTGAACTTCCAGCCGGGGTTGCCGGCCTCGTCTGGGGAGATGGCCTTCGGAGCGGACACCTGGAAGGTCAACTCGTCGTCTGCGTCGACGTCGAGGGCATCGAGCAGCCGTTCCTGCACCTCGGCGCCGTCGAGATCGTCAAGCATGGCGAGGTCCAGGTCCTTGGTCGCCCGGGCCTGGAGACCGAGTCGGATTTCGAGGGCGAAGCCGCCCCTGAGCACCCATCCCTCGGTCGCGGACAGCCGGACCAGGATGCGCTGAAACGCGAAGTGGCGGCGGATGCGGTCCGGTGCGACGTGTCGCTCTGCCGCGACGTTGGCGAGGCGGTGGTTGATGCTGTCGCGGAGTGCTCGGTCGACGTTCATGCCAGCGCCCCGAGCGCGCGTTCGATTCGGAGGGCAGCCCGGTCGCCGGCCTCGTCGGAGCGAGCGCGGATGCGTCGCGCGGTCGTCAGCCCCTGGTCGAGCGCGGCAGAGACAGCGGCATCGAGTTGCTCCTGCGTGGTGTGGCCCGATGCGAGATCGAGGAGCGTGCGCAGCGGAGTGGTCACGCGCCAGGCGCCCTGGTTGAGCACGTCGGCGGCAGGCAGGTCGCACGGATGCGTGACCACGGCCGGGTCCACGGCCCGGAACCCGGGAGGGACTGACAGGTGCACGTGCCGCGGATCGAGCTCCCCGAGATCGTGGACGATCGCGGCCGAGTCGTGGGACACGACGCCACGGCCTTCGCTCCACAGCGTCCAGCGCACCCACTGGTCCTCCGGGGCGGACGGCCAGTCGGGGAGTCGGAACAGGCCCCGATCGACGCGCAGCCAGTTGCCACTGTCGACGTGGTACTTCTGCGCCTGGTAGCTGTACCCGAGGTCAAGGGCCTGGGCGGCGGTGAAGTAGCCGGCCTGGCTGAAGGCAAGGCGCTGCAGTGCGAGCCGCAGGTCCTGTCGTGTGCCAGCCATGACTTCAGCATAGCGGAACTGAAGTCAATATTAACTTTAGTTACGCGTTGACGGTGAGCGCTAAAGTCAAACTCACGCTGAGTACAGCCAGCCCTGGAGCCTCCCGATGGCGTCCCGCCAGCCTTCGACACCGCCGAAGTGTCGAGCGGCTTCGACCGGTGAGCCGTAGTTGCTCAGCGGCGGCACCTGGAAGGCGTAGATATGGGTCATCTCCTCGACGCCGTACTCCTCGTAGCGGTCGAGGAGGGCGGAGATGATCTCGCGGGCGGTCGGCACAAGCGCCTCGAGATCGTTCGCGTGGTCCTCGCGTACCAACCGAGCGCGTTCCGCCCTGGTTCGTTGCGGGACGTTCCAGGCGGCGTGGGCGAGGACGTCGAAGGGGTCGGTGTCGGGGGAGAGCTCCAGTCGGCGCAACATCTCTTCGATGGATACCCCGCGGGAGGCGAGGCTGTCCTCCAGGACCGCCCGCAGCTGGGGATCCGCCCAGCAGGCGCGAAGGTCGTCGATAGTCGGACAGAGGATGCGCACCTGACCGGCCAGGTAGTCGGCGTACTCCACCAGGCGGAGAGCGCCGGTGCTCGTGTCGGCGACGTAGTAGGCCTCGGCTGTGACGGTGACTTCCGCGCCGTCGACGTAGTACTTCCTCGCCGGCGGCTGCTGAACCTCGCCCTCGGACTGTGACAGATCGAAGGTGGGCTCAGGCTCGCCGAGCGACGGCATCTCCAGGTCGGCCTCCCCGGCATCGGTTTCGAGGACCTCGCCGTCCGTGTCGATGCGCTCGGTCCTGACGCGCACCGGTTCACCGTCGAAGCCTGGATCGGAGAAAAGGACCGACGCGCCGACATAGTCCACGATCTCGAAGGAGTACTTGTCGTTCTCGGGATAGAGCCTCGAGCCGCGACCGACGATCTGCTTGAACTCCACCATCGAGCCGATCGGGCGGAACAGCACAACGTACTTCAGGTCCTGTACGTCGATGCCGGTGGACAGCATGCGCGACGTGGTGGCGACGACGGGTGAGGACGACTCCGGGTCACTGAACCGGTCGAGCTGGCGCCGGCCGGTCTCGCCTTCGGCGCTAACGATGCGGACGACCCAGAACGGATCAGCCGCGACCGCCGATGGATTGTGCGCGACCATGGCCTGCCGCATCTGCTCTGCGTGCTCGGAGTCGACGCAGAAGACGATGGCGCGACCAGGCCTCTCGCGGAAGATCTGGCTCAGGTGGCGAGCTGCGGCGTCAGTGCGGCGCAGGAGTGAGACGAGGCGTTCGAAGTCGCGGGTCGTGTACAGGCCATCGGGGATTTCCCGGCCGAAGGTGTCGACCTCGCCGGGGTCCGGCTGCCAACCTTCGGCGTCCGGAGTGAGCACGACGCGTCGTACGGAGTAAGGCGCGAGGTAGCCGTCCTCGATGCCCCGGCGCAGGGAGTACTCGAAGACCGGCTCGCCGAAGTAGTCGTAGGTGTCGACGTTTTCCTCCCGCTTCGGCGTCGCGGTCAGTCCGAGGTGAACTGCGGAGTTGAACCGGTCGAGCACCGCTCGCCAGGACGACCCGGGCACGGAGCCGCGGTGGCACTCGTCGACGATCACCACGTCAAAGAAGTCCGGCGGATAGCCCTCGAATGTCGACTCAGCGTCGTTGCTGTTCTTCAGTGACTGGTAGGTGGCGAAATAGATCTCCCGACCCATGACGGCGTGTCCCTGGATGCGCGTGGCGCCCTCACCGAACACGGGCCTGAAGTAGCCATTGAGCGGGGACTTGACGAGCGCGTCGCGGTCAGCGACGTAGAGGATTCGTCGGGGTCGCTCGGCATCGACAGCCCGCCAGTACGAGAGGAGCTTCCAGCACAGCTGCAGTGCGGTCAGTGTCTTCCCGGAGCCCGTGGCCATCAGCAGGAGCACGCGGTCCTGGCCGGCGAGGATCGCGCGCAGGACGCGGTTGATGGCGACCACTTGGTAGTAGCGCAGCTGGCGGACGGAGCCGTCGGCATTGGTCAGGGTCTCCGACAGGGGCTGGGAGAGTGCGGAGCGCGCATCTTCATCCAGGTGGTGCTGGCGCGCGTAGCGATCCCAGAGCTCGGGCGGCGTCGGGAATGCGTCCAGGTGTCGCTCGGTCCCCGTGGACAGATCCCGCTCGATGATGGTGTGACCGTCCGAGGCGATCGCGGTCGGAAGGTCGAGGGCGACGGCATACTCGATAGCCTGCTGGAGACCCTGCCCCGGGCCCGAGTACTCACGCTTCGCCTCCACCACGCCGACAGGCAGGCCCGGCACGATCTCAAGCAGGTAGTCGACCCGGCCGTCGCCGCCGAGGGTTGTGTTGGTGGCGAGATCGGAGCGGACGACGTACTCGGTGCGGAAGCTGTCCTCCCACCCGGACGCCAACAATCTCGGAACGACGAACTCGCGGCAGGTGTCCCGCTCGTTTCGCCCCGTCATGACTTCAGGCTATGGGAGGCGGGGCCGCAAACTCCGCCTTTCCCGGAGACCTGGGAACCGCGTGCTACGGAACCGACAGGACGGCTACCGCAGTTCGTCGGTAGGCCCTGACTCGTCGCCAAGGTCCATGGTTCGGGCGACGACTGTCTGCAACAGGGTGGGCAACTCGTTCTCGAGAGGCGGTCGATCAGTAATCGCCGTCGCCATGAATGCCCCGATGGCCGCTAGGTCGAGGTCGCCCAGCAACTCTCGTGAGGCCTCAGTGCCTGGCGCATCAGCCGAGCCAAATCGCTCCCGTAGTTCGCTGTCCGTCATCCGTTCTGACCAAGAAGCCACGGTTAGCCACGCCGGCCTGCCGTTCCCGTAGTTCTCCTGGATGGGTCGACTGACAACCGATACTCGGCGGTCGAGTGCATCCACTCGGCGGACGCGGGGGTCGTCGACCTCCGCCAAGGTCGACGCGACTGCGCTCATCTCGCGCCAGATCGCCTGCTCGTGATCCGCGCTGAGTGCGACAGGCTCGCCAGGATCGAAGTGATCAATCGATGTGCCGGCGTCGGTTATCCATGCCCACGACATCGACCATGAGGGCGGAGTGGCGATGCTGGAGTGCTTGGCAACCTTGAGCGACCAGTTGTGCATGCCCTTAAGCTTCGACTTCTGCACGGCAACCGGGCGCCCGGATCCAACGGGACCGGTTGAGCCGCGGCCCCTCGCCTCAATTCCGTGCCAGCCAGAACTTGTCTGAACGATGAAGTCAGGGCGGCTGCCAGACGCAACGTACAAGGGGGAGGCGTTGCTCAGGCGGTCAGCGTCCAGGATGGCTCGAAGCGGATGCCAGCCGTAGACGGACGCCGACTCAATCGCGATGCACAGGCCCAGGGACTCGGTTAGGAAACGCGACATATGAGATGGGCAGGACATGGCTGCGCCGCTCCAACTGAGCGCCACGCCGGGTCGCCAGTTGGTGTTCTCTAGGAGGAGTGCCGTTTCGGCGGCAACAGTGAGCAGCGTCGGCGGTGCATATGGCCGACGGACCACGAACGCCGAGACGAAAGGCCACCACGTTGGTCGAACCTGCCACGTCTTGTCCGCGACGTGCGACCACACCCCAGCTGGAACCGTTGGGGATGAGGGAGATATGCACTGGTAGGTGCGTGCCGCCGCGAATGCCATGGGCAATCTTTATCGCGACTGGCGCCATGCGGCGCCCCGATCGGGCGTGGTCAGTTGGCGAGGTCCTCGCCGCCGAGTCCCAGAGCGTGACCTGACTGGCGATAGAACTGTCCCATGTCCATCTCGACGCCGACTCTCGACTACGCCGCCATCGACCTGATGTTGCGCGCGCCGCGCGTTGCCGTGATCGTCGATGGGTCCGACAAGGGATGGGTTGCCGCCGCGCGTATCGCGCTGGCCCAGTGCGCGGAGGTCTGGGGCGGCGCAGGATTCGTGCTCGTCCCCCATCATGATGGCAAAGTCGACCGAACCGTTCTCGAGGCTGTAGTCGCCTATGACCCGGACTATGTGGCGACTTCGGCGCGCACGATCGCCGAGCGCGAGACGGCTTCCCCGGGTGCTCTTGTGCTTGCCGATGAGAACGGCGCCCCCATCACGGGCGAAGAACGCGTTGAACTCATCGCCAGGGTCGGTGAGCAGGAGCCGTTCGACGAGTTGGCCGCCGCTGCTCGAGACACGGTTGTTGCCGCCTGCAGCACTCATCGCATGCGGGAGGAGGACGAAGAGGGAGAACCCGTGTGGGACGACCCGCTTCATCAGCTCGGCAATGCGGACCCCACGGGCTTAGGGCTCACCCACGTCGACAGGCTCCGTGCGTTCGCCGACAAGGTGTGCGTAAGTGCGCCTCCGGCCTGGGGTGGTGCACTCGGCCTCCTCGCTGCAGCAAAGCTGGGTGCGGTGCAGCGTCCCGATCTCACGCCGAGCCCCCCGACGGTGACCGGCGACGCCGCAGTCTGGATGGCCGCCTGGCTGCAAGGGGTGTTCAACCTCGTTCCGCAGGAGGCGACCGAGCTGGTCACTAATCCGTCGGGCGGCGCGACGTTCGGATTCCAGGTCGAACAGCTGCCGCAGGCCTGGCACAACTCCCTGGCCGGGCTGACTTCGGTCAGTGTGGGTAGCACACGCCAAAACCCCGCATGGGTGGTTGTCGGGGACTCGCCCGACGACTTCGCTGTCTGGATGGTGCTCGACCGGCTCTACGGAAACGCGGCATGGCTTCACCCTGACTGGTTCTCAGCAGACAGCCCTGAGTCACACGATGTTCTTCACTCGATCGCCTACGACTGGCAGCGAGCTAAGCGCGGCCTCCACGTCACCTCAGCTCGTGCGGACCAGGCAGACGTCGACACCGTCCGTGACCTCCTCCAAGGCGCGATCGACAACCCGCGGCCGGGCCGGAACCCCCCCCGAAAGCGAACAGTCACCTCCGGCGACATCCCCTGGAGTTACAACGGGTCACTGACCCTCGCAGCTCGCGACAACTTCAGTGCCGAGTTCCCCGTCCCGGTTCACCGAGACGGGGAAGGGGGAGTGGAGATGGTGATGAAGCCACCAGGCCTCACGCTCGCCGACTCACTTGCCCGCCAAGGCAGCCACGGCTTCAGCTGGCAGGTGGAGTTGAGCTTCGACGGGTCGGTGATGCCCCGCAGGCGCGGGCTACCTGGCCGCGAACTTTGCGCCAAAGGACAAGACCCAGCCCATACCTACATCCGGAACAGCCGGACGGGTATTACCTGGCATTCGGACCGGTACGACTTCACGACGCCCGGCATGGCGCCGGACCAGCAAGTCGCGCGACCCAAGGTTCGCGAGCTCTCGCTCAGCGACTGGGCGGAGGCCATGAGCAGGCAGCGTGGCTATACGACCCAGCACTCGGCATCCGGTATCAGCGCGCAGGTTCTCGCCACGCTTTGGGGCGGCCGCGGGCAGATGATCGACGACCTCGCCGGCCAGTGGAGCGAGGTGCTGCGGCTGTTCGGTCCCGCCGGTGCGGCAGGTAGCAAGGGAAGTAGCGCGACCTACCAGGAGGGACGTGGCGTGGTGATCACCGGCCACGGCGGCGTCCTCACCTTCAAGGGCATCGCGGGGTGCTGGCCCGACGATGTGGACCCCGGGGAAGTCCGCATGCAGGTGGATCGCCTTGTCAGCGGACGGGTCCTCCGCAGGGGATTGGCCCTCCTCTGCGCCGAGTGCCGCAAGGCGGCGTTCGTTGCGGTCGACGAGCTCTCACAGACCAACCGCTGTGCCAGCTGCTCCGCCAACAATGACCTGAATATGGCCGCCTGGAAGAAGCCCGACGACGAGCCCCTGTGGTTCTACGACCTCCATCCCGTCGCCCGCGAGCTCGTGCAGATGAACGGCGTCGCCCCGCTTGCAGTCGCTCACCACATCAAGGCATCGTCGAAGACCTTCACCGACGCCGCAGAGACCGAACTATTCAGCGGCAGCAAGCCGGTCGCAGAGACAGACGTACTCATCCACGCCGACGGCTTGGTTATCACCGGTGAGGTCAAGACAGGCGACCAGCTGCACAACAACGGTAAGGAGCGTCTGAAGGCCGTCGGCAAGCGGGCACTCTGGGCCGACGTCCTCAGGGCCGACGAGATCGTTCTCGCCACAACCCGGGACCAGTGGGTCCAATCGTCCGTCACTGCGATGACCGACTGCATGGCCTCATACGCTTGGACAACACCGGGTCACCGCCCACGACTACGTCTTCTCACCGGGGTTGGTGGGGCCGCGGTGGCGTCCGAGTATGTCGACTGGTGAACCATCCTCGAGATTCGGCCCTTTGCGAGGCCCTGCCAACCAGGACCGCTACGGGGGCAAACCGGTTGCGTGGTGCAGCCGACCGAAATGGCCAAGCAAGCCGCCCGGACACTGCCGGTACCGCCCTCGCCCAAGGACTCTCGCGGCGACACGGCGGTCCGCAAATAGTCCGCAGGAACTCCGGCCGAGGCCGGTTCTTGTCGACGACGTCCAACGGTCTCGAGAACGCGTTTGCGCAGGTCAGACGGTGTTCTCCGGCTTCAACCGGCGACAACCAACGACCACCGATACCCTGCGTGATCGTTCCGCTTCAACGTATAGCGTTAATAACGCGTTACGTTATATGACGACTCGGTGATCAGGTCATTCGGTGACCGAGAAACCGAGCGGCTCTGGAACCGTGAGCGCGTTCCGTCGATCGCCCCCCGGATCCAACGGGTCGCGCTGCGCAAGTTGCGTCAGGTTGGAAGCGCCGAGTCTCTTGACGATCTCCGCGTGCCGCCGGGGAACCGGCTCGAACCGCTCAAGGGCGGGAGACGTGGGCAGCACAGCGTCGGGATCAATGACCAATGGCGAATCTGTTTCGTGTGGAAGGACGGAGGTGCTGAAGATGTCCAGGTCGTCGACTATCACTGACAAGCTCGAGCCGATCCACCCCGGGGAGGTCCTGATGCAGGACTTCATCGAGGGGTTCGGCATCACTCAGAACAAGCTGGCGGTCTCGATCGGTGTACCGCCGCGGCGCATCAACGAGATCGTCCACGGCAAGCGCGCGATCACGGCCGACACGGCGCTGCGCCTGGGCAAGTACTTCGGCACGTCCGCGCACTTCTGGCTGAACCTGCAGGATCGCTACGACCTTGACGTCCAGATGGACCGGATCGAGGTCGAGCTCGAAGCGATCTCGCCGCTCAAGTCCGCCTGAGCGAGATCTCAAGGCTGCTCGGAACGCTCCGGCGACTCAGCCTGGATCCACCGATTCTCGCCTGCGATGCGCCACCATATGGGCACGCTGGCGGCGTTGCGGCCGCTCGGCGGTCAGAACGCCCTTCGCGACCGCGCCTTGCCATCGCACCCATCTGGTGACGCTCGCCAAGCCGACGATCGGTGGATCCAGCCTCAGGAGAGACCGCGATCCAGCCGTAGGCCGTTCTCCTCGTCGGCGCGGAAGGCTCCGGCGTCCAGCCGTTGCGCGAGCGCGGTGAGCCACGCGCCGAACGACGCGAAGTCCGGAACGGGGGTGGGCCCGTCGATCGGCAACTGGATGACCTGGCCAGCCTCCCCGGCCGGGAGCGGGTCGAGGTCGAGGGCGTAGCCATCGCCCTCGGAGTCGGTGAACTGCAGCCACCCGCGACAGTGGGGGATCGTGCGTACCTTGTCCGGGGTCATCCAGTCGTAGTCGGTGCAGTTCGGATCCGTGCCGAGCGCGCCGGCGCGCATCTCGGCGGCGGCGACCATCGCCTCGGCGCTGAGCAGGGTGTGGTGGTCGAACAGGTCCAGCAGGCGGGTCGGGTTGTCCTGCCCGTCGTGGCGTCGCAGGCTCGCCACGAAGTCCGCGGGTAGGTCGCTCCCCGCGGTCCGGGCCAGCGCGGCGAGGTCGTCGTCGTGTGCTGGACCCCGCAGGGTTGCCGCGACGTCCGGCAGAACGTCTCGCAGGGTGGCTTCGATGATGTCCCAGGCGGCGTCGACGTCCATGACCCGAGTGTCTCGTGTCGAGATTCTGTTGAGCGCATGGATCCACTTCGTCAACCTGACATCTGGCACACGACTACTGTGACGGCTTCTTCTTGAGGAGTGCGTCACGCAGCCCGCAGGGCAGGGCCACGCATCTCCGCCAGGAGTGCTTGCGCTAGAATTCTGTACATGACGACGATGCCCATCGCCGAGGTGCGCGCCAACCTCTCCAAGCTGGTCGAGGAGGCCGAGCGCACTCATCAGCGGGTCGAAGTGACGAGGAATGGCCGACGGGCCGCCGTCATCTTGAGCGTCGACGACTACGACTCGCTCATGGAGACTCTCGACGTCCTGGGTGACGCTGCGGCGATGGCCGACATTCGAGAGGCCGTGTCGCTGAGCGACGATCACTGGATCCCAGGTGACGAGGTCGAGGCCGAGCTCCGCGCGTCCGGCCGACTGCGTTCGTGACCTACGCGATCCTTCTGGCGCCGCGAGCGCGGCGTGCCTTGGATGTCGAACTGCCTGGGGTGGTTGCGGCGGCTTGCGCCGAGTTCATCTTCGGACCGTTGGCTCAGAATCCGCACCGCGTGGGCAAGCCGTTGCGCAACGAGTTGGCGGGCTTGTACTCCGCGCGGCGTGGTGAGTTCCGGGTGATCTACACGATTCACGTGGACCGGGTTGCGGTCCGGGTGATCAGCATCCGTCATCGCCGGGACGCCCACTGGTGAAGGCATGAGCTCGTTCCGGCTCTCGCCGGCCGCCCAGCGTGACCTGTCGCAGATCTGGGATCTCACCGAAGAGCGCTGGGGCGTAGGGCAGGTCGAGGCCGACCTCGAGGACCTGCGCGACGCGATCGAGCGCATCGCTGCAGATCCGACCCGAGGCAGAACCTGCGACGACATCCGCAAGGGCTACCGGTGCTACGGGAGCGGCAGTCACCTCGGGTACTACGTCGACCGGGCGGACGGCATCGGCGGAGTCGATGTGATCCTGATCCTCCATCAGCGGATGGATCCGTTCCGGGATCGATGAGATCGGTCCAGGTCGCATCATGAGCGGGCTCGTCGGATGCGATCGAACGATGGCGCCATTCCGCTCCATGTCCTGCGGAGCGGGCCTATCCTGCGCGACATGCTGAACCGGTCGATCGCCCTGCTCGTGGGCGTGCTCCTTGCTTGCGGCGTCACCACGGCGAATGCCGAGGAGTCGCGGGGCTCGCACGCTGCCCCCACGTATGCCGAGCTTCCGGTCGGCGCCCCGACCACGCTGCCTTGGTGGCAGCGCGGGCGGCTCCACGTCGGTGGCACCGTGATCTCCACCCGCAACAGCGACATCGTCTCGCGGAACGGGACCACCGTGGTCGCCCCGGGCGAGGAGCGCCGCCGGGACCACCGCACGACGTCGTGGTTCCTCGTCGAGGGGAAGCGCCTGGTGCGGCTGCCGGTCCGCGCGCCGAGCGGTCCGCCGTTGCTGTCCGCGAACGGGCGGTGGCTGGCGTGGCTGGAGGTGCGCGCGCGGGAGACCGAGGACTACTGGCGTATCGAGCGGTATCGGACGGTGATCTACGACGTCGAGCGGGGCCGGGTCGCCACCTCCTTCCGAGACCGCCGCCTGGTCGCGTGGGGGGACGGGATCAACGGCATCTGGCTGCGCACCCTGAGCAATCGCGGACGCCTCGTCCTGCTCCAGGGCGACGACGGGGTCAAGGTGCTGTCGCCTCGAGGCCGGCTGGCGCGCTTCGACGGTCCGCGGTCCGGATACACCTCCGTCGACGGATGGCCGCGCGGCACGACGGTGCTCCGATCGGGCGGGGTGAGCGTCTACGGCCTGGTCGGACGTGACGGCGGCTTCTCGCGGTCCGGCCGCTTCGCCGTGTCCTTCGCCGGTCTGTGGTCGGCCGACGGGAGGAACTACGCCTACTCCGACGACTCCTCCGAGGCCCCGACGTACTGGGTCCGGCCGCTCGACGGAAGGCCGGTGCGCCTCGCAACTCCGAGCGACGTGCCGTACCTCGGCGTCGTGGGATGGGAGTCCGCGGACGCGGTGATCCTCTGGCACTTCGACGACTACTCGAACCGGCCTACGTCGCGACTCGTGCGGTGCTCGGCGACGACCGGCGCCTGCGAACGCGTCCCGGGCGGACCCCGGCCCGGGGCCTGGGCCACGATGCCCTCCCGCTACTGACGTTCCGTGCATCGTGCGGCGTGGTCTCTCCGCGGTCTTCTGTATTGAAGTGAATTCAAGTAAGGTCGCGAGCAACCCGTCTTGCCAGGAGGACCAATGACCGAGCACGTCGCCGTCCGGCCGGAAGCCGATCCGTCGATCATGACGCCGTTGGAGGAGCATGAGGAGCTGCGCGGCGTGGTGCGCCACCTCCTGGAGAAGGACGCCGACCACGAGGCGGTGCGTCGTGCGGTCGAGCAGCCCCGTGGCTGGTCCGAGGATCTCTGGCAGCGGTTGAACCGCGAGCTCGACCTCGGGTCGATGATCGTGCCCGAGAGCCTCGGCGGCGCCGGCTTCGGGCTGCGGGATCTCGCGGTGGTCCTGGAGGAGACCGGGGGAGCACTGCTCTCCGAACCGGTCCTCGAGTCCTCGGTGCTCGTGCCGCTGGCGCTGGCCCTCGCCGACGACTCCGACGCCGTCGCCGACCTGCTGGCCGACGTCGCGAGCGGACGCCTCGTGGGAACGGTCGCCTTCGACTCCGCTCTCACCGTCGAGGACGGCCGGGTCCGCGGGAGCGTGCGCCGGGTCGTCGCAGGGGCCGAGAGCGACCTGGTGATCGCCCACTGCGCCGAGGGCATCGTCGCGGTGCGCCTGGGCGGCGAGGAGAACGCCGCCGCGGACGGCGTCTCGATCCGTCCGCTCGAGGTGATCGACCCGACCCGTCGGCAGGCCGACCTCGAGCTGGACGGCGCCGCCGCGACCATCCTCGTCGGGCCCGACCGCGCGGACGCCGTCTGGGCCCAGGTGTCTCGCGCCGCCGCCATCGCCGTCGCGGCCGAGCACGTGGGCATCATCCGGCGCCAGCTCGACGCGACCGTCGAGTACGTGACCCAGCGTGAGCAGTTCGGCCGGCCGATCGGCTCGTTCCAGGCGATCAAGCACCGCCTGGCCGACGTGCTGGTCGATCTCGAGCGGTCCCGCTCGGCGGTCGACTACGCCGCCGCGCTCTTCGACGAGGACCCCGAGGCCGAGCTCGCGGCCGAGGTCGCCGGCGCGGTGGTGACCGACGCCGCGATGCGGACCGTTCACGAGGCGGTCCAGCTGAGCGGGGGGATCGGCTTCACCTGGGAGCACCCCGCGCACTTCTACCTCAAGCGGGTGCTCGGCGACGAGGGCCTCTTCGGCACCGCTCGCGGCCACCGCAACCGCGTCGCCGACCTGATCGGCATCTGAGGCTCCGGAGAGGCGCAGTCTCCGAAGCGCTCTGAACGGACTGGGCCGCCCCGCAGCACGCGGGGCGGCCCGAGTCCGTGTGGGTCACTCGCCGGAGGAAGGGGCCCCGGCGCTCTCGGCGGCCGCCAGCCCGAAGACGATCGCCGCGGCCAGACCGCCGGCGTAGGCGCGGTTCCAGAGGCCGCCGGTGTCGGAGCCGGCCGCGAGCAGGCCGGGGATCGGCCGGCCGTCGGAGTCGAGCACCCGGGCGTGGTCGTCGATGAGGATCCCGGTGAAGGGGAACGTGATCGCGGGGATCGTCTCGATGACGTAGTAGGGCGGCTCGAGAAGGGGCGCGGGGTCGAGTGCGCGGCCGGGCTCGAGCGTCCCGGACGCCGCCGCCTCGTTGTAGCGCTCGATCTCCGCCCGGATCGTGGGGCCGTCGTAGCCCCAGTCCTCGGGCAGGTACTCCAGCTCCTCGAGGGACTCCGCCAGGCCGGTGCGGCCGCCGCGCCGGGAGGCGAGCGCGAACTTGTCCACGCTGACCGCGCCCTCGACGTAGGCCGGGACCATCCAGTCGCGGTAGACCCGGCCGTCGGCGATCAGCAGTCCACGGGCCTCGGGCTGCTCCATGAGGGCGACCGTGGTGAGGTGGTCGCCGAGCGTCTCGTCGACGAAGCGTCGGTTCTCCAGGTTGAACAGCAGGGCGTGCTCGCTGTAGTAGAGCGAGAGGTCGACGAAGTCGCCGGAGTCCTTGAACGGCACCCCGCTGGGCACGAGGTGGCCGTAGAAGCCCGCCTGCTCCGGCCCGACGGCGGCGCCGACGGCGGTGGCCAGGCGCAGCCCGTCACCCTGGCTGTGCGGGTTGGATCGAAGCGGCATCTCGCCCGCGCCGGAGCCGAGATAGGTCTCGCGCAGCTCCGCACTGCCCTGGAACCCGCCGGTGGCCAAGACGGTGTGGCGTGCCGTGATGTCCAGCTCCTCGCCGGAGGAGCGGCGGACCCGGGCGCCGACGACCGCGCCGTCGCTCTCGAGCAGCTCCTCGGTGACGGTGTCGATCAGGACCGACCCGCCGGCCTCGGTGACGAGCCGGCGGCAGGTGTCGACGTAGTGGTTGGTGTCGAACTCGTGCCCGCGCCCGAAGGAGAGGATCCGCTGGGCCGGCTTCGCTTCGACGCCCGTACTGCGGATCCACTCCACGGCTGCGGCGAAGTCGTCGACCAGGCGGCGCTTGAGGGCGGCATCGCCGTTCGGGTTCTGCTGGTCCATGACCTCGTGGTCGGGGGCGGTCCAGATGTAGCCGGCGAACCGGCCCGAGCCCCCGACGTCGGCGCCGACCTCAACCACGACCACCCGCTGCCCGTCGCGGGCGGCGCGGGCGGCGGCGGTGAGCCCGGCCATGCCGCCGCCGATGACGAGCAGGTCGGTCGTGAGATCGGTGGGGCGGTCGGTCGCGTGGTCCATGCGCGCAGTCCTTAGTGAGTGGGGCCGCGGTGAGCGACCCGGGGCATGAGGGCTTCCACGGTAGAATCGAACTCACTTCAATTCAAGTATTGACGGCGACCCTCGGCGGACCCATACTAAAGTGAATCCAGTTCACTTTGACCGCTCAGAAGGGACACCATCATGGTTGTCGACACCGATCACGTCCTCCTCGAGAAGGACGGCGACGTCGCGCGAGTCTGGCTCAACCGGCCGCACAAGAAGAACGCCGTCACCGTCGAGCTGCTGCACCGCCTCGACGAGATCATCAAGGAGGTCGACGAGGACCCGAACCTCAAGGTCCTCGTGCTGCGCGGGGTGGAGAACCAGTTCTGCTCCGGCTTCGACCTCGACGAGCTGCTGTCGGACTTCATCGGCACGACCACCGCGATGGACGTCGCCGTGCTCTCGGCCGAGGTCTGCGACCGCCTGTACTCGATGAAGACCCCCTCGGTCGCCGTGCTCGAGGGCTACGTCACCGCCGGCGGCTTCGAGCTGATGATCTCGTGTGACTTCGCCATCGCCTCCGACGACGCGAAGATCGGCGACTTCCACATCCGCCGCGCCCTGTTCGGCGGCGCCGGCCCGATCTACCGCCTGCCGCGCATGATCGGCCTGCGCAAGACCAAGGAGCTCATGCTCACCGGCAAGCTCATGTCGGGCAAGGAGGCCAAGGACTTCGACCTCATCAACGAGTCGGCCCCGGCCGAGGGGCTCGACAAGGCCGTGGAGGAGTTCATCGCTCCGATCATCGACAAGAGCCCCTACATGATGCGTCTGACCAAGATGGCCATCAACCAGGGTCTCGACGCCGACGTCCGCTCGCTCATGATCATGGAGCACCTCGCGGTCGGCAACGCCCTGCAGTCCGAGGACGGCAAGGAGGGCGTCCAGGCGTTCCTCGAGAAGCGCGAGCCCAAGTGGGTCGGCCGCTGAGGCTGGTCGAGCGATCGAGGACGTCGACGTGACTGAGCTGGGATCCCTCGCGCTCGAGGGGAGCCGATGTGCCGCCTGCGGCAACGTCGCGTTCCCCTCGGCGCGAGGGTGCCAGCGCTGCGGCGGCACGATGGAGCCGGTGACTCTCGGCAGTCGCGGGACCGTCTGGGGCTTCACGATCCAGCGCTTCGCGCCGAAGTCCCCGCCCTACATCCCGCCGGCCGACGGGTTCCGCCCGTTCGCCGTCGGCTATGTCGAGCTTCCCGAAGGCGTGAAGGTCGAGGCGATCCTCGACTGCGACGACTTCGCCCAACTAGAGGATCACGCAAGCGTGGTGCTCGTGGCGACCGAACCCGTCCCACGCTTCGCCGTGGACACCGCCATTGACACTGAGGAGAGCTGATGGCACCGGTCTCGATCATCGGCGCCGGCCTGTCGCCGTTCGGGCGGCAGCCGGGGGTCACGGGACGCGAGATGGCCGTGACCGCGATCCAGACAGCCCTGCGCGATGCGGGGCTGGAGTGGGGCGACGTCCAGGTCGCCTTCGGCGGGAGTGACGGCGCCGGACTGGCCGACACGCTCGTCGCCGAGCTCGGCCTCACCGGGATCCCGTTCACCAATGTGAAGAACGGCTGCGCGACCGGCGGCAGCGCGCTGGTGAGCGCGGTCAACGCGATCCGCTCCGGTCAGGCCGAGATCGCCCTCGCGGTCGGCTTCGACAAGCACCCGCGTGGAGCCTTCGACCCGCGCCCGGAGGACTGGGGTCTCGGCGCCGGCTACGGCGAGGCGGGCCTGATGGTCACCACGCAGTTCTTCGGCATCAAGATCGCCCGCTACATGCGCGAGTACGGCATCAGCGACCAGACGCTGGCCGCGGTGGCCGCCAAGGCCTATCGCAACGGTGTGCTCAACCCGAACGCGTGGCGTCGGGAGGCGATCAGCGAGGAGGACATCCTGTCCGCCGACATGGTCAACGACCCGCTGACCCGCTACATGTTCTGCTCGCCCGGCGAGGGCGGCGCGGCCATCATCGTCGCCAGCGAGTCGGCCGCGCGGCGTAGTGGACTGCGGCCCGTCACGCTCCTCTCGGTGGCCGCCCGCACCCGGCAGTTCGGCTCGTTCGAGGTGTTCAGCCCGGCGATCCAGGGCACCGGAGCGCCCACCAGCGTCAGCGCCGCCGCGGCGGCCGCCGCCTTCGAGATCGCCGGCGTCACGCCCGACCAGATCGACGTCGCCCAGCTCCAGGACACCGAGAGCGGCGCCGAGGTGATGCACCTGGCCGAGGCCGGGTTCTGCAAGGACGGCGAGCAGGAGGACCTGATCGCCTCCGGCGCGACCGAGATCGCCGGCTCCCTGCCGGTCAACACCGACGGCGGCTGCATCGCCAACGGCGAGCCGATCGGCGCCTCGGGTCTGCGGCAGGTCCACGAGATCGTCACCCAGCTGCGCGGGGAGGCCGGAGAGCGTCAGGTTCCCGGGAACCCCCGACTCGGCTTCACCCACGTCTACGGCGCCCCCGGCGTCAGTGCCTGCACCGTCTTGGGAGTCTGAGATGACCACGCCCACTCTGGAAGCCTTCCTCGACGACGCGCGCACCTGGCTGAGCTCGATCGCCTCACCCCGCACCACGCGGGCCTGGGGCGAGGGCTCGGACTCGGTGGCGGTCTTCGAGAACTGGACCGCCGAGCAGGAGCGCGCTGAGACCGACCGGATCCGCGAGTACGAGCAGGCGAAGTTCGACGCCGGCTTCGGTGCGATCACGTGGGGCGAGGAGTACGGCGGCCGCGCCCTGCCGATCGCCTACCTGGTGGCCTTCCGGCGCCTCGAGGACGAGTTCGACGTGCCGCGTCGCACCGAGATGTTCCCGGTCACCCAACAGCTCATCGCACCGGCCATCGCCCAATGGGGGACCCCCGAGCAGCGCGAGCGCTACGTGCGGGCGATGGTCCGCACCGACCTGATCGCCTGCCAGCTGTTCTCCGAGACCGAGGCCGGCTCCGACCTCGCCGCGGTGCGCACCAAGGCGACTCGGCTCGAGGACGGCAGCTGGCGGCTCGACGGGCACAAGGTCTGGACCTCCGGCGCACCCGTCGCCGACTACGGCATCGCCGTCACCCGCACCGACCCGGACGTCGCCAAGCACGCCGGACTCACCGTCTTCATCGTCCCGATGGACGCTCCCGGCGTGGAGATCCGCCCGATCCGGCAGATGACCGGCGGCTCCTCCTTCAACGAGGTCTACCTCGACGGCGTCGTCCTCTCCGACGAGTACCGCCTCGGCCCGGTCGACCAGGGGTGGAAGGTCGCACTGACCGTGCTGGCCTCCGAGCGCCTGGACTCGGGCAACCTCGGTCTCGAGAACGCCGACCAGGCGATCGAGCTGGCCCGCAACCTCGGCCGCGACCTCGACGCGCTCGAGCGGGACCAGGTCGCCGACCTGCTGACCCGCAGCTATGTCCAGCGCCTGACCGGGATGCGCGTGGCGGCCGCCGTCGTCTCCGGACAGGACCCCGGCCCCGAGGCGTCGGTCGGCAAGCTGCTGGCCACCGACACGATGGCCCGCACCTCCGAGGTCGCCCGCGCCCTGCTCGGGCCCGAGGCCAGCGTCGACTCCGGCCGCTGGGGCACCTGGGCGTGGACCGAGCACATCCTCGGTGCGCCCGGCTACCGGATCGCCGGCGGCACCGACGAGATCCAGCACAACATCATCGCCGAGCGGGTTCTCGGACTTCCTCGGGAGCCCCGTCCATGAACGCGGCGACGAACGAGGCGCCGTACGAGGAGATCCTCGGCCCGCGGATCGCGGAGAGGCTGCGCGCCGAGACCGACCTGACCGACATCGGTGAGCTGGCCGTGCTGCCTGGGGGGCATTCCGGACTGACCTACCGACTGCCGGTCGGGTCGGGGCGCGACGTCGTGGTCAAGGCCGTCCCGCGCGGCCAGCGCTCGATCGGACGCCACGACATGCTGAAGCAGGCGCGCATCATGGTCGCGCTCGCGCCGACCGACGTCCCCGTCCCGGCGGTGGTCGCCGTCGACGAGACCGAGCCCGCCTGGTTCGCCGTCGAGTTCGTCCACGGCGAGTCGATCGAGCCAACCCTCGACGACCCGGAGATCGACCCGGCCCGCGCGGCGGCGCGGATGAGCCGCGCGGCGCAGATCCTGCCGCGACTGCACCGGGTGCCGCTGGACCTGCTGCCTCCCGGTGCCGAGACGCTCGCACCGGCCGAGGAGCTGGCCCGGTGGGCCCGGACGATGGGCGCGGTCCCCGAGGAGCTGGTGCCCGGCGCCACCGAACTGCAGGCGAGGTTGGAGGCGGCCGTGCCCAGCGCACTCGAGCCGACCCTCGTCCACGGCGACTATCGCCTGGGCAACATCATCTGCACCGACCTCGAGCCGCGCGCCATCATCGACTGGGAGATCTGGAGCATCGGCGACCCGCGCGTCGAGCTCGGCTGGTTCCTCGTCTTCGCCGACGGCTCGAACTTCCCCGGCGTCGGGCGCGACGTGCCCGGCCTGCCGACCGAGGACGAGCTCCTCGCGGCCTACACCGACGGCGGTCCGGCGCCGGACGCGATGGACTGGTTCAACGCCCTCGGCCGCTACAAGATGGCCGCGATCATGGGCCACAACCTGCGCCGCCATCGCGAGGGTCGGCACGAGGACCCCGACCAGGAACGTCTGCCGGACACCATCGTCCGGCTCATCACCAGCGGACTCGAACGACTCGGCTGAGTCGGCGTCAGGAGGAGAAGCCATGGACTTCGCGTTGTCACCGCGGACCGAGGAGCTGAAGGTCGAGCTCGAGCGGTTCATGCAGGAGCACGTCTACCCGGCCGAGGCCGTCTACGACGCCCAGGTCGCCGCCAACGAGAACCCGCACGAGCAGCCGCAGATCATGCGCGACCTCCAGAAGCTCGCACGCGAGCGCGGGCTGTGGAACCTCTTCATGACCCACGGCGATCGCGGAGCCGGGCTGACCAACTGCGAGTACGCCCCGCTCGCCGAGATCGTCGGTCGCTCCATCATCGGCAACGAGGCCATCAACTGCTCCGCGCCCGACACCGGCAACATGGAGATCCTGGCGATGTACGGCACGCCGGAGCAGCAGGAGCAGTGGCTCGACCCGCTGCTGGCCTGCGAGATCCGCTCGGCGTTCGCGATGACCGAGCCCGCGGTCGCGAGCTCGGACGCCACCAACATCACCTCGACGATCCTGCGTGACGGCGACGAGTACGTCCTCAACGGCCGCAAGTGGTACACCTCCGGCATCTTGGACCCGGACTGCAAGCTGATCATCTTCATGGGCAAGTCCGACCCGGACGGTCCGACCTACCGTCAGCAGAGCATGATCCTGGTGCCCACCGACGCACCCGGGATCGAGGTCGTCCGCGACCTCCCGATGTTCGGCTACCAGGACCGCCTCGGGCACGGCGAGGTGCAGTTCACCGACGTGCGCGTCCCGGCCGCGAACATGCTCGGCGAGGAGGGCGACGGCTTCAAGATCGCCCAGGGCCGGCTCGGCCCGGGTCGGATGCACTACGCGATGCGCGCGATCGGCTTCGCCGAGCGAGCCTTGGACATGATGTGCGAGCGGGCCTTGTCGCGGGTGGCGTTCGGGGAGCCGCTGGCCCAGCGCGGCGTGGTGCGCGAGTGGATCGCGCGCAGCCGCCTGGAGATCGACCAGATCCGGCTGCTGACCTTCCGGGCGGCCTGGCTGATGGACACCCAGGGGAACAAGGCCGCACGCTCCGACGTCGCGGCGATCAAGGTCGCCGCCATGGAGACCGCCCACCGCGTCGTCGACCGGGCCGTGCAGACCTACGGCGCCGCAGGGGTCAGCGACGACACCGTGCTCGGCCGGCTCTTCGCCATCACCCGCGCCCTGCAGATCGCCGACGGCCCCAGCGAGGTCCACCTGCGCACGATGGCCCGCCTGGAGCTGAAGAAGCACCAGCAGCACCAGGAGCAGCGCTCATGAGCGGGGAGCTGACAGGGAAGGTCGCCCTGGTCACCGGAGCCACGCGCGGGCTCGGACAGGCGATCGCCGAGGGGCTGGCCGCCGACGGCGCCGCCGTCGTCGTCTCCAGCCGCAAGGCCGAGGCCTGTGAGTCCGTCGCCTCCGACATCGCCGACAAGTACGGGGTCGAGACGATGCCGCTCGCCCTGCACGTGGGCCAGTGGGAGTCGATCGAGCCGGCCGTGGCCAGCGTCATCGAGCGGTTCGGGCACCTCGACGTCGTCGTGAACAACGCCGGCATCGCCCCGCTCGCCCCCTCTCTGCTGGAGGTGAGCGAGTCGCTGTTCAACAAGACGATGGAGGTCAACCTCAAGGGCCCCTTCCGGCTCATGGCGGTGGCCGGCACGCATATGGCCGAGCGCGGCGCCGGCTCGATCATCAACATCTCCAGCATCGGCGCCGAGCGCCCCAGCCCCGCGGAGGCGATGTACGCCGCGGCGAAGAACGGCCTCAACGCCTTGACCCGGGCCTTCGCCCAGGAGTACGCCCCGCACGTGCGGGTCAACTGCGTGATGCCCGGCGCCTTCGAGACCGACATGTCGGCCGACTGGGACGAGGACTTCCTCGGCCTGGTCACCCGCAACCTGCCGGCCGGGCGACTGGGCCACCCCGCCGAGGTCGCCAGCATGGTGACCCACCTGGCCAGCGATCGCGCCGGATACACCACCGGCGCGCTGATCCCCGTCGACGGCGGCCGTACGGCCGTCTACTGAGCGTTCGCAAGGAAGGCACTGACCCGTGGACCCCTCGAAGATGTTCGACCTCACCGGCCGGGTCGCCATCGTCACCGGAGCGTCGTCCGGGCTCGGCGAGGGCTTCGCGCGCACCCTCGCCGCGGCCGGCGCCACCGTCGTGGCGGCCGCCCGTCGGGTGGACCGGCTGGAGCAGCTGACCGCCGCGGTCCCCGGCATCGTCCCGGTGCGGTGCGACGTCACCGTGGCCGGGGACCGCGACGGCCTGGTCGAGGCCGCCTCGGCGTGCGGGCCGATCGACATCCTGATCAACAACGCCGGGATGCCCGGCGGACCCGACGCGCTGAGCGAGACCGTCGCCGAGTTCGACACCCTGCTCCAGCTCAACGTCGTGGCCGGCTTCGCCCTGTCCGCCGCCGTGGTGCGCTCGCTCCCCGACGAGCACGGTGCCTCGATCATCAACGTCTCCTCGGTGGTCGGGCTCGGCTCGACCGCGCCCATCGGCGGGGCCGGCTATGCGGCCTCGAAGGCCGCGGTCATCGGGATGACCCGCGAGCTGGCCGGCCAGTGGGGTCGCCGTGGTGTCCGGGTCAACGCCGTCGTCCCGGGCTGGTTCGACACCGAGATGACCGACGGGCTGTTCACCAACGAGAAGTCCGCGAACTGGGTGCGCCGCGGGACGATGCTGAACCGCGGCGGACGCGAGGGCGAGGTCGACGGCGCGGTGCTGTTCCTGGCCTCCGACGCCTCTTCCTACGTCACCGGGCACATCCTGTGCGTCGACGGAGGGTGGACGGCGAAGTGACCGACACGATGCTCGCGGTGCGCTTCGAGGCCTGGGGGGAGCCCGCCCGGCTGCGCGAGATCCCGATCCCCGAGCCGCGCGCGGGTGGCGTCCTGCTCGAGGTCACCGCGGCCGGCATGTGCCACTCCGACCTGCACGTCGTCGACTCGCCCGAGGGCCGGCTGCCCTTCGAGCTGCCCTTCACCCTGGGCCACGAGGTCGCCGGCACCGTCATCGGCCTGGGTGACGGCGTCGACGCCGCCTGGCTGGGACGTCAGGTCGTCGTGCACGGCATCTGGGGCTGCGGCACCTGCCGGCGGTGCCGTGCGGGCCGGGAGAACTACTGCCTGGCGCGGCCTCCGGCGATCGGCAACGGCCTCGGCTACGACGGTGGCCTGGCCGAGTACCTCGTCGTCCCCGACACCCGCTATCTCGTCGCTGCCGACGGCCTCGACCCGGTGGCGGCCGCGCCGCTCACCGATGCCGCACTGACGGCATTCCACGCCCTGCGTCCCCAGTGGGACGGCTTCGACGCCGACTCGCGGGTGCTGGTCGTGGGCGCGGGCGGCCTGGGTCACTTCGCGGTCCAGCTCCTCGCGACGACGCCGGCCACCATCGTCGTCGTCGACCCCAAGCCCGCCGCGCGTGAGCTCGCCAGCTCGCTCGGCGCACATGCCGTGCACGAGGATCTCGAGGAGGTCGCCCGAGTCGCCGACTCGCCGATCCGGCGCTTCGACGCCGTCTACGACTTCGTCGCGTCCGAGAGCACGATGGCCGCCTGTGTCGCTCTGCTCGCACCGGGTGGCTCGTCCTCCGTGGTGGGCGGCGCCGGGGGAGTGCTCCCGGTGGGCAAGGACCTCGGTCTCCCTCAGGGGTGGTCGGTGGCGGCACCGTTCTGGGGGCCCAAGCCCGACCTCGAGACGGTCGTCGGGCTCGCCCGGGAGGGCGCGATCAGCGCCCATGTGGAGACCTTCGCGCTCAGTGAGGCGATCGAGGCCTACGAGCGGCTCAGGGCCGGTGAGATACGTGGCCGCGCGGTCGTGGTGCCCGACCGCACCGCCACGGAAACAGACGAATCCAGGAGGATGGACTGATGCGGGTGCTTGCCGAGGAGTTCGCGACGCGGACCGCCGCCGACCCGGACCATGTGGCCGTCATCGACGCCGACGGAGCACACCGCGCCGCCGACGTCTGGTCGGCCGCCGAGGCGCTCTCCGCGACCATCGCGGACGTCGTCGAGGGCGCCCCGACCGTGCTGGTGCAGGCCGACAACTCCTGGCGCACCCTCGTGACGGCGCTGGCGGTCGGCCGGCTCGACGGCTTCCTGGTCGTGTTCAGCGGCCATGCGACCGCCCACGAGTTCGACCTCGCACTCGAGGACGTCGGTCCCGACGTCGTGATCGCCTCCCCGCACTGCCTGGAGACCTGGGACGCGGCGAGCAAGGGTTTCCAGGCCGAGGCGAGCGCGCTGGACGGCTGGACCCTCCGGGCCACCGGCGGGGCCACCCGCGGCACCGAGCGGTGGCGCGGCGGCGCCGCGGTCGCGATGACCTCGGGCTCGACGGGACGTCCCAAGTGCGTCGTGCAGTCCGAGTCCGCCATCCGGTTCGCCGCCGGTGCCACGATCGACGCCGTCGGCCTCGAGCCCGGCGACCGGGTCGGCGCGTTCGTGCCGCTGTCGTCGGTCGCCGCACTGTGCTTCGGGCTCTATCTGCCGGCCATGCTCGGCGGCACCATGGTGTGCCTGCCGAAGTGGAACCCGGCCGACGCGCTCGACCTGATCGGCCGCGAGCAGGTCCGCTGGACCATGCTGGTGCCGACGATGGCGCTGCAGTTCGCCATGGTCGACGGCGCCGAGGGCGGCCTGTCGTCGCTGAAGGCGATGACCGTCGGTGGCGGCCCGATGGACGCCGGCGCGCTCGGTCGCGCCGAGGACCTGCTCGGCACCAGGTTCCTCCGGGTCTTCGGCATGTCGGAGTGCCTCGGGCACACCACGCCCTCACCTTCTGACCCCGCCGAGATCCGGCTCGACCGGGACGGCCGGCCGTTCCCGGGGATCGAGGTCCGCGTCGTCGACGAGCATGATCACCCGCTTCCGACCGGCGCGGTCGGCCGGGCGCAGGTCAAGGGCCCCTCGCTGTTCACCGGCTACGCCCGCGACGGCGCCCCGGTGCCCCCGGAGCTCACTCCCGACGGGTTCTTCTTCACCGGCGACCTCGCGCGGGTCAACGAGGACGGCACGATCAACATCGTCGGCCGGGAGAAGCAGATCATCATCCGCGGTGGCCGCAACATCGACATCAACGAGGTCGAGGCGGCCGTGGCCTCGGTGCCCGACGTCGTCCAGGTCTGTGTGGTCCCGGTGCCCGACGAGATGCTCGGCGAGCGAGCGGCGGCACTGGTGGTCACCCGGAGTCCGAGCCTGGACCTCGAGACGGTCAAGTCCCACCTTGCGGCCAGCGGCGTCCCGAAGCACCACTGGCCCGAGTTCGTCTTCCCGGTGGCCGATCTGCCGCAGAACCGGGTCGGGAAGCTGGCCCGCAACGACGCGGTGAGCCTGGCCGCGCGGCTCGCGAAGTCCGCCGAACGGTCCTGAACTGACGTCAAGTCGCCTAGACTCGTGTGACTGCCCACGAAGAGGAGAAGGCTCATGGCCCGCCAATCGCAAGCGACCGAGGGGCCGCGCTCCAAGCGCGGACTCATCCTGAGCGCCGCGATCGAGAGCTTCGGCGACGACGGCTTCGAGCTCACCAAGTGGGCCTCGGTGGCCGACAAGGTCGGAATCGGCCAGACCGCGCTCTACCACTACTTCGAGTCCAAGGTCCACTGCCTGCTGACGATCATGAGCACCGAGCTCGAGCGCTCCTCGGAGCGCTTCGACCAGGCGGTGGCCGAGGGTGACACTCCCGCCGACCAGCTGCGCGCGGCCGTGCGCGCGGCGTTCGACGTCACGCCGCAGGAGGTCCTGCAGATGCGGATCCTGCAGAGCCACATGGATCTGCTCGCCACGCCCCGGCAGTCCGAGCGGGAGGAGGCCGAGCGCCAGCACGCCCGGGCACTCGTGCGGAAGGTGGAGAAGAACTGGACCGATCTCGTCGAGCGCGGGATGGCCTCGGGCGACTTCGTCGAACGCGACGCCCAGCAGACCAGCCGCGTCCTGCTCGCCCTCGTGGTGAGCGTGTGGCGCTGGTACCGCACCGGCGGGCCCACCAGCCTGGAGGAGATCCGCGACTACATCGGCGACGCCTCCCTGCGACTGGTCGGTCCCTGAGTCTCGCCGCCGAGCACTCGGCGGGGACGCACGCCCCCTGTTCCTAAACCAAATTCAGATCAGGAGATTAGCGATGTACAACCTCATCTTGATGGCCTCCCGCCCCGAGGACTGGACCCACGAGCAGTTCATCGAGTGGTGGCGCGGCGAGCACGCCGAGCACACCTACCCGCTCCCGGGCCTGCGCCGCTGGCTCCACACCGACGTCAAGGAGGCCTTCGAGGAGCGCTCCCAGGGCTGGGACGGCGTCTCGATCCTGAGCTTCGACACCAAGGAGGACCTCGACGCGGCGCTGGCCAGCAAGGAGTGGGCGGCCGCGGTCGCCCACGTCGGCGACATGCGCGGCCACCGCATCGCCGTCACCGGCGAGGAGCGGATCATGGTCGACTGACTCGATCGCCGAGTCGGCCCCGCGCTGACCGCCCGACACGGGACCGAAGGGCCTCCCTGGAGCTGCTGCTGCGGGGAGGTCCTTCGTCGCGTCGTCTGGCCTGCGGTCGCCCGTCGGCGATCAGTCGGTGAACCGCACCTGGGGGGTGCGGCAGATCAGCAGCCGGCGGACCTTGCCGGTCTCGGCGTCGAGCTGGGCACTGGCGTTGAACGAGGCCTCGAACGAGCCGTCGCGGCGGGTCTCGCCCAGCACCAGCTCGGTCTGGTCGACCCGTGCGCCGTCGAGGATGTGGTGGGTGAGCACGCTGACCTCGCGCTGCTCGAGATAGACGACCAGTCCGGCGCGGTCCCCGGTGAACTCGGCGGCCTGGTCGGCCCCCTTGGAGAACAGGATCGAGAGGGCGAAGTCGTCGGTGATCATGTCGAGCACGCGCTCGGGAGTGGTCGAGTCCATGATCTCGAACCAGTCGCGCAGGAGCGGCGTGGCATCGGCGGTGGTCGTCTGGGTCATGGGGCTCTCCTCTGCCTGGCGGTGACGGGGTGTCGGGTGCGGGTCACTCGGGGATGAGGCCGAGCTCGGGGTCGAAGGCGACCTGGTAGGCGCTGATGAGGCCGTCGGAGCCGACCCGGGCCGAGGCCAGGAAGTGCCCGGTCACGGTCTGCTCGTCCTCCACGACCGAGCCGTAGACGAACTCGACGTCCTCGGACACGGCCGAACGCTTCGGAACGTGACGCCGTACGACGTCGCCCCGGCCGGACAGGTAGTCGACCAGGCCCTGGCGGCCCTCGCCGCGCACGGCGCGGGCCGGAAGCAGGATCGCGAAGCGCACGTCCTCGGCGACGAGCGTCATCGCGTCGTCGATCCGGTCGGCGTCCACTGCGGCGTAGTACCGCTCGAGGGTGGTGGGTGAGGCGAGAACGGACATGACCTGAATTTAGTTCAGTTGACCCTGGTTGTCCAGCGTCCGGGTGTGATAGGTATAGGCGACCGAAGTGATTTCAGTTTGCACCCGGAGGCGACATGGCGCCCGCACCGCGCGACGACGGTCCTCGTGCCGCGCTCGCGGTCGGCAGGTTCCGGTTCCTGATCACCATCCAGCTCGTCAACGCCGTCGCCGTATGGGTCCATGTCGTCGCGGTGCAGTGGACCCTGACCGAGCGCGGCGAGTCGGCGACGATCGTCTCGCTGGCCCCTGCCGCCCTGGCACTTCCCTTCCTGGTGCTGGCGCTCCCGGCCGGGGTCGTGGTGGGCTATGCCGCTCGCGAGCGCCTCATGATGTGCGCGGTCTCGGCCTCCGCGCTGGCCGCCGCCACCGCGGTGGTGGTCGTCGGTCCCGGCGACGCGGGCACCTGGCCGCTGCTGGCCACGGTCCTCGTCGTCGGTCTCGCGCTCGTCGTCGTCGGCGTGGCCTGGCAGTCCCTGCTGCCGGAGACCCTGGAGCGCCCCCTCGTGCCGGCGGCCACCGTCGTCGACGGCGCGGTCTACAACATCGCGCGTGCGGTCGGACCCCTCGGTGCCGGGGTGCTCCTGGGCCTCCACGGCCCGGGGCTGGCCTTCTCCACGGTGCTCCTCCTGTTCGCCTCGTGCGCCCTCGCGCTGGCCGTCGTCCAACGGCGCTGGCCGGGCCGGCGCAACCCGCGGCGTCCGATCCTGCCGGCCATCGCCGACTCGCTCCGCTTCGTGCGCCACTCCCCGTGGACCAAGCGCCTCCTGGTCCGGATGACGATGTTCGGTCTTCCGGCCAGCGCGCTGTGGGCCCTGGTCTCCCTCGCCGCCCACGACCGGCTGGGGCTCGGGTCGGCCGGCTTCGGCGTCCTGATGACCCTGCTCGGGATCGGTGCGGTGGCAGCGACCGTGGTGCTGGCGCCGCTGCGCCGACGTCTGAGCGTGCGCGACTTCGCCGCGCTCGGCTCGGTCGGCTACGCCCTCACTCTCATGGTGCTCGGTGTGGCCACCCAGCTGATCGTCGCGGCCCCCTTCCTGGTGATCGGCGGATTGGCCTGGGTGGGCGTGCAGAGCACCTGGATGATGCTTGCCCATCAGGCTCTCCCCGACTGGGTGCGCCCCCGGGTGATCGCCCTGCTGCTCCTGCTCTTCCAGGGCACCCAGGCGATCGGGGCGCTGGCCTGGGGGGTGGTCGCGGACCTCGTCGGCCTCTCTCCGGCACTGCTCCTGGCAGCCGGCCTCATGCTCGTGTCGGTGGCCGTGCTGCTGCACTCCGGGCTCGGGTCGAGTGTGGGCATCGAGCCGTTCCCGGGCGAGCCGGATGCGGCCGCCACGGCCGCGATCGTCGCGGCGACCCACGAGGGTGCGCTCGAGGTCAGCTACACCTACGAGGTCGACGCCGAGCAGGTGCCGCAGTTCCTCGACGCCATGGCCCACCTCCGACGGCAGCGGCTGCGGCTGGGCGCGCGCCATTGGCAGCTCGCCCGTGGGGCGCCCCCGGATCCGATCTCGACCCGGTCCCGCACCGAGTCCTACACCGAGTCCTATGCCGTGACCAGCAGGCACGACCTCCTCGAACAGGAGACCGTGCGCATGACCGTCCCCGAGCAGCGGGTACGCACCGCCGTGACGACCCGGAGCGTCCGGGTCGCCGGACCCCGACTGCAACCGCGCGTCGCCGCGGGAACCGACTCGACGAAGGAGAAGTAGATGAACCAGCAGGAGGCTCCGGCCGGACGCTTCGCAGGCCAGGTCGCGCTCGTGACCGGCGGCGGATCGGGCATCGGCGCCGCCGTCGCCCGCCAGCTCGCGGCCGAAGGCGCGGCGCGGGTCCACGTCGCCGATCTCAACCTGCCCAACGCCACCGCGGTCGCCGATTCGATCGGCGGCCGGGCACACGCCGTCGACGTCGCCGACTCGGCCGCGGTCGACCGGCTGGTGGCAGACGTGCTCGCCGACGGCGACCGGCTCGACGTGGTCGTCCACACCGCCGGCGTCGACGACCCGGACGCCAAGGCGCGCATCCTCGCCGCGCAGGAGTCCGGCGATCCGGTCGATGTGCTGTGCGAGCTCGACGACGAGGCGTGGCGCAGGGTGTGCTCGATCAACCTCGACGGCACCTTCCACGTGCTCCGTGCCGCCGTGCGCGCGATGCGGCCGCGGGGTGGGGGAGCGATCGTCACGGTGGGATCGTCCGCGGGCTTCGACACCCTCGTCGGCTACCCGCACTACGCGGCCTCCAAGGCCGGTGTGCACGCCCTCTCCCAGTCGGTGGCCAAGGAGGTCATCGCCCACGGGATCCGTGTCAACACCGTCGCCCCCGGCCCGGTCGACACCCCGATGGCGGCCCGCACGCCCGAGGCGGTCCGGAAGGCCATGGAGAAGTCGGGAGCCATCGGCTACGCCTCGGCGGAGGACCTCGCAGACACCATCTGCTACCTCGCCTCGCCCACGGCCAAGAACATCGTCGGAGCGGTGTTGTTGAGCAATGGCGGCCGATTCACCGTCTGAGCAGCCCCGACCCAGCGCACGGAAAGTCGCATCATGAGCTCTGAGTTCCCGCACGTGTTCTCGCCCTTCAGCATCGGCGCCATGTCGGTGAAGAATCGGCTAGTGGCCCTGCCGGCCGGCACGAGCATGGCCGAGCGTGGTGTGCCGACCCACGGCGACACGGACCACTTCGAGCGGCTGGCCGCCGGGGGAGTCGGCATGATCATCGGGGGCGCCACGGTGGTGCACCCGACGACGACCCTGCGCTCGCGCAGACTCGTCGAGGCCTACCTCGACGAGTTCGTGCCCGCGGCACGCGCCAAGGCCGAGGCCATCCACCGGCACGGGGCGAAGTTCGTCGGACAGCTCTGCCATCTCGGACGTGAGTTCATCGGCGGCGAGTCCGACTCGCCGCCGGTCGCACCGTCGTCGATCAAGACCGTGCGGGACGCCTACCCGCCCCACGAGCTGACCCACGCCGAGATCGACGACATCGTCGCGGGGTGGCGTCTGTCCACGGAGAACCTGGTCCGCGCCGGTGCGGACGGGGTGGAGATCCATGCCGCCCACGGCTACCTACCGGCCCAGTTCATGTCGCCGCTCACCAACCACCGCTCCGACGACTTCGGCGGGTCGTTCGAGAACCGGATGCGCTTCCTGCACCTGGTCATCGAGGCGATGCGGTCGGTGATCCCCGAGGGCTTCGTGCTCGGCGTCCGGCTCAGCGGCGAGGAGGAGATCCCGGGCGGGATGAACATCGACGACTGCGTGCGGATCGCGGAGGACCTCGCCGGACGCGGTGTCGACTACTTCAGCATCACCCACGGCACCCGCGGCAAGTACGTCAAGGACGCCACCCACCCCGACGCCGTCGCCGTGCCCTCGGCCGCCCGGGTGAAGGCCGCCACCGGGCTCCCGACCCTCGTCGGCCAACGCATCCGCGATGTCGCGACCGCCGAGCACATCGTGAAGACCGGTCGCGCCGACCTGGTGGGGATGGCGCGGGCGCTGATCGCCGACCCCGACCTGCCGGCGAAGTCGGAGTCCGGCCGCCTCGACGAGATCCGCGGCTGCCTCGGCATCAACCAGGACTGCCGCGCCTTCGACCCCCACCTGCACTGCGCCGTGAACGCCGAGATCGGCAGGGGGCGCCATCCCTCGGTCGGCGTGCCCGTCGAGAGGCCGCGAGAGGTCTATGTCATCGGAGGCGGACCAGCGGGACTCGAGGCCGCCCGCGTGGCTGCGGGTCGGGCGCACAGCGTGACGCTGTTCGACGCCGCCCCGCACCTCGGTGGGGCCGCGCGCGTCGCCGCGGCGTCCCCGCACCGGGCTACTTTCATCGACCTGATCGACTACCAGGAGCGTGAGCTCAAGCGCCTCGGAGTCGAGGTGAACCTCGCCGCGCCGATCGACTCCGACGACTTCGAGGAGATCCTCCAGATCGCCGATCACGTGGTGGTCGCCACCGGATCGACGCCCGCACCGCCACCCGCGGAACTGGGCGACCGGCCGTTCGCGACCGTGGACGAGGCCATCCTCGGAGCTCTCGACCACGAGGGTGAGCGGCGGGCTCTGGTCTATGACGAGGGTGACGGCTTCTGGCCGGCCTACAGCGCCGCCGAGGCGCTTGCGCAGTCGGGCTGGCAGGTCACCCTCGCCACGCCGCTGACCGGACTCGCCACGCGGATCCCGGCAGAGAGCGCGGGTCCGCTGTTGACCCGCCTCGGCGTCGCCGGCGTCGACCTGCGGGTGGCCACCCGCCTCGAGGTGCCTGAGGACGCGGCGGCGTCCTTGCGCCTGGAGCCGCTGTTCGGCGGCGACGCCTCGGACCTCGGCCCTGTGCTCACCGTCTGGCACCGTCCCCGGCTGCCGGTGACGCCGTTCGGTCCGCTGGGCCGCGGCTTCGCGGACGGGAAGGTCAGCGTCATCGGCGACTGCGTCACCCCGCGCCGGGTCAGCCACGCGGTCGCCGAGGGTTACCGGCTGGGCGCGGAGATCTGACCTGCGTCAGATCCCTGGCTCAGCGGGCGGTCCAGCCGCCGTCGGCGTAGACCTCGGCTCCGGTCATGAAGCCCGCGTCGTCACTGCCCAGGAAGGCGACGGCGCCGGCGATCTCCGCCGGCTTGCCCAGGCGACCCATGGGGGTGTTGGCCAGCATGCCGCGGTGCCGCTCGCTTCCCTCGAACCGCTCCAGCAGCTGGGCGGTCTCGATGAAGCCCGGGTGCAGGGAGTTGACCCGGACGCCGCGCGAGGCCCAGTGCAGGGCGGCGTTCTTGGTCATCGTGCGCACCGCCCCCTTCGCGGCGTGGTAGGCGATGCTGTTCCCGAAGCCGCCCACGCTGCCCAGGATCGAGGCCACGTTGACGATGGCCCCGCCGCCGGAGCGCTCGATGAGCGGCCCGGTGTGCTTCATGCCCAGCCAGACCCCGGTCTGATCGACCGCGACGACCTGGTCCCACTTCTCGAGCTCCTCGTCCTCGACGGTCGCGATGCTGCCGATCGCGGCGTTGTTCACCACGACGTCGAGGCCACCCCACTCCGACTCCAGGCGGGCGGTGGCCGCTCGCCACTGGTCCTCGTCGGAGACGTCGAGCTCGAGGGTCAGGTGTCCAGCGCCCGGGAGCGACGCGGCGAGCTCGGCGAGGCTCGTCCCGGCGAGGTCGGCGACCGCGACGCGGGCACCCTCCTCGGCCAGACGTCGGGAGATCTCGGCCCCCAGCCCGCCGGTGGCTCCGGTCACCAGCACGCGTCGGTCGGCGTATCGCATCATCTGGATCCTCGTCCTTCGATCGTGGTCGCTCAGCGAACTGAATTGAATTCAATGAAGTTTTTGCTTGTCAGGGGAGTGACGCGCGCCATACAGTCTACCTGAACCAACTTCACTTTAGCGGCCCAGCCGCCATCCCCTGAGGGAGAAAGACCATGAACGCGAAGCGACTGTCGGTGGTGGCGGCCGGAATGTTGGCCCTGGGTGCCTTGAGTGCGTGCGGAGGTGATGACTCCGGGACCGAGCTCGCGGGCAGCTGGGACGAGATCGTCGCGGAGGCGAAGAAGGAGGGCGAGGTCACGATCTACTCGACCCACGCCCCCGACAACCTCGAGGCGCTGAAGAAGGCCTTCGAGAAGAAGTACCCCGAGATCAAGCTGACCTACGTGCGCGGCACCGACGCCGACATCCTGCCCAAGGTCGAGACCGAGAAGCAGACCGGCAAGGGCACCGCGGACGTGCACATGACCACCGACGCGGCGTGGATCCAGAACGCCACCGACCAGGGCTACAACGTCGAGATCGTCGGCCCGGACTTCGACGAGACCGACTACAACCGCGCCGAGAGCGTGCTGGACGACAAGTGGTTCCTGACCAGCGCCACGGTGTTCGGCTTCGGCTGGAACACCAGCAAGGTGCCCGGCGGCCTGCGCACGGTCGAGGACATCCTCGACCCCGAGATGGGTGACGGCCGCCTCGGCATCACCAACCCGGCCGGCATCCCGACCTACGTCGACATGTACCGCCGGATCAACGAGGACTGGGGCGGCAACTTCGTCGAGGATCTCGCCGGGCAGAAGCCGCGCGTCTACGAGAGTGCGGTCGCGATCGGCCAGGCCATCGCCTCCGGTGAGATCTGGGGCTCCCCGACCGCGGCGACCACGCTGCTCACCGAGAAGGAGAACGGCGCTCCGGTCGACTTCGCGGTCCCGGAGAACCCCTTCGGCGTCCCGTGGTACAGCCAGGTGCTCGAGTCCGCGCCCCACGCCAACGCCGCCCAGGTGCTCGCCGACTTCCTGGTGACCCCCGAGGGCCAGGCCGCGATCTCGCACGACTACATCGCCGTCCTTCCCGACATCGAGGGCACCGGTGTCCCGGGTGCCGACGTGCTCGCCCAGGACGTCGAGCTGCCGGACCCGGCCACGCTCGACCAGGACTCGGTCAACGCCTACCAGCAGGAGTGGGAAGCCGAGTTCCAGGGCTGACCGCGGCGGTCGCCGCGGACATCGGTCCGCGGCGACCTCCTTCGACCACGACCACGAGGTGACCCCATGACGACGACCGAGACGAAGCCCGCGACGAAGACCGCGACTCGCGCTCGACCACGGCTGCGCGCCGACTCGGCGACCTGGCGAGGACGACTGGGCTACGCGGCGCTGATCCTTGTGCTGGGGTACCTCATCGTCGTACCGCTCTACAAGCTCCAGTCGCTCGCCTTCTCCGACGGCGCGGCCGGCTACGAGGCCCAGTACGGGCGCCCCGACATCGGGGAGACGCTGCGCACCACGTTCGCCCTGGCGCTCGGCTCGCTGGTGATCGCGATGGTGCTCGGCACCATCCTCGCCTTCGCCACGAGCCGGCTCCCCAGGCGGATGGGCTTCCTGAGGATCGTGCCGCTGCTGCCCATCGTCATGCCGTCGGTGGCCAACATCGTCGGCTGGGCCTTCCTGCTCTCGCCCGGCCCTGGCTACCTCAACGCGCTGCTGCGTCACCTGCCCTGGTGGAGTGGGTCCGACACCGGTCCGATCAACGTCTACAGCACGACCTGGATCATCATCATCACCGGCTTCGGACTGACGTCGTTCGTGTACCTGTTCGTCAGTGCCGGCATGCAGAACATCGGCTCCGAGCACCTCGAGGCCGCCGAGATCAGCGGGTCCTCGACGATCGGCGTGTTCTTCAAGGTGGTCCTGCCGCTGCTGCGGCCCTCGCTCGTCTACGGAGGCGGCGTCGCGCTGCTGCTCGGCCTCGGCCAGTTCACCGGGCCCCTGCTCCTCGGACAGAACGAGGGGGTGAAGGTGCTCACCACCGAGATGTACCGCAGGGTCTCGGAGTCCCCGACCAACTTCGCGGCAGCCGCCGCTGCCGGATCCCCCCTGGTGATCTTCGGGCTACTCGTCATCTTCGCCCAGCGGTACCTGCTCGGTAACCAGACGCGCTTCGTGACCCACGGCGGGAAGTCGTTCGCCCCGACGCACGGCCGCTCGGCATGGGCGGCGGTCGTGGTGGCCGTCTACGGTCTCGTCGCGCTGGTGCTCCCGCTCATCGGGCTGATCATCGTCTCCCTCTCGCCCTACTGGTCCGCCGATCTGTCGTGGGACCTCTTCACACTCGACAACTACCGGGCCCTGTTCGACACGCCGGGCATCGTGGAGTCGGTGGTCACCAGTGTCGTGACGTCGCTCGCGGCGGTGGCGATCTGCGTCCCGTTGGGGCTGGGGGTCGCCCAGCTGATCGTGCGTCGGCGTGACCTGCCGATCCTCCGGCTGCTCGGCGACGTGATCACCGCGCTGCCACTGGGCATCCCCGCCGTCATCTTCGGTGTCGGCTTCCTTCTCACCTACACCCAGGGGCCGTTCATCCTCTACGGGACCAAGACGATCATCGTGCTGGTCTACGTGGTGCTCATGGTCCCGTTCGCCACGCGCATGCAGCTGACCGCCCTGGTGTCGATGGGCAACACCTACCAGGAGGCGTCCGCCGTCAGCGGCGCCGGACCGCTCGAGACCGCGTTCCGCGTCACCCTGCCGATGCTCAAACCGGCGGTGTTGAGCTCGGTCGCGCTGATGTTCATCCTGCTCACCCACGAGTTCGCCGCCTCGATCATGGTGCGCTCGGCCACCACGCAGGTGATGGGAACCCTGCTCTACGACCACTGGACCAACGGCTCCTACCCGCTCGTCGGAGCCATGGCGATCTTGATGTCGGTCGTCACCGGTGCCGGCGTCGTCATCGCCATGATGATCGGCGGCCGCAACGTGCTCGACAACCTTTGAGCTTCGAGCTCAACCAACCAAGGCCAACAGGGGTGGAGGACCCCGGAACAGGAGTGACCCGATGGCCGAGAAGTTCCGAGTCGAAGGACTCAACAAGTCGTACGGATCCAATGTCATCGTCGACGACCTCAACCTCGAGATGGACGAGGGGGAGTTCCTGGTCCTGCTGGGCCCCAGCGGGTGCGGCAAGACCACCACGCTGCGATGCCTCGCCGGACTGGAGACCCCCGAGAGCGGCCTGATCGACTTCAAGGGCCGTGCGGTGTTTCACTCCGACCGCCGGATCAACGTCCCGGCGCACAAGCGCGACATCGGCATGGTCTTCCAGTCCTACGCCCTGTGGCCGAACATGACCGTCCGCAAGAACATCGCCTATCCCCTGAAGGTCAGGAAGATGCGCGATGCGATCGACAAGGGCCGCGTCGAGGAGGCGGCCGAGATGGTGCACTGCGGTCACCTGCTCGATCGCTATCCGGCCCAGCTCAGCGGCGGTCAGCAGCAGCGGATCGCCGTCGCGCGCGGCCTCGCCGCGCGTCCGGACCTGGTGCTCTTCGACGAGCCGCTGAGCAACCTCGATGCCCGGCTGCGTGACCAGGTGCGCACCGAGATCCACCGCCTGCACGAGAGTCTCGGCTTCGGCGCGGTCTTCGTGACCCACGACCAGTCCGAGGCGTTCGCGCTCGGGGATCGTCTGGCGATCATGCGCGCCGGGAAGATGGAGCAGGTCGACACTCCGCAGCGCGTCTTCGACAACCCGGGCACCGAGTACGTCGCCGAGTTCATCGGCATGTCGAACCGGCTCGAGCTGCACCGCTCGGCGCAGGGCTGGCGGACCAAGTCGGGCGTCGACCTCGATCTGCGCCGCGATGTGCCGGACGTCGAGGGCGTCGTGGCCCGCATCTGGCCCGATGACGTCGAGCTCTACCGGGACGCCGACTCGGTCCCCACCGGCATGCTCGCGCTCAAGGCCGAGCTGCTCTCCTCGGAGTTCGGCGGGCGTCACTACGACGTGGTGGTCGCGGCCGGCCCGGAGGAGTTCCGGCTTCGCGCCAACAGCGCCCTGCACGGCGCCTGGCTGCGCCAGGCCGAGGAGGGGGAGCCCGTGGTGATCGCGCTGCGTCCCGAGACCATGCAGATCTACCCGCTCGGTGCGGCCACCCCGGTCGTCGCCGGAGCGGCCTGATCCACGGCGGCGCCGCGGCGGTCGTCCTCCACGCGCCGCGGCGCCGGCGTTCACCCGGCGCCGCCCGCGGGCGGTGGGGATCCGGTCAGGCGCCGGTCGCCACCAGGCGACCGGTGACCTGCCCCGAGCGGAGCCGGTCGATCCCGGTCGGGATCGACTCGAAGTCGAGGGTCTCGATCATCGGCACGATCTGGCCCGCAGCGAGATAGCGGTACACCCGCGCGATGTCGTCCTTGGTGCCGCCCGAGGACCCGCGGATGACCGCGAGCTGGTGGATGACGTCGGCGGTGTTCAAAGTGGTGTCGACCGCTCCCATCCCGACCATCACGATGGTCCCGCCCTTGCGGATGGCATTGACGGCGGCGGCGGTCGTCGTGCCGAAGCCGGCGAAGTCGACCACCGCGTCCAGTCCGCGTCCGATCAGCTCCTCCGCGCTCTGGTACACCGCGGTCACGCCGAGGTCTTCGCCGAGGGCGACGGCGGCCGGACTGGTGTCGGCGGCATGGACCTCCGCTCCCAGCAGCACGGCGATACGCGCGCCGAACTGCCCCAGGCCGCCGAGGCCGATGATCCCGACCCGCATTCCGGGCCGCACTCCGGCCACCTCGGCCACGGCATGGTGCGAGGTCATCCCGGCGTCGGTGCCCGCGGCGGCCAGGTCCCACGCGAGGTCGTCGGGGACCGCGACCAGGTCGCTCGCGGGGGCGACGGTGAATCTCGCGTACCCGCCGTCCCGGCTGTAGCCCGGCACGGTGGCGCCCAGCGGGTGCACGCCCACCCGGTCCCCGGCACTCCAGGAGGTGACCTCGCCGCCGACCTCGACCACCTCGCCGGCGATCTCGTGTCCCAGGGTGATCGGGTTCCGGGTGATGTTCGCAGCCCACGTGGGCTCGTCCAGCTCACCGACGTCGGAGTGGCACATGCCTGCCGCGCGTACCCGGATCAGGACCTCCTGCGGCCCCGGCGTCGGGATCGGTACCTCGTTGCGGACCAGCGGGCGTCCGGTGCCCGTCCATTGCCACGCAGGCATTGTCTGTGTCATAGAACTGAAGTTAGTTCGGTTACCGCACGGTGTCCAGCAGTGGGCCGGCCGATCGAGGGAGATCCGTGAACAGCAGTCAGGTACAGGTCAAGGTTCTGCCCCCCGCCGAGGTGCGGCCCGAACACTTCGAGGTCGTCGACGTCGAGCTTCCCGAGCCGGGTCCGGGGGAGGTGCTGGTCCGCAACACGTGGACCTCGGTCGACCCGGGTCTGCGCCTGCGACTGCGCGCGGACGCCCCCGAGGGCTACTTCGCCGCCTTCCCCGTCGGGCAGGCCATGGACGGCATCTTCACCGTCGGCGTGGTCGAGGCCTCGCAGGCCGACGCCTTCCCCGTGGGCAGCACCGTCTGGCACTCCTACGGGTGGCGCACCCATGCGATCGTCGCCGCCGACGAGGTCGCGATGAACGGCATCGCCAACCTCCGCGTCCTCGACGCCGAACGCGCACCCGCACAGGCCTACCTCGGCCCGCTCGGCGCCATGGGGCTCACCGCCTACGCCGGCCTGCACGTCATCGATGCCCTCGATGCCCGCGGCACCATCTGGGTCTCGGCGGCGGCAGGGGCCGTGGGCAGCCTGGTGTGCCAGATCGCCCGGCTCACCGGTCTGCGGGTCGTCGCCAGCGCCGGGACCGACGAGAAGGTCGCCTGGCTGCGCGACGTCGTCGGCGTCGACGCCGCCTTCAACTGGCGCGAGCGCCCCCTGGGCGAGTCGCTGGGGGAGGTCGCTCCGGAGGGACTCGACTTCTACTTCGACGGCGTCGGCGGCGACCACCTCGAGGCGGCCCTGGGGGCGATGAACAACGGCGGGCGACTGGCCCTGTGCGGGTCGATCTCGGAGTACGAGGGCGAGCCGGTCGGCCCACGCAACCTCTTCCTGGCCACGTCGAAGAACCTCACGCTGCGCGGCTATCGAGGCAGTGCGCACCTCGACCTTCTCGAGGAGATGCAGGACCGGCTCGGCGGGTGGCTCGCCGATGGTCGGCTCACCTATCGCGAGAGCGTCTACGACGGGATCCGGTCGGCTCCGGTGGCGTTGGCCGACATGATGGCCGGGCGCACCACCGGCAAGACGCTGGTGCGGATCTGAATCGGTCAGGCCGCGTCGTCCACGCAGTCGGCCAGGAGGGTGGCGAGATCGGGGGCGAGGACCTCGACCGTGCCGTGGTCGTGGTCGAGCAGCCGGATCTCGCCGTCGGGGGCGATGAGGATCGGATTGCCGGCCTCGTCGGTGGCGATGACCAGCCCGCCGTCCAGGCCGGTGTCGGCGATCGCGCTCAGGCCGGCGAAGGCGCACCGTGCCCACTTGGTGAGGTCGACGCAGGTGTCGAGTCCGAGCAGGTCGGCGTTGTGGAAGGCGCGGATCGACACGCCGCAGAAGCAGCCGCCCCAGCGGGAGACGAACTCGACGTAGTCGTCCGGCGGCCGCACCCCGATCTCGGCGAGCAGCGAGCGTGTCTGGTCGGGCGGGGTGGGGCAGCCTGCGCCGTAGCGTTCCACGGACCGGTCGATGCGAGCGACGAGGGCGGGATCGAGCGCCATGGCCCGAGCCTACGCGGACCCGCGCTGCGCGGCACCCGTGCTGATACCTCTTGATACTTCCTGTCCGACGACGCGGCTACGGTGCGAGACGTGCCCCGACGTACCCGCTCGACCAAGCCGCCCCGCCTGGACGCGATCGTCCATGGCGACCTGGAACCCGGTGGACCCGACGACCTCGAGTCCCGGGCCGACCTGGACGGTCTGGAGTTCCTCGACGTGTCGGTCGCCGAGCTGAGCCTCGACGGTGCCGTGCTGCGCGACTGCCGGCTCAGCGGCCTCGCCGCCCGCGAGGCCGACTGGCGCTCGGTGCGGCTACGCGAGGTCACCGCCGAGCGGCTCGACATCCCGGTTCTGCGGGCCTCCCGGTCGCACTGGCAGGACGTGCGGATCGAAGGGGCCCGGCTGGGCTCGGCGGAGGCCTACGACGCCGAGTGGCGCTCGGTCCACTTCGTCGGCTGCAAGCTCGGCTTCCTCAACCTGCGCGCGGCCGAGCTCCTCGACGTCGCGTTCACCGACTGCGTCATCGAGGAGCTCGACCTGTTGGACGCCACCGCACGCCGGGTCCGATTCACCGGCACGCGGATCGCCAGCCTCGACCTCCAGCGTGGCAGGTTCGAGGACGTCGACCTGCGCGGCGCCGACCTCGACGCGCTGCGCGGCGTCGAGGGCCTGCGCGGCACCACGATCAGCCCCGATCAGCTGACCCTCCTCGCGCCGCTGCTGGCCCACGAGGCCGGGCTGCGGATCGAGGACGCGCCGCGCTGATCTGCGGCGTCAGTGGGCGAGCTTGAGGCCCACGATGCAGGCGACCAGGCCGACCAGCAGCGCGATCCGCAGTGCGCTGATGGGCTCCTCGCCCATGATCATCCCGACCGCGACCGTCAGGCTCGCGCCGATGCCGACCCAGATCGCATAGGCGGTGCCGGTGGGCAGGGTGCGCATCGCGAACGCGAGTCCGGCCATGCTGAAGGCCAGCGAGATGAAGAAGACGATGCTCGGCGTCAGCTTCGTGAAGCCCTCGCTCTTGCCGAGGGCCAACGCCCACACCGACTCGAGAACGCCGGAGAGCACCAACACGATCCAGGCCATGACAACTCCTCCATGGCCGTCTTGTCGCGCTCCGGGTACGGCTCCCTCGTCCGGCGACCGGCTGTCGCGGTCACCTTCGGCAAGTTAGCACGCCCCGCAGCCGGGCTCGATTCGGTTCAGCGTGAATACAGGCTCACGGCCGCAGCGTGAGGATCTGCGCCATCGTCCCGACGGGGCCCGCGACGTCGTGCAGCACGCTGCTGGTGAGCCCGACGCCGTCGGCACCGAAGGTGACCGAGGTGTCGAAGCCCACCCATTCGCCGTGCCAGGGCCTGGTCAGGTGGGCGGTGAGGTCGACGTTCGGGAAGGCGACGACGTTCGGGTCGGCGCGCACGCTCATCCCGTTGGCGATGTCGAACAGGCGGGCCGCCGAGGCGAGCCGGCTCACCGGCTCGTCGGCGAGCAGCGGCACCTCGCTGCGCACCCAGAACGCCGCGCGCCCCGGCTCGATCTCGCGGCGTCGCACCTGCGCAGTGGCGATGAACCCGCCCGGCCACACGGTCGTGGGATCCCAGGCGGCGAGGTCGTCCGGTCCGGGGATCGGCTCCAGCGAGGTCCCGGTGATCGCCTCGGTACCCGCCGGCTGGAGCAGCCAGGCGCGCAGCAGCACCGCGGGGCGCCCCGCATGGCTCAGCGTCGCCTCGACCAGCTCGATGGTGCGCCCCGGGCGGACGACGTCGACGCTGACGTCGACCTCGTCCACCGGGATCGTGCCGAGGATGTCGTAGGAGAGCCGTGAGACCACCACATCCGCCCGGCCTCGACGATCACGATCGGTCTCCACCGCGTGGACCAGCAGTCCGAGAGCAGGTGCGATGTGTTGGGTCGCCTGGTCCCAGGCGCCGCTGAGCGCGTCGGTGGCCAGGAAACGGGTGGGCCCGGTGCGGACGAAGTACGCCATGGCGCCACTGTGGCGCATGGCGCGCGGGTTCACGAACGCATGGTCTCGATCTCGCTGGCGCGGTCCTGGGCGTCGATGTAGGCAGCGTCCATGCCGGGACCGCCGACCAGGATGTCTGCGCCCGCGTCGCCCCACAGGACGTCGTCACCGCTCAGCCCGCCGATGCGGTCATCGCCGGTGCCACCACGGATCTGGTCCTCGTTGTCGCCGCCGACGAGCCGGTCGTTGCCGCCGTCGCCGTAGACCAGGTTCTGGCCGGTCCCGACGCGGATCCAGTCATCGCCGTCGCCGCCCCAGGCGCGGTCGTCCATGAAGGCGGTGTTGATGAAGTCGTTGCCGGCGCCGCCGCGAACGGTGTCGCGCCCGTCGTCGGTGAGGGCCCACAGCTTGAACCGGGAGGAGAGGCCGCGGGCATCGATGGTGTCGTTGCCGAGCCGGGGCCACGTCTCGACGTACATCTGGCCGGGGTGTCGCGACGGGATCGAGCACTGCGCGGCGGCCGCGCGCTTCATCTTGACCTCGACGCAGTTGCGCGGCAGGTGGGTCCAGGTGCGCGCCGCCCGGTCGACGAAGCGCAGACCGCCCTTGGACATGGTGATCTTGAGGTTGTTGTTCGCCATCCCGCCCTGGTAGCGGAAGCCCCACTTGGTGACGCTGAGGTGCACCTCGGTGGCCTTGAGCTTCGGCAGCGGGAACTGGCCGACGAGCTCGGTGACCGGGTAGTTGCCGGGGTTGCGCAGGGCGTCGTCGGACCAGTGCGGGATCGGCGCGCGGGACGCGGAGGCCTCGGTCGGAGCCGAGGCGGGCTTCGAGGTCGCGGTGGCGGCCGACGTCGCGGCCGGTGCGGCGAGGAGGACTGCGGCCGTGGCCGCGGCGCCGAAGGCGGCTGCGCGGCGCCAGCTGCGGCGCGAGGGGCGTGCGGTCGAACGGTTCCGAGGGGTCGAAAAATGCTCGTGCAAGACAATGCTCCTGATCCGAGACGATGCGGTGGGGGGCGGACCGTCCGACGCCGAGGTCGGTGCTGATCCGATGATCGGTCTCCCCGGCCAGTGGCTTGAGCCCCTGCATCGAGCATCGCGCGCCATTGCGCGGAACTCACCGGAGAAAACCCTCACCAGTCTGACCCGACCCGGGGAGTGCGATGTGCCAGAATTTCACTATTCGGAATCCCGATTAAAACGACTGCAGAACTGCATGACATCCCGTGCGGCGGCGCCACTCCGCGCAGATTCGTCGGCGGAGCGCAGGCTGGACTAAGTCAGGTCGTAGGCGATCACCTGAGCGAAGTCGACTCAGGTCCCTTGGGAACAAGGGTTCTCTCGGGCGTCCGTGACTCGGTGAGCCACATGAGAGCACTCTCATCCGCGGCGTTTGGGTACGGCGACGCGGCCCGGCTAACCTCGTCGTCGAGGGGAGTACCTCACAAGCCCTGTCCCGGTCAGTACGGAGTCGCCATCGACTCCCCGGGCAGGGGCCGATCCAGGCTCGATCCGGACTCGGTGAGAGAGACCTCAGGCCGTCTCGCCTGAGGAGAACTCTGTGTCCATCACACCCCCTGTCACGCCACTGGCGATCGACACGATCGGGACCCCGTCGCTGTGGGCGCTCACCATCGGTGCCGTCATCGTCCTGCTGATCGTCGACTTCCTCGCGACCCGCAAGCCGCACGAGGTGTCGATGAAGGAAGCGGCGCTGTGGTCGACCTTCTACGTCGCCCTGCCGCTCGCCTTCGGCGTCTACGTCCTGGCCGCCCACGGCCAGGAGAACGGCGTCAACTACTACACCGGCTACCTGGTGGAGAAGAGCCTGTCGGTCGACAACCTCTTCGTCTTCATGCTGCTGCTGAGCGCGTTCGCGGTGCCCAAGGCGCTCCAGCAGCGCGTGCTGCTGTTCGGGATCATCGGAGCGCTGGTCCTACGCGGCATCTTCATCGCCCTCGGCGCCGCTGCCCTCGCGGCCTTCGACTTCGTCTTCCTCATCTTCGGCGCGATCCTCCTGCTGACCGGCGCCAAGCTCCTCAAGGACGCCATCGGCGGTGTCGAGGAGGACGAGAAGGACCCCAACGACATGCGCGTCGTCAAGTGGCTGCGCCGCCTGTGGCCGGTGACCGACGACTACCACGGCACCAAGATGACGGTCGTCCAGGCCGGCAAGCGCGCCCTGACGCCGCTCGCGCTGGTGACGGTCGCCGTCTTCATGACCGACATCGTGTTCGCCGTCGACTCCGTGCCGGCCGTCTACGGGATCACCGCCGACCCGTACCTGGTCTTCGCCACCAACGCGTTCGCACTGCTCGGCCTGCGCGCCCTGTACTTCGTGATCCAGGGCCTGCTCGCCAAGCTGGTCCACCTCAGCTACGGACTCTCGATCATCCTCGGCTTCATCGGCGTCAAGCTCGTCCTGCACTGGGCGCACCTGCGCTGGGACAGCGTGCCCGAGATCGGCAACCTGACCTCGCTGATCGTCGTCGTCGGCGTGCTGGCGGTCACCACGATCACCAGCCTCATCGCAGTGCGCAAGCGCGAGGCGAGCGCCGCTGCGGCTAGCGGCTCCTGACGCTGCCGACCCGGACGGCCAGGATCGTCTCCTCGTCGGCGAGAGCCTCGTTCCAGTCGATGAAGATCCGGCGCGGGACGCCGTTGCGGTAACGGATGCTCAGGTAGTCGGCATCGGCATAGCCGTCTCGCAGCACCCGGTACAGGTTCTCCATCGGGTATCCCGGCTCGTCGAGCTGCCCTTGCTGCCCGACGTGGGTCACCGAGACCACGCGGCGACCGCGCACGGTGGTCCGCGTCGGCGGCTCCGGGGCACACTCGCAGGACCGCGACACCCGGGTGCGGTAGCCGACGACGTCACGGGACTTCCAGGCACGCCACGCGCGGACCAGGCGCGGATGGTCCGAGGCGCGCAGGCGGAAGCGCTGGACGACGTAGGGCGCGCCGTCGCCGGGCGCGGCGGCGTGAGCGGCCTCTGGCCGCGAGGCGGCCGTCGCGACGGCGGGGGCGGAGGCGAGTGAGAGCACCGTGGCGGCAGCGGCCACGGCGGTCGTGAGAATCCGGGTCAACCGAGGCGATCTGGGCATGCGAGGTACCTCCGAGGCGGGTGTCGTCGTCGCGCGACATCGTGCACCACGACGTCGGGGTTCGACCAGAGCCGCGCCTGCCGCGCACGGTAGCGTCCGCCGGTGTGAGTGTGTTCGACGACGCGACCACGGTGACCCGCGCCGGCGACCTGCGGTGGACGGCGGAGCTGAGCGAGGGGTGGGGGATCGGCTCCGGCCTCAACGGCGGCTACCTGCTTGCGACCATCGCCCGTGCGCTGTCCGAGGCGGTGCCGGGGAAGCCCGACCCGCTGGCGATCAGCGCGCACTACCTCTCCGCGAGTCACGCCGGTCCCGCCGGCATCGACGTCACAGTCCTGCGCGACGGCGGCAGCGTGGCGACCACGCGCGCCGAGCTGCGCCAGGGCGACGACGTCCGGATCGCCGTGCTCGCCACCCTGGGCGACCTGGACCGCCTGCCCGCGGACGACGCCACTACCGCGGCGCCGCCGGATCTCCCGCCGGTCGGGGAGTGCGTGCCGCATCGACCCCCTCCCGGGTTCGAGGCAGGCATCGCGCTGTTGGGCCGGTTCGACCTGCGCCTCCACCCCGATCACGTGGGCTGGACGACCGGACAGCCGGACGGAAGCGGCGTCCTCAGCGGGTGGTTCCGCCTCGAGGACGAGCGAGATCCCGACCCGTTGTCGCTGCTGCTGGTCGTCGACGCCCTGCCGCCGGTGACCTTCACCCACGGCCTCTTCGGCTGGGCGCCGACCCTGGAGCTCACCGCCTACGTACGCGCCCGGCCGGCGCCGGGCTGGCTCCGCGTCACCCACGCGACGCGCAGCATCGCCGGCGGCATGTTCGAGGAGGACTGCGAGGTCTGGGACTCTGCCGGGCGGCTGGTCGCTCAGTCCCGTCAGCTGGCACGCACGCCGCGCCCCCACCGGGGTTGAGCAAGCCGGAGGGCGAGTAGTGGGTTGCCGGGGTTTCGTCGGCGCTCGCTGGCTCAATCTCCAGCGACAGGCGCAGGCCTTCGAGCGCGGTCGTGCTCGAACCACGAACGTCGCATGGTGAAGAGCCAGCGGACGCTGGGGTGCTCGGAGACGGAGTAGAGCAGGTCCTCGTCGGGGGAGTAGGAGATGTCCTCGTTGCCCATCGGCGTCGCGTGGAGGTGCTCGTGCAGGTCGCCGGGGACGCCGGTGAACACCGAGCCGCGGACCAGACGGCCCTGGGAGACCGTGAGGTGCAGCGTTCCTCGCGCATCGACCACGCCCTGCATGCGGCGTGGACCGCTGCCGATCAGCTCGAGGTCGGCGTGCGGTGCGGTGCCGTCGCCGAGGGTGAACCGGGCCAGCCGCCGGGTTCGCTCGGGGTCGTTGGTGTACTCGCCCGCATAGAGCGTGGGCCCGGGCCCGAGCGCCCCCGCGTCGTCGGCCTGGCGATCGAGCGAGGTGAAGGAGTAGCGGAACCGCTCGACGCCCTTGGCCGCGCCGGCCTTGTACTGCCAGCGCACCGGGAGCACGTAGCGGTAGCCGAACGCCGAGGCGCGATCGGGAACGCGCACCAGATCCTCGAGCAGGCAGGTGAACAGCCCACGGGCGGTGCCGGCGACGTGCACCATCGAACCGTGGGTCGCCGAGGTCTGCCACACCAGGCCGCCGGCGTGGATGTGCAGAGGTTCGATCCCCCCGTCGTCGGTGGCTCGGACCAGGAGCACGTGGCGGTAGCGAAGCCGGTCGAGGTCCATCACAGTGAGCCGAACCCCCTGATCGGACTCGTCCCAGGGGAGCTTCTTGGCGTACCAGGTGATCATCGCGAGCCGGCGATGTGGGAGCACTCCGGAGTCGGCGTTCGTCGAGACGCCCTGCGGCCACCAGCGCAGGTCGAGCTGATCACGCCGGTCGTAGCGGAACGCCTCGTGGACCGCCCGGCCGGGCGCCGGCGTGATCCGGAGCCGGCGGGGCAGGTCGCCGAGCAGGCCGTCGAACGGCACCCGGCCGCCGCAGGCGGCGACCAGTCGCTCGACGGCGGCGGAGCGGTCATCGACCCGGTCGAGGGTCAGGCCGCTGGGGTCCACAGGTTGCGGGGTCACAGGGCTAGTGTCGCGCGGGTGGAGAGGCGATGAGGAGGCTGGTGGTCGCGGCCGCGATCATCCGCGAGCAGCGGGTCCTCGCATGCCGGCGTACGGCGCCCCCGGAGGCCGCCGGGCGCTGGGAGCTACCCGGCGGGAAGGTCGAGGACGGCGAGAGCCCGCGGGAGGCGCTGGAACGTGAGATCGCCGAGGAGCTCGGCGTGCGGGTGCGCGTCGAGGGCTGGCTCGACGGCGCGGCCGACATCGGCACGACCCACCGGCTGCGTGCCGCGGCGGTGACCCTCCTCGAGGATCGCGCGCCGCGGCCGGTCGAGCACGACCGCTTGCGGTGGCTCGGCGCGACCGAGCTCGACGACGTCGACTGGCTCGAACCGGACCGTCCCTTCCTCGCCCAGCTGCGGTCGCTGCTCGACGAGGGCACGGACCTGCCGGGCCGGGGCGCATCGGGGACAATCGAACCGTGAGCGGACGCGGCATCTTCTTCGACGAGGACGACGCGCGGGCGGCCGCCGCCCGGCTCGTGGCCGGCGGCTACGACGCGCAGGTGGTCCGCGAGCGCCTCGCCGGCGAGGACGACGACGAGGATCACCCGTGGGCCGTGCTCAGTGACGCGCCCGACGTCGTGGTCGAGCTGTTGGTCGACGAGTTCGACGGCTGGTTCGACGTCGAGCCGGAGGTCGGCCCCGCACTGCCGCCGCTCGACCTGCCGACGGGGCCGCGTCGGCTCAAGCGGCCCTGACGCTCGGCCCACGGGGCGCCTCTCACTACGCTCCCTTCCATGAGCGAGATGCCCGACCAGCGCCTGCTGCTGGTGCACGCCCACCCCGACGACGAGACGATCGGGCAGGGCGCCACGATGGCCAAGTACGCCGCCGAGGGCCGCGGCGTCACCCTGGTCACCTGCACCGCCGGCGAGATGGGGGAGATCCTCGTTCCCGAGCTGGAGCACCTCGCCGCCGATCGCGACGACCGGCTCGGTGAGCACCGCCGCGGCGAGCTCGCCGCGGCGATGGCAGAGCTCGGCGTCACCGACCACCGGTTCCTGGGCGGATTCGGCCGCTACCGCGACTCCGGCATGGCCTGGCACGCGGACGGCTACGCGATCGCCGGCGACGTGATCCACGAGAACGCCTTCTGGCGTGCCGACCTCACCGAGGCCGCCGACCTGCTGGTGGAGATCATCCGCGAGGTCCGCCCGCAGGTGATGGTCACCTACGACCAGTTCGGCGGCTACGGCCACCCCGACCACATCCAGGCCCACCGGGTCGCGATGTATGCCGCCGCGCTCGCCGCGGTGCCCTCCTACCGAGCCGCACCCGTGGCCGACGGAGGCCTCGGCGAGCCATGGGAGATCACCAAGATCTACTGGGGCGCGATGTCGGAGACCCGGATGCGGGAGGGCCTGCGGATGCTGCGCGACGCCGGCGACGCCACCACCTTCGAGGGCATGGACCCCGACGGACCGCTGCCGCCGTTCGTCACCTCCGACGAGGACCTCTCGGCCGCCGTCGACGCCTGCGACCACGTCGAGGCGAAGATGGCCGCGATGGCCGCGCACGCCACGCAGATCACCACCGACGGTCCGTTCTTCGCGCTGTCGAACAACATCGGGGCCACGGCGTGGGGCGTGGAGTTCTACCGGATCGCCAAGGGTGCCCAGGGCCCGGTCGGCGAGGACGGCTTCGAGACAGACCTGTTCGCCGGGATCTGACCTGAGCGCGCTTCGTGCGGTTGCCCTGGCGGCGCTGGGTGCGGTCATCGGGCTCGCCGCCGTCCTCGTGCACGCCCGTCCGCTCGGTCTGGGCCTCGCGGTGGTGGCCAGCGTGGCGACCGCCGTCGCGCTGCCCGGCGGCTGGGACACGCGCCTGGCGTTCGTGCTCGGCTGGGTGCTGATGCTCGGCGTCGCGCTGGTCCCGCGTGGGGGCGGCTACCTGATCGCCTCGGACGCCGCGGGGTACGCGCTGCTGGCGTTGGGACTGGTCCTGCTGCTCTTCGCGATCGTGACCGTGCGGCCGCTGCGGCCGGAGGAGTCAGAGGAGACCGGAGAGGCGGGCCCGGGCGATCGCGCCGCCGCGGAGTGACCAATCACGCCCCGTCGTTGCTTAGGATCCGCGCCCAGCCTCTACCTAGGATGACGGCGTGAAGACACATGACGAGCGCGGGGGAGTCGGCGCCAAGCCGGCGATCGTCGTGGCACTGGTGCTCGCCCTGGTGGTCGTCGGCGGCTACGCCGGAGCCTACGCCGTAGCAGCCGACAAGCTGCCCCGCGACACGGTCGTGTCGGGCATCGACGTCGGCGGCAAGAGCCCCGCGGACGCACGCGCCGCGTTGGTCGACGGCCTCGGCGAGCGCGCGACGTCCCCGATCACGGTGTCCCTGGGCGACCGGACCGAGGAGATCGACCCGGCGGCCGCCGGCCTGACGATCGACTACGACGCCTCGCTCGCCCAGGTCGATGCCGACCGCTCGCTGAGCCCCGGCCGGATCTGGGACTACTTCGCCGGTGGCGAGGACCACGACGCCGTCGTCGCGATCGACGACGCCAAGCTGGACGCCGCGCTCTCCGATCTCGCCGCCGGCCTCGGTGAGGACCCGGTCGATGCGCGCGTGGTGTTCTCCGACGGCGACGCCTCGGTCGAGCCGGGCAAGCCCGGTCGCGGCCTGAACCCCGACGAGACGCGCAAGGCGCTGGCGGACGCGCTGCTCTCCGGCGACGACGTCGACCTGAAGATCACCGAGCTCGAGCCCGAGATCACCGACGCCGAGGCGCAGAAGGCGGCCGACGACTTCGCCAAGCCCGCGCTCTCCGGTCCGGTCCAGCTGCGCTTCGGCAAGGCCAAGGTGCGCCTCGCGCCTGCCGACTACGCCGACGCGCTGTCGCTGGAGCCCGAGGATGGCGTGCTCGTGCCTGCCGTCGATCGCAAGGTGCTCATCCCGCTCGTCGAGGACGCCACCGCAGGCGACGGCGCGCCCGTCGACGCCACGGTGCGCCTGGTGAACGGCAAGCCGAAGGTCATCAAGGCCAAGCCGGGGATCTCCTTCGATCCCGCCGACGTCACCGCGGCCTTCCTCGACGTCGTCACCCGGCCCGCCGGGGAGCGTCAGGTCGAGGTCGAGGGAACCGTCGAGCAGCCCGAGTTCACCACGGCCGATGCGCGTGCGCTCGGCATCAAGGAGCGGGTCTCGCGGCAGGTCACCCACTACCCGCACGCCGACTACCGCAACACCAACATCGGCCGCGCCGCCGAGCTGATCGACGGCACCCTCCTCAAGCCGGGCGAGACGTTCTCCCTCAACGACACCGTCGGGGAGCGCACCGCCGAGAACGGGTTCACCGAGGGCTACATCATCAGCGACGGCATCCTGGTCAAGGACCTCGGCGGCGGCGTCTCCCAGATGGCCACCACGCTCTTCAATGGCATGTTCTTCGCCGGCCTCAAGGACATCGAGCACAAGCCGCACTCCTTCTACATCGACCGCTACCCGGTGGGCCGGGAGGCGACGGTGGCCTGGGGCTCGGTCGACCTGCGCTTCCAGAACGACACCGAGTACGGCGTCCTCATCCACGCCAAGGTGATCCCGAGCGACTACTCGCGTCAGGGCACGGTGGTCGTGGAGATGTACTCCACCAAGGTGTGGGACATCGAGTCGCGCACGTCCGACCGCTACGCCTACGTCTCCCCGGGCACCCGCACCCTCGACACCGCCAACTGCGAGCCCAACACCGGATTCTCCGGCTTCCAGGTCGATGTCACCCGGATCTTCAAGCGCCCCGGCTCCAGCGAGGTGGAGAAGACCGAGAAGTTCCACACCAGCTACACCCCCAGCGACACCGTCATCTGCAAGCCGCCCGGCTCGCTGCCGAACTGACGACGGACGGGAGCGCCGGTCAGGACGCCTGGCCGGTGAGCAGTGCTCCCCGAAGCTGCGTCATCGCGGTCGCGACCTCGGCGAAGCTGGTGCTGAGCGGCGAGAGCCCCGCCCGCAGGCCACGCGGCGGCCGGAAGTCGGGGATCACGCCCTCGCGCCACAGGCCGCGGACGACGGCGTCCATGTCGTCGTGCTCCAGGCACACATGCGCGCCCCTCACCGCGGAGTCGCGTGGTGACCGGACGACGACGCCGAGGGGTGCCAGCCACTCGTCGGCGATCGCGGTGACGAACTGCGTCAGGAGGATCGACTTCTCGCGGATCGCCGCGATGCCGGCTCGTTCGATCAGGTCGAGCATGTCGTGCAGCGGCAGCATCGCGAGGATCGGAGGCGTGCCGCTGAGGAAGCCCCGGATGCCGGATGCCCGCACGTGCTCGGGTCCCATCGCGAACGGATCGGCGTGCCCCATCCAGCCGGTGATCGGCTGGCTCAGCGAGTCTTGCAGCGCCGCGGCGACGTAGGCGAAGGCCGGTGCGCCTGGGCCGCCGTTGAGGTACTTGTAGGTGCAGCCCACGGCGAGGTCGACGCCGGCCGCATCCAGGTGGAGGTCCACGACTCCGGCCGAGTGGCACAGGTCCCACAGCACGAGCGCACCCTGCTCGTGCGCGAGCGCGGTGATCGCGGGCAGGTCGGCGAGATAGGCCGACTTGTAGGACACATGGCTCAGCGCCACGAGCGCGGTGCGTTCGCTCAGGAGCGAGGCCACCTGCTCGGCGGTGACGCCGGCAGCAGGGTCGGGCGCTATCCACCTCACGGTCAGTCCGGCCTGCTCGGCGACCGAGGCCAGGATGAATCGGTCGGTCGGGAAGTTCTCGGTGTCGGCGACGATCTCGGTCCGGCCCGGTCGGGCGCCGACCGCGGCGAAGATCAGCTTGTACAGCAGCACCGTGGTCGAGTCGGCGACGAGGGTCTGACCCGGCGCGGCGCCGAGCGTCGCCGCGGCGAGTCGGTCGCCCGACGCGGTGGGCCGTTCCATCCAGCCCTCGTCCCACGAGCGGATGAGGCGCTCACCCCACTCGGTGTCGACGAACTCCGCCAGGCGCCGCCGAGTGACCTCGAGCGGGCGCCCGAGAGAGTTCCCGTCGAGGTATGCCACGACCGACTCGGGCAGGATGAACTCGGAGCGGAAGCGGGCGATCGGGTCGGCGGCGTCCAGAGCGACGGCCTGGTCGATCATCGCGGTGGACGACGACCGCCGGGGCGGTGAGGCAGCGGGCATGGGTCTTCCTTCGGTGCGTGCTGGCTCCGGTCACAAAGCGAGCGACCGGATCCAGTCGACGGTCATCGGGTTGAACAGCTCCGGCTCCTCCCACATCGGCATGTGGCCGCTGCGCTCGAGGACGACGAAGGTGACGCGGGGGGCGTGGGTGGCGACCCAGGCGCCCGCCGCCACCGGCAGGCACTTCTCGTCGCTTCCCCACACCGCGAGCATCGGGACCGGCAGGGAGGGGATGACCTCGCGGTAGTCGCGTTGGGTCTGGTCGGTGAGGATGCAGCCGGCGGTGTTGGGCAGCACCTTCAACTGCTCCTCGACCATCCACGCCTGGTCCTCGGCCGAGGGCAACTGCTGGGTGAACACGGTGGCCAGGTAGGCACACATGCCGGCGTAGTCGTCCTGGGTCATCGCGATCAGGTCCCGCAGGCCGTGGTGGTCGGTGAATCCGTGTTCCCAGCCGTTCGCGTTGAGGTCGCTGGGTCCTTGGGAGATGCAGACCTGGGCGGCGATCCGGCTGGCTGAGCCGAACTGTTGCAGGTAGTCCCAGATCACGAAGTTGCCCATCGACCAGCCGACGCCGACCACCTCGCTCAGGTCTCGCGCGGCCAGGAAGTGGTCGACGTCGCGCGCGTACTGCGCCACGGTGTTGCCGCCCTGGGAGTCATCGGAGTCCCCATGGCCGCGTAGATCGACGGCGAAGACATGGAAGTGCTCGGCCAGAGCATCGATGTTCCGTTCGTAGAACCGTCGCGACCCCAGCACCCCGTGCAGCAGGATGACCGGCTGGCCCGCGCCGAGCTCGGTATAGGCCAGACGGGTCCCGTCGGGGAGCCGGTGGTACCGGGTGCTCGCCTTCGCAGTCACGAGGTGACCTCCTCCGACGCCGTCACGAACGGGGCGTCGATCGCGTCGACCCGGCGGCGGTTCAGCACCAACAGCACGACGCCGAGGACGATCCAGCCCGCCGCGTAGAGCGGCAGCGTGTCGAGCGGCGCGGGCGGCTTGGGATAGAACTGCCCGACGAGCGGGACGAGGAGCACCAGTGAGCCGAGCGCGGGAACCACGACGTGCTTGAGGACGCTGAACTGCCCGCGGTACTGGCGAAGGTAGAAGCGCCACAGGCAGGTGTTCGCCATGATGAAGACCAGGATCAGCAGAAGGCTGGCCGGCGTCGAGACGTAGGAGTACCCGACCAGTCCGTCGACGCCGTTGGCGGCCAGGAGCCCGGCGGCCAGCGTGCCGGCGACGCCGATCGAGAGCAGTGCCACGTGCGGGGTGCGGAACCGCTGGTTGGTCGCGCCGAACGCGGACGGGATCAGTCCCTCGCGCCCGAGGGCGAAGGCCACGCGAGCGAAGCTGTTGACGATCGCGATCACCGCGCCGAGCAGCGAGTTGATCAGGATCAGGTCCACCAGCGGCCGGATCGGGTTGGCGAACTCCTTGGCGAGGGTGTCGAACGACGAGGCATCGGTGGCCAGTGCCTGCACGTTGTCGGTGCCGTAGCCGATCACGACGCCGTAGCTGCCGACGATGTAGATCAGCCCGATCACCAGCGTGCACCCGAGCACGGCGATCGGCACGCTGCGCAGCGGGTTGCGCGTCTCCTCGGCCAAGGACGCGGAGATCTCGAAGCCGGCGAAGGACAGCACTCCGAACACCATCGCGAGCCGGATGCCCGACAGGCTGCTCTCACCGAGATCGAAGGGCGCGGCGCTGAATCCGTCGGCGCCGCCTTGGAGGAAGATCGCGCCGATCACCACGACGATCGCGACGACCTCGATGCTGAGCATCACGATGCTGAAGCGCTCGGAGAGCTTGATCCCGCGGATCGAGAGCCCGACGGCCACCACGAGCGTGAGCAGCGTCGTCCAGAAGTAGGAGATGGCGATCCCGAAGTGCGCCTCGAGGATCGAGGACAAGAAGGCTCCGGTCACGATGCTGCCGCCCATCGCGGCGCCGAGGTAGGCGCCGAAGGTGCACCAGCCGACCAGGAAGCCCGCACGCGGGCCGGCCGCCTGCCGCACGAAGCCGAAGAACGATCCGGCCGAGGCCACCTTCGCCGAGTACTGCGCCACCGAGTAGGCGGTGAACAGGATTCCGACCATGGAGACGAGGAACACCAGCGGCACCGCCGCCCCGGCGCTGCCGGCCATGACCGGGGCGTTGAAGAACAGCGAGATCGCAGGGCCCATGAGCACCGCGGACATGACGACGATTCCGACGACGCCGAGCGCGCCGCCGGGCAGCTCGTTCCTGTGGTCGGAGGACACTTCGGGGTCAGACATCTGGCCCTGCCTTTCATAGAGGGACAGCGGAATGGTGCGGGGAGGCGTGGATCTCGATCGCGTGGCTTCCGGCCACGCACGGTGCGGGCTAGGTGGCGGTGAAGCCGCCGTCGACGGGCAGGGCGATGCCGGTCACGAAGGAGGCGTCGTCGCTGGCGAGGAAGAGGACGGCGTCGGCGATCTGGTGCGGCTCGGCGAGCCGACCGCCCAGGGGGTGGATGCTGCCGTACTCGGCCAGGGCACGTTCGAGGTCGGGCGTCCCCTCGAGGACCGAGGTGATCATGGGCGTGCGCACCGCGCCGGGGCACACGCAGTTGGACCGAACGTGGGGCGCATAGTCGAGGGCGACGGACTTGGTGAACTGCACTACGCCCGCCTTCGAGGGGCCGTAGGCGCTCTCGTCGGGCCAGCCCACCAGAGCCAGCGCGGAGGCGATGTTGACCACCGCGCCGCGGCGCGCGACCAGCGACGGCAGGCAGTGCTTGACCATCAAGAAGGTGCCGCGAAGGTTGACCTCCTGGGTGCGGTCCCACTCCTCGACCGGTGTGTCTCCGGCAGGGGTCTGCGGCCCGGCGATCCCGGCGACGTTCACGACGACGTCCACGCCGCCGAACACCTCCACCGTCGCCGCGACGCTCCGGGCCACCGCGTCCTCGTCGGAGACGTCGGCGGTGACGCTGAGGCAGTGTGCGGCGTCGGCCGCGCCCCACCTCGCCGCGAGGGACTCGGGGTTGTGGTCGACGCAGACGACGCGGGCGCCCTCGTCGAGGAACAGGTCGACGACGGCGGCGCCTATTCCTTGGGCGGCGCCGGTGACGATCGCGACCCGTCCGGCGAGCCGGGATCCGCGCGGTGCCGCGGCGGCGTCCGGCGTGAGGCTCATCGTGCGGTCACCCCGCCGTCGACGGGCATCGCGACCCCGGTCACGAAGTCGGCCTCTGCGGAGGCCAGGAAGGCGATCGCGGCGGCGATCTCCGAAGGCTCGCCCATGCGCCCCAGCGGCTGCTCGGCGGCCACCTCTCGCCGGGCGGCGTCCGGGTCGGACTGCGCTCGGACCCAGTCCTCCACCAGGGGTGTCCGGGTGAACGCCGGACACACGGCGTTCACCCGGATCCCGTGGGGGGCCCCATCCATCGCCGCGGACCGCGTCAGCCCGATCACGCCGCTCTTGCTCGCGCAGTAGGCGGCTTGGCCCGGCCAACCCACCAGCCCGGCATCGGAGGAGGTGTTGACGATCGCGCCGCGGCCGGCCGCGATCATGGTCGGGAACACGGCACGGATGCCGTGGAACACGCCGGTCAGGTTGACCGCGAGGACCTGCGCCCAGTCGGCCGAGTCGGTCTGCCACACCGGCGCGGCGAGGGTGATCCCGGCGTTGTTCACCAAGACGTCGACGCGGTCGTCGGACTCCAGGACTCGCTCCACCGTGGCGGTGAAGGCCTCTGCGTCGGTGACGTCGAGGGCACGGCCCTCGGCGTTCCCACCCGAGGCGCGGATCTCCGCTGCGGCGCGGAGTGCCTGCTGGCCATCGCGGTCGAGGACCCAGACCCTGGCCCCCTCGTCGGCCAGTCGCTGGGCGACGGCCCGCCCGATGCCGGAGGCCGCTCCGGTCACCAGCGCCGTCTGTGTGTGGAAACGTGGTGTCACGTTGAACACTATGCAAATTGGTTGAGTCAGGGTCAATGCGCTGAAGGCAAAGAATTTGTATGACACTCAATTTTCGGGATAGCGTGCAGCATGCCTGATCGGGATGCACTGGAGCTGGGCCGCCGGATCCGGCGCCTTCGGAAGTCGCACGGGCAGTCCCTGGCCGATGTCGCTCGGGGGACCAGCCTCACCGAGTCCTTCCTGAGCCGGCTGGAGCGAGGTCACACCGGAGTCACCGTCGACACCCTGCGTCGCATCGCCGCGTTCTGGGACGCCGAGATCGTCGACCTCCTCCAGCGCGACGCGGGACCGCAGCCACTCATGGTGCGCGGCGGCGAAGGGCCCGCCCTAGAGGCGGAGGCGACAGGCGCCCTCCGTGCCCGAGCCGAGACGCTGATCCCCCGTTCCGGCACAGCGCTGCAGGCCACCCTGTACCGCACCGAGGCGGGCGGTGGCCGGTTCGAGGCCTTCTCGCACGAGGGTGAGGAGCTGATCTTCGTCGTCTCGGGCCGCGTCACCTACATCGTGGGGGACGAGACCTACGAACTGGAGAGCGGAGATGCCCTGTGGCACTCCAGTGACAGCCCCCACCGTTGGGAGGCGCGCGACGGCGACGCGGTCTCGTTGCACGTCAACACGCCCCCCAAGTGGTGAGGACCCCGGGTCGGCAGGCCCTCAGGCCGGCACGTGGTGGCGCCGTCAGGGCGCCAGGCGGTGCAGGTCGCGGGGAAAGAGGGTGACCTCGCGGATGTTGGGCGCCTCCACCAGGCGGGAGACCCAGCGCTCCAGGCCGATCGCGAAGCCGCCGTGCGGCGGGATGCCGCGTCGGAAGGACTCCACGTAGGAGGCGAACGGGGCGTAGTCGTAGCCACGCTGCTCCAGCACGCGGACGTAGTCGGCGTAGCGGTGCAGACGCTGGGCGCCGCTGACCAGCTCGGTCCCGCGGAAGATCAGGTCGAACGAGCGCGACCAGTGGGGGTCCTCCGGGTCGGGGTGGCTGTAGAACGCCCTGGACGCCGTCGGGTAGCCCTCGACCACCACGAAGTCCGAGCCGTGGGTCTCCATCGCCCACGCTCCCAGCGCGCGTTCGTGCGCAGGCGCCAGGTCGGGCTCGTCGTCAGGAGCGCCGACGAGCCGCAGCGCGTCGCGGAAGTGCAGCACCGGGATCTCCTCCGGCACCGCCGGCACCGTGATGCCGAGCCGTTCGACGGCGGACGCCGCGCGCTCGTGCACCGCCGCGACCATGCCGGCGACGACGTCGCGCAGGCAGGCGATCACCTCGCGGTGCGACTCGATGAAGCCCAGCTCGACGTCGAGGGAGACGTACTGCGCCAGATGGCGCACCGTGTCGTGCGGCTCGGCACGGAACACCGGGCCCACCTCGTAGACCCGCTCGAAGACGCCGACCAGCACCTGCTTGTAGAACTGCGGGCTCTGCGCGAGGTAGGCGGGCCGGCCGAAGTAGTCGACCTCGAACACGTTCGCGCCGGACTCGGTGGCCGACTCGACGAGCTTGGGGGAGTGCACCTCGGTGAAGCCGCCCGCGTCGAGCGTGGCGCGGAAGCCGTGCAGGCTTGCCGCGGCGAGCTCCCACCGGGCGCGCTGGAGCGGATGGCGCCATGTGGTGGCTGCGTGGTCCAGCAGCGTCGGGAGCGCCGCGTTCAGGCCGGGACGCCACAGCTCCACCGGTGGCGTGTCCGCGGGCTCGCCGAGCGCGACGACCGTGGCTGCGGTGAGTTCGATGCCGCCAGGCGCCTGGGCGTTCGCGGTGGCGGTGCCGCTCACCTCGATCGGCGTCTCCTCGGGCGGCACCGCGCCCCAGGCGGGGTCGCCCTCGCGGACGACGACCTGCGCCAGCCCGGTCCGGTCGCGCACGACGAGGAAGATCAGCGCTGCCAGCTCGCGGCGCCGGTGGACCCAGCCTTGAAGTCGCACCGGCTCGCCGGGGACGACGTGGGTCAGGTCAGAACAGTGTGTGCGTTGCAATGCCATCCGATTCACCTCCAGTAGGGAAACCCTGGAGGTGTGGGCGGGGGTCAGGTCGCGGTGCCACCACACCTTCGCCGGGGCCCACGCACTGGTGGGGCCGGCCTCTCGTCGGTGACGTCGGACGCACGGCCCCGGCATGTCACGAGGGTCGTCACGCCTCGCCCGGACGCGACGATGCTACGGCTCGGCCGCGAGATCCGCACGTCGGTTTGCGCGATGACCAATGCGCAACGACCAATGCGCAACGGTCGATGCGCAACGACGTGTGCGCACGTGTGCGTGCGGGTCTCAGGCCGGCGGGGTCAGGTAGCGATAGCGATGGTGGGTGCGAAAGCCCAGTCGTTCGTAGAGCGCCAGCGCGGGTGCGTTGTCGGCGAGGACCTGGAGGTAGGCGGTGAGGGCGCCCTGCTCCGCGCCCCACGTGGTGAGCGCGGACATCACCGCCAGGCCGTGCCCGCGACGTCGATGGGTCGGCTCGACCTGGATCGAACGGAATCCGAGCCAGTCGTCGGCGTACCCGGCCACCCCGGATGCCCGCTGGTCGAGTCGGGCCGTCGCCGTGGCGGATCCCGCTCGTGCGCGGTCCTCCACGACGAGGTCGGCCTCGTCGGCACCCACTCGGCGCAGGGCCCGCGAGAGCTGCGCGACGCCGGTCACCTGGAAGAGGGTGTCGGCGTCGGTCGACTCGGGCACCCAGCCGCGGGCGGTGAACAGCGTCTCCTCCTCCGACCCGGCTCGGACCGCCGCCACTGGCCGCTCGTAGTGAGCGCGGACCGCCGCCACGGCCGCCTCGTCGTCGAGGCCCGAGGGTCCGAACGCGAGCACCGAGTTGGCTCGCCGGGCGGTGGCCGTCGCGGAGTCGCGCAGGATCCAGGCGCCCAGCGGCTCGGTGACCAGGTCGGGGAAGAGGGCGAAGCCGTGGACCTGCGCGTCGCGCGCCGGAACCCGGTCTCGCACCGAGGCGCGCGGCGGCACCGGCTTGCCCGAGACGATGTCGCGCAGGGCGATCCGCACGGGCGCACCGCCCTCGGGCCGGACGACGCAGGCCTCGCCGTCCCAGGCCTCGCAGATGCCGAGCAGGTCGGTCATCGCGGGTCCGCCGCTCGGTCCGGTCTCGCCGCGCAGCACCCGCCGTACGACGATCCGCGACCCGACGACGTGCGGGCCGAGCCCGTGGGCGGGATTCGGCGCGGTGGGCTCGTGATCGGCGGACACGCCCGGGATACTAGGCTGAGAAGTGCGCTCGCACCGGCCGGCACCAGGTCCGGTTCGCCTCGGACCACAGCACCACACCCCTGCACAATTTTGGAGGAACTGATGACCTACGTCATCGCGCAGCCCTGCGTCGACCTGAAGGACCGTGCCTGCGTCGACGAGTGCCCGGTCGACTGCATCTACGAGGGCAAGCGGATGCTCTACATCCAGCCCGACGAGTGCGTCGACTGCGGTGCCTGCGAGCCGGTCTGCCCGGTGGAGGCCATCTTCTACGAGGACGACACCCCGGAGGAGTGGAAGGAGTACTACACCGCGAACGTGGGCTTCTTCGACGAGATCGGCTCTCCGGGTGGCGCCGCGAAGATGGGCGTCATCGACCACGACCACCCGTTCGTCGCGGCGTTGGAGCCGCAAGAGCACGACGAGTGAGGCACCCCCACTAGTGGCCCGAGGACCGGACGCGGTCTCGGCGCGACTCCCCGCCGCCGTTCAGACCGGGCTCGCCGCCGTTCGCGAGCGGGCTGAGCGCTACCCGGGGCCGGTCGTCGATCTCTCGATCGGAGCCCCGACCGACCCGACGCCCGACGTCGTCCGCGACGCCCTGGCCGCGCACGCCGATGCCCCCGGCTACCCGCTCACCGTCGGCCGCCGGGCCCTTCGTGAGGCCGTGGTCGGCTGGCTCGAGCGGGCCCATGGCGTGACCGGGCTCGACGAGTCGCAGGTGCTGCCCACGATCGGCACCAAGGAGCTGATCGGCTCCTTGCCGCTCCACCTCGGCCTCGGCGCCGGTGACGTCGTGGCGCAGCCGACCCCGGCTTACCCGACCTACGCCGTCGGCGCCGCGCTGGTCGGAGCCACCACCGCCTACGCAGACTCCGTGGCCGACCTGGAGGCGCTGCCCGAGGTCCCGAGGCTGGTCTGGGTCAACTCGCCGTCGAACCCGACCGGCCGGGTGCTGGCGCCCGAAGCGCTGCGCGAGCTCGTCGAGTGGTGCCGCGGCCACGACGTCCTCCTCGCCTCCGACGAGTGCTACCTCGACCTGGGTTGGGAGGCGACCCCGGTCAGCGTGCTGCATCCGGACATCTGCGGCGGCAGCCACGAGGGCCTGGTCGCGATGCACTCCCTGAGCAAGCGATCCAATCTCGCCGGCTATCGCATCGGCTTCCTCTCCGGCGACGCCGACGTGGTGGCAGAGCTCGTCTCGATCCGTCGCAACCTCGGCCTCGGGCTCGCGAACCCTCAGCAGGGCGCGGCCGTCGCCGCACTCGACGACGACGCGCACGTCGCCGCACAGCGCGCCCGGTACGCCGCGCGCCGCGACGTGCTGCGCCCGGCGCTGGAGGCGGCCGGCTTCCGCATCGACCACAGCGAGGCCGGGCTCTATCTCTGGGCGACCCGCGGGGAACCGGGCCTCGCCACCGTCGGACGGCTCGCAGATCTCGGCCTGATCGTCGTGGCCGGCATCGAGTACGGCGAGGCCGGTGCCGACCATGTCCGCTTCGCCCTCACCGCCCCCGACGACGCCGTCGCTCTCGCCGCACAACGTCTGACCCAGGAGTTCGACCCATCGTGATCTGTTCCCTCGCCCACCCCAGCATCGATCCACCCACGTTGGTCGAGCGCGCCCGTCGCGCTCTGGAGTGGAATGGCAGCGACTTCCTCGTCGGGCTCCAGGGCTATCCGGAGCTGATGGCGACCCTCGAGGTGGCCTCCGACGTCGAGGGCCTGGTCCGCATCGGCGACCCGACGTCGCCGCCGGTCCGCCTGCTGCGAGCCCTCAACGCCTCGGCAGTGGGTCTGCACATCGGACGCGTCGCCCGGCTCCCGGCGCCGTGGCGCTGGTGCCGGCTGGGCGAGGGCAGCGCCGAGATCGCCGGCGTCGCGCTGCGCCAGCAGACCTACGCGGACGTCGTCGGCGCCCTCGGCCGGGCGGGTGTCTCCTTCCGTGTGCTGCCCGACGACACCGGCACCGAGGAGCTGTTGGCGATCGGCCGTGGGCTCGGCTCGGCGGTCCTCGACGTCGACGAGGTGCCCGACGACGCCACCGACGTCCCGGGCTACCTCGACGACCAGGCCGAGCTGACCTACGGCCTGGTCACCCGCAATCCGGCGCCCACCGGATCGGGGGTGGTCTGGTGGTCGATGAGCCCCGAGCACGAGGCGGCCGGCACCCTCATGGTGGCGCTCGAACGCTTCAGCGCTCTCGGGCTCGACCTCGACTTCCTGCACAGCGACCCGCTCGGTCCGGGACGTCACGACTTCTACCTCGGCTTCCGTACCGGCACCGACCGCGTGGGCGATCTGCGCGAGGCCCTCTCGGAGGTGGGCTTCGCCAGTCGGGTGCTCGCCGCGTTCGAGCTCGACGGAGCAGCCGGGTGAGCCTGGTCTACCTCGGGCCGTCGGGCACCTTCACCCATCAGGCCGCCGCGGTGCTGCGGCCGGCGCTGGCCGGCAGCGCGACGCCGACGGCGTCGGCGGCGGAGGCCCTGGCGGCCGTCGTGGCCGGGACGGCGACGCACGCGGTGGTCCCGATCGACAACTCCGTCAACGGGGTCGTGGTCCCCACCCTCGATGGCCTGCTGGTCCGGCCCGAGCTCACGATCGCCGAGAGCGTGGTGCTCCCGATCTCCTTCGACGCCTTCTCCCGCGACCCCGGTGTGGAGGCACACGTCGCGGTGAGCCACCCGCACGCGCTCGCCCAGTGCCGCGAGTGGATCGCGTCGCGCGGACTCGCCACTCGAGAGGCGTCCTCGACCGCCGCGGCCTGCCGCGACCTCGGACCCGGCGAGATCGGGATCGGCGCCCGCATCTGCGGCACCCTCTACGACCTGCACACCGTCGCCGAGGCGATCGAGGACAACGCCGCCGCGTACACCCAGTTCGCGCTCGTGTCCGCCGGCGACCTGCCGGCCCACGGAGGCGGCGGGTCGGGCGACGAGGGTCTGCTGGTCAGCCTCGACCCCGAGACCAACGTCCCCGGCCTGCTCCGGCGACTGCTCGGCGTCCTGGAGGACCGAGGCGTCAACATGACCAACCTGGTGACCCGGCCGGTCCCTGCCCGACCCGGCATCTTCGTGTTCCTGCTCTTCCTCGCCGGCAGCTTCACGCCCGAGGACTTCGAGGAGATGCGCGCCGAGTGGGCTCACCTGGGCGCCACCGCTCGTGCTCTCGGCCGGATCTCGCCGCTCGCCGAGCTGGCCGGGCGATGAGCTCGCGCCACCCCTTCGCCAAGGTCGCGGTGGTCGGTGCCGGACTGATCGGTGGCTCGGTCGCGCGGCGGCTGCACGGCGCCGGACTCGACGTCGTGGTCGTCGACCCCGACCCGCAGACGCGCGCCGGGGCCGCGGCGGCCGGCCTCGCCGTCGCCGCGTCGCTGGGCGAGGTGGGAGCAGACCGCGACCTGGTGGTCGTCGCGACCCCGCTCGACGCGCTGCCCGCCGTCCTCGCCGAGTGCGCCCTCGCGGCGCCGGGGGCGGTCGTCGTCGACGTCGGCAGTGTGAAGGTGGCCGCAGCGCGCGCCGCCGACGCGGCCGGGCTGGCGGGCCGCTACGTCGGCGCGCATCCGATGGCCGGGACCGAGCAGTCCGGCTTCGCCCACTCCTTCGCCGACCTGCTGGTCGGGGTGCGTTGGGCCGTCGTGCGTGGCGACGGCCCGGTCGCCGACGTGGTCCGGTTCGTCGTGGACGCGTTCGCGGCCACCGCCGTGGTGCTCGACGCCGCCGAGCACGACCGCGCCGTCGCCCTGGTCAGCCATGCGCCCCACGTGCTCGCCAACGCTCTCCTGGAGCTCACCGGTCGCGGCGGAGAGCCGAGCGCGGCCCACCTCGCGGCGGGCAGCTTCGGCGACGGCACCCGCGTGGCCGGCCGCAACGCCGAACGGACCCGCAACATGCTCGCCGACAACGCCGAGGCCCTCGCCGGGGTCCTCGAGGACCTGGGAGAGCTGATCGCCGCCTACCGGGCCGAGCTCGGTGACCCGGCAGTACTGGGTGCTCGACTGCAGTCGGTGGTCGACGGTGCCGCGGCGGTCCGTCGTCCGTCGGCGGACTGGCGCCCGTGCGACGATCTCGACGACGTCCTCGCCTCGACCGGCCCCGTGCTGATCCGGCGGGTCGAGGACCGCCTGGAGTGGGCGCCGGTAGACCGGTGACCGGGACGGCTCACTCGAAGACGTCGACGTGCACGTGGTCGCGGTGCTCGAGGATGGCCTGGGTGCGCGGGTCGGCGTTCGTGGGCGCGCGGTAGTCGCGCCAGGAGTCGTCCTTGCCGGCCACCCAGATCCGGTCGTCGAAGATCACGGTGTGGACCTGGAGGCGCGCGGCGTGCGCGACCAGGTACTGCGCCAACGCCCACCCCCGGGTCTTGTTCGCCTCGTTCACGGGGCGGAAGAACAGGTCGATGGCTCGGCCGTCGTAGTGGGCCGAGCCCTCCATGTGCCCGCTGCTCACCCCGCCGGGCTCGAAGCCGCCCATCTGGATGTCGCCGAAGACCGTGCGCACGTCGGCGCGCACGACGTCGGCGCGCTCGGTGAGACCGCGAGCGTTGAGCTCGGCCGAGGACCTCTCGGCGTCGCCGTCGATGCGGCAGGCGAAGGACGCCCTGCTCTGCCCGGTCAGTGCCGAGGCGAGCACCCTCGCGTCGCCCTCATGGTCGGCGTAGGCGTCCGGATAGCCCGAGCGCTGCACGGTCTGGGCCGCGACGGTGATCTCGAGGTCGCGGTAGCCGTCGATGCCGACGAGGGCGTCGTAGAAGGCGTTGGTCGCGTATACCGGGTCGAGGATCTGGGCCCGGCTGCCCCAGCCCTGTGACGGACGCTGCTGGAAGAGCCCGAGCGAGTCCCGGTCGCCGTAGTCGATGTTGTGGAGGTCGGACTCCTGGTAGGCGGTGGCCAACGCGATCGACGCCGCCCGGGCGGGGAGCCCCCGCTGCACCGAGATCGCGGCGATCAGCGAGGCGTTCTCGGCCTGTTCGAGGCTGAGCTCGACGCTGCGACCGTCGACGGTGGCCGTGCAGCCCTCGGGCCCGCCGAGGAACGGCAGGTCGCCGTCGATCAGGGCGTTGATGCTCAGCGCCGTCACCGCGAACAGGGCGCCTATCCCGACCAGCGCGGGCAGGACGCCTCGTCGTCTCGCCCCCTCCGCCATGCGCCCAGTGTGGGGGAGAGGTGGTTGTCCGTCTCGGCGCGATCACGCCCGAACCGGGAGATCGACGGGCGTGCGGCCGTGGGTCAGTTGGCGTGGAGCGCGTCGTTCAGGGCGATGCCGTCGCCCTTCCACGGGACGGCCTCGACGGTGCCGGTGACCGAGTTGCGGCGGAAGAGCACGTTGTCGCGTCCGGACAGCTCGGCCGCCTTGACGACGCCCTGCGGCTTGCCGGCGCCGTCCACGACGGTGACCTTGGTGCCCGCGGTGACGTAGCAGCCCGCCTCGACGACGCAGTCGTCGCCCAACGAGATGCCGACCCCGGCGTTCGCGCCGAGCAGGCAGCGTTCGCCGATCGAGATGACGGCCGTACCGCCACCGGAGAGGGTGCCCATGATCGAGGCGCCGCCGCCGATGTCGGAGCCGTCGCCCACGACGACACCGGCCGAGATCCGGCCCTCGACCATGGAGGCGCCGAGGGTGCCGGCGTTGAAGTTCACGAAGCCCTCGTGCATCACCGTGGTGCCCTCGGCGAGGTAGGCGCCGAGGCGGACCCGGTCGGCGTCGGCGATCCGGACGCCGGAGGGGACGACGTAGTCGGTCATCCGCGGGAACTTGTCGATGCCGTACACGCTCACGTGCTCGCCGGCGGCCTTCAGCCGGGCCCGGGTGAGCTCGAAGCCGGCCACGGCACACGGTCCGGCCGAGGTCCACACGACGTTCGTGAGGAGGCCGAAGGCGCCCTCCATCGAGCAGCCGTGCGGTCGGACGAGGCGGTGCGAGAGCAGGTGGAGCCGCAGCCAGACGTCCTCGGCCGACGTCGGCGCGGCGGCCAGGTCGGCGATCTCGACCTTGCGCACCTCGCGGGTCACCCCGCGCACGGCGTCGGTGCCGCCCATCCCCTCCAGCGGCCCCGGCTCGGCCGGCAGGGCGCCGAGCACCGGGTGCGGGAACCAGGCGTCGAGGACGGCGCCCTCGGCGTCGAGGGTGACCAGGGACCAGCCGGCTGCGGACTCGCTCATGGGTTGAACCCTAGAAGAGGGCTGCCCCTCGGTCGTCGGCGCGCCCAGAGGCCGGGCGTGCGCGCCGACGACGTCGGACGGTTGTCGTCGGGGGCGTTGGCAGGGACGGTTGCCGGGGTTTCGTCAGCGCTCGCTGGCGCTCGCTTGCTCAACCTCCGGCGGGGTGGGCTGGCCTCGGAGGTTGAGCAAGCGGGACGCGTGAGGGACGAGCGCGGTCCGCGCCGACGAAACCTCGTAAGCCCTCCTCGGGACGTCGGCAGGGAGGGGGTTGCCGCGCTCGCTCGCTGGACCTGCGGCGGTCGGCGTCAGGAGCCGATGCCGGTGCGGCCGTCGATCCGTTCGCGGAGGAGGTCGGCGTGGCCGCAGTGCCGGGCGTACTCCTCCACCAGGTGCACCAAGACGTCGCGCAGCTCGATGTCGATGCGCCCGTCGGGGGTGTCGAGCTCGCCCGTGACGTCGAAGGACGGCGCCGCGTCGACCCACTGCTCGGCGAACTCGACCTCCGCGCGCCAGGCCGCCCACGCCTCGGCGACGACGTCGGGGTCGGCCACGGCGCCGTCGAAGTCGGCGTCGCGGTGCTCGTCCTTGCCCCACATCTTCGGGCGGTCGAGCCGCCGCTCCATGACGCGGCGGAACCAGGAGTACTCCACGGCCGCCAGATGACGCAGCAGCCCGAGCAGGGACATCGACGACGGCGGCACCGACCGGGTGGCCAGCTGGTCGTCGTCGAGCCCCTCGCACAGCGCCTCGAACGTCGAGCGGAAGTGGGCCAGGTAGTTGAGCACCACCGCCCGCTCGCCGCGCAACGGCTCTGCCATCGGCTGCTACTTCGTCGCGGTGCTCGGTGCGTTGAGCACGACGCTGGACTCAGCGGTGAAGGCCATGAACGTGAGGCTCTCCTGGAGGTAGAGCTCGATGGTGTCGTCGGTGTGGGAGAGGTAGCCGATCGAGAGGTCCTGGCCGAGCTGGAGCTCGTAGTCGCCGCCGCGGGTCGAGACGAGGAGTCCGCCCTGGATGGCCGGGGCCCAGATCACCTCGCCGCCGTCGCCCAGCATGCGGGAGACGTGCTCGCGCACCGGGTAGCCGTGGTCGGTGGTCTCGGCGACCTCGGTGTAGGCCTCGGCCGACAGCAGCAGCGAGTACGGGCCGTCGACGCCGGCGAGCCGCAGTGCGCTGAGTGCCTTGGCCACGGTGTCGGTGATCTCGACCGCGTTGCCCGGCAGGGTCAGCGCCGGGTTGGAGCTGCCGGGCGCGATCCCGCCGATGTCGGCAGAGGAGAGACCGTCGACGATGGCTCGGTCCTCGGCGAAGGCGATCTTCTTGGCGGCGTCCTTGACCGGCTGCCAGTCGGAGTCCTGCGCGCCGCGCTCGACGTCGTCGACGGCCGCGCGGGTGACGGTGAACGGCGCGCGGAGCTCGATGAGCGGCTGGACCTGGCGGGCCATGACGCGCACACCCTCGGTGTGGGTGTCGAGCGGGTGGATGTGACCGGTGCCGACCGCGGACAGCGCGGGGCCGTCGGGGCCGGCGACGTCGACGACGCGGCGACCGGCGATGTTGCGCTTGAAGGTGCGCCGCGCCTCGTCCTCGATCTGGGCCCACGCCGCCTCGGTGACTGGGGCCAGATTCCGATGGAGATTGCTCATGAGTCGCCCTTTCGCATGCTTCCGATTCCGAGTGAGCCGTCCGAGTCGGCCGCGGGTGCGGCCTCGGAGGGGGATGACGGGGCTGAGTCCTCAGCAGGGTCCTGCGTACCGGCAGCCGACGTGGCGGACGCGGCGGGACCCGGTGGGGGATCGTCGAGGAAGTCCGCGGTGGGGACGTAGAACAGGCACCCGGTGACCGCGGTGGAGAAGTCGAGCAGTCCGTCGTGGTTGCCCGGGGGCACCCCGATGAACATCCGCTCGAGCATGGTCTCGGTGACGGTGACGTCGGCGGCGTAGCCGATGAAGAACGTGCCGAACTCGGCGCTGCCGACGCGGCCGAAGGGCATGTTGTCGCGCACGATGTCGTGCTCCACGCCGTTCTCGTCGACGATCGTGTTCAGCACGACGTGGGAGTTGGAGGCCTTCTCGTCGTCGGGGATCTCGACGTCGCTGAGCTTGTGGCGGCCGACGCGGGCCTCCTGGTTCTCCACCGTCAGCGCGTTCCAGCCGGCGAGGTCGTGCAGGTACTTCTGGATGATCACGTAGCTGCCGCCCTGGTGCTCGGCGTCCTCCTCGCCGATGAAGACCGAGGCCTCCGCAGCCACGCCGGTGGGGTTCTCGGCGCCGTCGACGAAGCCGAGCAGGTCGCGCTCGTCGAAGTAGCGGAAGCCGTGGACCTCGTCGACGACTCGCGACACGCCCTTGAGGCGCTCCATGAAGTGGTGGGCGAGCTCGAAGCACAGGTCGAGACGCTCAGCCCGGATGTGGAAGAGCAGGTCGCCCGGCGTCGACGGCGCGGTGTGCGTCTCGCCGACCACCGTCTTGAACGGGTGCAGCTTGGCCGGCTTGGGCGCATCGAACATCCGGTCCCACAGGCGCGAGCCGATGCCGACGATGCAGTTGAGGTCATCGACCGGGGAGCGGAACCCCGTGGCGCGCAGCAGGTTCGACACGTCCGAGAGCAGGTCGCGAACGGTGTCCTCGCCACCTTGGTCGATCTCGAGGACCAGGAAGATCGTGGCCGCAGGCGGGCGCCTCAGGATCTCTTGCGGCCGGGGGGACGTCGTCATGCGCTCCTCCTTCGGGTGGCAACCCGCTGCCATCCCTGGTCGTGGACCGGACTCCCGCGAGCATAGTGGTCGCCGGTGACAAGGGCGTCAGTCGCGGGTCTCGACCTCGACGACCTCGCCCGTGACGGCGTCGAGCTTCAAGGCTCGTGCCGGGGCGGTGAAGTCGAACTCGACCTCCCACAGGGCGCGGTCGAGCTCGTCGAGCTCGATCGAGTCGATCGGGCCCGTCGGCACCTCGGCACGGGCCGCGGCCAGTGCCGCGGCCAGGTCGATCGTGCCGGCCTCGCGCAGCCGGTTGTTCTCGGCCAGGTCGTCGGTGGAGGTGCTCTCCGCGGTCGGGCCGCTGACGACCTCGGCCCCGTCGACGCTGACCACGACGTCGCTGCGACGGCCGGTCGGGCCGACCACCTCGACCTCCCAGCCGTCGTCCTCGCGCTCGATGGCGAAGGCGATGCCCTCGTCGACGGCGCCGGCGGCCGTGGCCGCCACCGTCTCGATGACCTCGTCGTCGGTGCCCTCGGCGCCGCCCGCGCCGTTGGCGTCCGATCCGGTGCCGTCCCCCTGCGGTGCGCTCGAGGACGAGTCGGCGGAGTCGTTCGCGCCGTCGGTGTCGTCGGTGTCGTCGTCGCCGCATGCGCCCATGGCCAACATCAGCGGGACGGCAGCCAGCAGAGCGAGGCGGCGCGGGGGGAGGGAGGGGGCGAGGTGCATGGCGATCCTTGTCGGGCCTTGTCGGGACGACGGTCTGTGCCCTCACCCTTCCCCATCCGGCGCCGATCGATCCGGGCGGGGCAATCGATTGGCCTGGCCGTTGCTCGCGCCCTACCCTGGGAGGCACCGACGTTCGAGCCGTCATCAGCGGCGAGTCTCCGGAAGAACGGCCCCACCAGCCAGGCGGGTCCCAGTAGAACCGGACGGGTGGGCCCGTCACAGCCGCAACGAAGCGGTCCGTCCCTGCAGGAGGCGGGCAAGCGAGGTGGTACCGCGGCATCCGTCGTCCTCGTGGCACAGCATCCACACAGCCAGCCCGAGAACGCACCGCAGGAGCACCCGATGCCGTACCCCAAGAAGGGTTCCGACGACGTCACGTCGAGCCCCCTTCCGTCCAACCCGAGCTGGCCCGCGCTCGAGGAGCGGGTGCTGGAGTTCTGGGAGGCCGACGGCACGTTCCAGGCGAGCATCGACCAGCGCGACCCGGGCGTCGACGGCGACAACGAGTTCGTGTTCTACGACGGCCCGCCGTTCGCCAACGGTCTGCCGCACTACGGGCATCTGCTCACCGGCTACGTCAAGGACCTCATCCCGCGGTTCCAGACCATGCGCGGGCGCCGGGTCGAGCGCCGGTTCGGGTGGGACACCCACGGCCTGCCCGCAGAGCTCGAGGCCATGCGGCTGAACGGGATCAAGACCACCGACGAGATCCTCGAGCTCGGCATCGAGAAGTTCAACGACGCCTGCCGCGAGTCGGTGATGAAGTACACCGGCGAGTGGCGTGACTACGTGACGCGCCAGGCGCGCTGGGTCGACTTCGAGAACGACTACCGCACCATGAATCCCGACTACATGGAGTCGGTGATCTGGGCGTTCAAGCAGTTCTACGACAAGGGCTGGATCTACGAGGGCTTCCGGGTGCTGCCCTACTGCTGGAACGACGAGACCCCGCTGTCGAACCACGAGCTGCGGATGGACGACGACGTCTATCAGATGCGCCAGGACCCCGCCGTCACCGTGGGCCTGCGCCTGACCAGTGGGCCCGCCGAGGGCGCCCTCGCGCTGGTGTGGACGACGACGCCGTGGACCCTGCCGTCCAACCTGGCGATCATGGTGGGCTCCGACATCGACTACGTCGTCGTCGAGGCGCCGGTGCCGGGCACCGACGAGACCGCGCGCTACCTGCTCGCCGAGGCCCGGCTCCCGGCCTATGCCCGCGAGCTCGGCGAGGAGCCGAAGATCCTCTCGCGGCACAAGGGCGCCGACCTGGTGGAGAGCACCTACGTGCCGCCGTTCGGCTACTACCTCGGCCGGGAGAACGCCTTCCGGATCGTGGCGGCCGACGACGCCGTCACCACCACCGACGGTGTCGGGCTGGTGCACACCGCCGGCGCGTTCGGTGAGGTCGACAAGGAGATCACCGACCGCGAGGGCATCGAGGCCGTCATGCCGGTGGGCAAGGACGGGAAGTTCACCCACCCGGTCGACGACTACGCCGGCCTGCTCGTCTTCGACGCCAACCTGCAGATCATCGACGACCTCAAGGCCGCCACCCGTGGCGAGACGGCCGGCTCGGTGACCCCGGGCACGGTGCTGCTGCGCCGCGAGACCTACGACCACTCCTACCCGCACTGCTGGCGCTGCCGGGAGCCCCTGATCTACAAGGGGGTCTCGTCCTGGTTCGTCGAGGTGACGGCGTTCAAGGACCAGATGCTGAAGACCAACCAGCAGATCAACTGGGTGCCCGAGCACATCAAGGACGGCCAGTTCGGCAAGTGGCTGGAGAACGCCCGCGACTGGTCGATCACCCGCAACCGGTTCTGGGGGAGCCCGGTGCCGGTGTGGATCAGCGACGACGCCGCCTACCCGCGCGTCGACGTCTACGGCTCCTTCGCCGAGCTCGAGCGCGACTTCGGCCGGCTGCCCACCAACGCCGCCGGCGAGCCCGACCTGCACCGGCCCTTCATCGACGAGCTCACCCGGCCCAACCCCGACGACCCGCGCCCGGAGGGGGAGCGGAGCACGATGCGGCGGGTGCCCGACGTCCTCGACGTGTGGTTCGACTCCGGGTCGATGAGCTACGCCCAGGTGCACTACCCCTTCGAGAACCAGAACTGGTTCGAGCACCACTTCCCGGCCGACTTCATCGTCGAGTACATCGGGCAGACCCGCGGCTGGTTCTACACCCTGCACATCCTGGCCACCGGGATCTTCGGCAGGCCCGCCTTCGAGAACTGCATCAGCCACGGCATCGTGCTCGGCTCCGACGGCAACAAGATGTCTAAGTCGCTGCGCAACTATCCCGACGTCCGCGAGGTCTTCGACCGCGACGGTGCCGACGCCATGCGCTGGTTCCTCATGTCCAGCCCGATCCTGCGCGGCGGCAACCTGATCGTCACCGAGCAGGGCATCCGCGACTCGGTGCGCCAGGTGCTGATCCCGCTGTGGAACAGCTGGTACTTCTTCCAGCTCTATGCCAACGCGGCCGGCTACGAGGCGTCCTCCTCGACGACGTCGACCGATCCGCTCGACCGCTACCTGCTGGCCAAGGCCCGCGCGTACGTCGAGGACATGACCACCGCGCTCGACGACTACGCCGTCGCCGAGGCGTGCGACGCCACGCGGTCGTTCCTCGACGTGCTCACCAACTGGTACATCCGGCGCTCGCGGGACCGGTTCTTCGACGAGGAGCCGCAGGCCTTCGACACCCTGGGCACCGTGCTCGAGATCGTGTGCCGGGCCACCGCACCGCTGCTGCCGCTGACCAGCGAGGCGATCTGGAAGGGCCTGACCGGCGAGCGGTCGGTGCACCTGACCGACTGGCCGCTCGCCGACGAGCTGCCCGCAGACGCCGGCCTGGTCGCGGCGATGGACCAGGTGCGCGAGATCTGCTCGGCCACCTCGGCGCTGCGTAAGGCCGCGCACCTGCGCAACCGGCTGCCGCTGGCGCGGCTCACCGTGGTGGTGGCCGACCCGGCCGCGATCGAGCCGCTCGCCGCGCTCGTCGCCGACGAGGTGAACGTCAAGGAGGTCCGGCTGCTCGACGTCGACAGCGACGAGGCGGCCGCCTACGGCGTCGAGCAGAAGCTCACGGTCAACGCCCGCGCCGCCGGGCCGCGGCTGGGCCGCGACGTCCAGCAGGCGATCAAGGGCTCGAAGTCCGGCGACTGGTCGGTGGCCGAGGATGGCACGGTCACCGCAGGTGGGTTGGCGCTGCGCGAGGGCGAGTACACCCTGGAGACCGTCGCCGGCAGCTCCGACGCCGACGCCGCCACCGGCGTCCTGCCCGGCGGCGGGTTCGTCGTCCTCGACACCGCGGTGACGCCCGACCTGGCCTCCGAGGGCCTGGCGCGCGACCTGGTCCGCGCGGTGCAGCAGGCGCGCCGCGACGCCGGCCTCGACGTCTCCGACCGGATCGCGCTCGTGCTGCGCGGCGGGCCGGCGGTCGCCCACGCCGTCCGCGACCACGAGGCGCTGATCACCGGCGAGACCCTCGCCACCTCCTACGAGATGGTCGTCGCCGAGGACCTCACCGACCCCGCCGCCGCGACCGTCGGCGACGGCGAGCGGGTCCTGGTCGACGTCCGCCGCGTCTGACTCACCCATTTTGCGCTGACCCGTCCGCTATGGCTGACGGGTCAGCGTCGAATTCGCGCTGACCCGTCCGCTATAGCTGACGGGTCAGCGACAGGTGGGGGAGCCGCATGGCACAGTCGGGGGATGACGGCGACCTGGATGGAGCTCTGCCTGGACGTGCACGACCCCGGGGCGGCGGATCCGGAGCGGGCGGACCGGTTCGCGGCGATGGCGTCGTTCTGGGCGCGGGCGACCGGGCTGCGGCTCGACGCCGGCAACGGGCCCGACGACCCGGGCGACCTGGGTGGCCTGGACGGCGAGCCGGGCGCCGACATCGCATTGTGTCCGGTGCCCGAGCCGAAGACCGTCAAGCACCGGGTCCACCTCGACGTACGGACCGCCGACGTCGACGACCTGGTCGCCGCCGGCGGCACGGTGCTCGAGAGGCTCCCGGGCTGGACGGTGCTCGCCGATCCCGACGGCGGCGAGCTGTGCGCCTTCGTGCGCGACCGCGCCGACCTGCCCGACTACCGCGTCTACGAGGTGGTCGTCGACTCCACCGACCCGGCGATGATCGCGCGGTGGTGGGCCGACCGGTTCGGTGCGAAGGCCGACACCGACGAGAACCCCTGGTGGTGGGTCGAAGGCGTGCCGGGCATGCCCTTCGACTGCCTGGTCTTCACCCCCGTGCCCGAGCCGAAGACCGTGAAGAACCGGCTGCACTGGGATGTGCGCGGCGACGTCGAGGAGTTCCTCGCCGCCGGGGCCACGCGGCTGTGGGAGATGCCGCGCTGGACCGTCCTGGCCGACCCGGAGGGCAACGAGTTCTGCGTCTTCCCCGCCGTGGGCTGAGATCGCTCAGCGTGGATCCGGGCTCAGCCCAGGTAGCGGCTGAGCAGCAGTGCCAGGCCGGTGCGATCGCGCTGGTCGAGCTTGCGCAGCAACGCCGACACGTGGTTCTTCACCGTGCCCTCGGCCAACACCAGCGAGGCGGCGATCTCGGCATTGGTGGCGCCGGTGGCAACGAGCGCGGCGACGTCGCGTTCGGCGCGGGTGAGGACGGCGAACGGCGAGTCCGCATCCGGGCCGGGGCTGCCGGACTCGTCGGGACCAGCGGGGGCCATCATGGCCGTCCGCGCGACGCGTGGGTCGATCACCAGGCCGCCGCCGATCACCGCGTGCATGGCGTTGACCACCTCCTCGGGCGAGGCGTCCTTGAGCAGGAACCCGGCGGCACCGGCGTCGAGGGCGCTGCGGACCAGGTGCTCGTCGTCGAACGTCGTCAGCACGATCGCCGGGGGCGCATCGCTCTGCGTGCGCAGGGCCGTGATCAGCCCGACGCCGTCGAGCCCGGGCATCCGCGCGTCGGTGAGCACCACGTCCGGGCTCAGCTGCCGGACGACGGCGAGTCCCTCCTGACCGTCGGCGGCCTCGCCGACCACCTCGACGCCGTCGGTGGTCTCGAGCAGCAGGCGCATGCCGCGCCGGATCAGCTCCTGGTCGTCGACCAGCACCACCCTCATGCCGGGCTCGCCGCGAGCGTCGAGCCGGCGGTCGTCGAGCCGGCGGGCGTCGACAGCGGTGTCAGAGGCAGGGTCGCAGTGAGCTCGAAGCCGCCGGCGGCCGAGGAGCCCGACGTCACCTGCCCACCGAGCGCCTGTGCTCGCGCACGCAGGCTGTGCAGCCCGAAGCCCTGCGCCGTAGCCGGTGCCCCGGCGCCGTCGTCGGCGATGCTGATCCGCAGCTGGTGCGGACTGCGCTGGATGTGGACCTCGGCGAGCGTGGCACCCGAGTGCTTGAGCACGTTGGTCAATCCCTCCTGGACGAAGCGGGTCGTGAACAGTCTGGCATCGTGGTCGCCCCCGATCCCGGCGCCTGCGCGGACACCTTGGCGATGCACGGTGACCCCCAGCCCCGCGGCCCGGAACGAGGCCGCGATGCTCTCGACGTCGGTGCCGGGCTCCTCGCTCTCGGTGGGCTCGTCGCGTCCCAGGGCGGCCGACCAACGCCGTACGTCGTCGCGGGCGGTTCGCGCGATCTCGGCGGCGTGGGCGACCTCCTCCCACGCGCGGTCCGGGTCGGTGGCGCCGGCGCGCTCAGCGAACTGGAGCGCCATCGAGACCAGGGTGAGGCTGTGCCCGAGGCCGTCATGGAGCTGGCGTGCGGAGCGGCCGCGCTCCTCCAGGAGCACCAGCTCACGCTCCTGGATCAGGGTGTGCTGGAGCCGCCGGTGCGCCAGCTCCAGCTCGGCTCGGCGCCGCCCGGCCTCCAGGGCCGCCTGCTCGGTCGAGCGAAGCAGCCGCCCGCACAGTGCCGCGAGCAGCAGAATCGCGGCCACGACGAGGGTCCCGGAGCGATCGGGCCAGGCCAGTGCGGCCAGGCCGGTCCCGACCACGCCGACCAGGATCGCGAAGACGACGGCCTCGCGCAGCCTCCGGTCCAGCGCGAGCACGGTCGCGGCCAACAAGGCCCAGAGGATTCCGGCCTCGCCCGCGGTGGGGAAGACGACCAGCACGCCCGCCGGCACTGCGAGGAGGAGCGGCCACCACCGCGCTCCGTGACGCGACCAGCGGCGTCCGCACCATGCCAGGACGCACAGGAGGACGAGGGGGGCCGCCAGCGCCGCCTCCCGGGTCCCGTAGTCCTGGGCGACCGCGCGGACGATGAGCACGCTGAACAGCAGCCCGATCACCGCGAGGACGTCGAGTGCCCGCTCGACCTGGGCGCGGCGCAGCCGGCGGGGGCCTGGCGGGACGTGCTCCCCGGGAGACGGCGCGGCCTGTGCCGTGGCGCTCTCCGTGCGGTCCGGCGGCGCGTCCACGCTCGGCGTGGTCTGGGTCGGCCCGGCGGTCGGGAGGACGGCCTCCACGACGAACGCGTCAGGCCGGCTGTCGGTGGTGAGGGTCCCCCCGAGCAGGACGGCGTGCTCGTGCAGGGCGCTCAAGCCCCCGCCCAGCTGCACCGCGGGCGCGTCGACCGCCTGATCCGCCGTCCGGACGTCGTTGGTCAGGCGGAGGCGGACCGCGTCGTGAAGCTGCTCGACGACCAGGTCGACGCGGCCGGGGCCGGCGTGCCGCAGGACGTTGGTCAGCCCCTCCTGGACGAACCGCGTGGCGAACAGCGCGACCGGGTCGCCGGGCACGGACTCCGCGCCGAGGCGCTCTACGTGCACCTCCAGCCCGGAGCCACGGAAGGCCTTGGCGATGGCGTCCAGGGACCCCGGCTGCGTGGGGTCCTCGGCCCCCGGCGGGTCCAGCGCGCGGACCCAGAGCCGCATCTGGGCCAGTGCCTCGCGGTTGGCCGCCTCGGCCCGCGCCAGCCCGGCCCGAGCGGCGTCCGGGTCGCCGGCCCGGTCCCGCTGGGCCTGCTCGAGGTCGGTGGCCACGGCCGCGAGGGATCGGCCCAGGCTCCGGTACAGCCCGCCGGCCGAGCGGGACCGCTCCCGGGCCACGGCGAGGGTGCGCTCCTCGGCCGAGGCCGAGCGGAGCCGGGCCGCCGCTCGAGCCAGCGCGGTCGAGTCGGCGAGGGCGGCCTCGCGGTCGCGCTCCCAGGCGCGCAGCAGCAGGCCGACGCCGACGACCGGAAGGCACAGGATCAGCTGACCGAGCGTGGGGAGCAGCACCGTGCGCCAGGTGTCGTCGGCGTAGTAGGTCAGCGTCGCGATCGGGTAGCAAGCCGCGACCGCCACGGCGTACCCGATCCCGGGCAGGGCGCCCACGTCGAAACCGAGCACCAGGCACATCACTAGCACGTAGAGGAACGACAGCGGCGCATCGGGGAGGAGCAGGGTGACGATCGCGGGGATCGTCAGGACGAGGTCGCACGCGGCGACGGCCCGACGTCCGCTGCCGTCGGCGGTGCCGCGTCGCCGTGCCGCGCGGCGCACCAGCCCCACAGCGACGACGGTGGCCACGACGCCGATCTGGACCCAGGTCTGCGCACCCCCGACGGTACGGGCCATCCGCACCGCGTCCAGGGCCGCAGCCAGGGCACCCACCAGGAGCGCGAGATCGAGCCAGCGATCCGTCACCGTGCACGAGGCGCGGACGTCGCCACGGACACTGCTCATCGCCGCAGGGTAGGTGGGATCCAGCCGAGGATCGGGACACCTGACCCGCGCGCCCGCGATGTGGACGAAGTCGTGACCGTGGTCATGGGTCGCCCGATCGGGTCATGACCCGGGTGCGATGTACCAGGTGCCGCAATCGGAGACGGTCGTGTCATGACGATCCTTCAGCCCGGCCGCACCCGGCCCACCAACCCCGTCCAGCCCATACAGGCGACGCCCGGAGCCACCGGCCCACAACAGGCCATGCTGAGCGCCCGCGACGTCACCAAGACCTACCAGGCCGGCAGCCGCGACATCGAGATCCTGCACGGCATCAGCCTCGAGGTCCGCGCCGGCGAGATGTGCGCGGTCATGGGGCCCTCGGGTTCCGGCAAGTCGACCCTCCTCTACGTGCTGGCCGGGCTCGAGGAGCCCACCACCGGAGAGGTCGAGCTGCTCGGCCGCTCGACCGGCCGGATGTCGCGCTCGCAGCTGGCCAAGCTGCGGCGCACCGAGGTCGGGTTCGTCTTCCAGGCCTACAACCTGGTGCCCTCGCTCACGGCGTTCGAGAACGTCGCGCTGCCGATGCGACTGCGCGGCGAGAAGCCCGACCGGCACCGGATCGTGGAGGCCCTGGCCACCGTCGGCCTCGCCGACCACGTCGAGTCGCGACCCGCGGTGATGTCGGGCGGTGAGCAGCAGCGCGTCGCTCTGGCGCGCGTGCTGGCCCAGCAGCCCCGCATGATCTTCGCCGACGAGCCCACCGGTGCACTCGACTCGACCAGCGGCGACGTCGTCCTGGAGGAACTGCGGACCATCGCCCACCGTCCTGGACAGAGCGTGCTGTGCGTGACCCACGACCCCCAGGTCGCCGCCCGCAGCGACCGGGTGCTGTTCCTGCGCGACGGCTACCTGGTGCGCGAGCTGATCGCCCCGAGCGCCGAGCAGGTGTCCGACACCCTGGCCGAGATCACCGAGGCCCAGACCGCTGGAGGCCGGTCATGACCGCGACCCGCATCGCCCTCGCCGACCTGCGTGACTCCTGGACCGCCTGGCTCTCGGTGAGCCTCACGTTCCTGGTCACCAGCACCTGCACCGCGCTGGGCGCCCTGTGCCTGGTCTCGAGCCTGGCGGCCCGGGACACGATCGGGAAGATGAACGGGACGTCGCTGGCCGCCCTGGCGGGCATGAACACCATCGTCTGCAGCCTGGTCGCGCTCGCCGTCGTCGGATCCTCCACCGGCCTGGTCGTCACCGCACGCCGCGGCGCGGTCGCCCGGCTCCTGCTCGCGGGCGCCTCGCCCGGGCAGGTGGTCCGCGTGCTGATGGTGCAGCTGGCCGCCGTCACGTTGACCTGCACGGTCGTGGGAGCAGCGCTCGCGGTGGCTCTCCAGCCCACGATCCTGCGCGTCGTCGCCGAGGACCGCGACATGCCCGTGCCCGCGGCGACCGTCCCTGTCGCCGTCCTGGCGGGCGCCACGCTGTACTGCCTCGCGGTCGCACTTCTCGGTGGACTTCGTCAGGCGCGCCGGGCGACCCGGACCCCGGCCGTCGACGCTCTGCGCGACGCATCCGACGGCGTCGTCCGCCGCACGTCGGGCTGGAGCCGCGCGGGCCGCTGGGCGGGATTCGTCGCCTGCTTCGCGGTGATCGGTTTCATGCTCGCCGGATTCGCCGCGGGCGTCTCGGACATGTCCGACAGCGACGCCTTCACCAACATCGGGCAGAGCTCCGCCTTCGCCATCCCGATCGCCGGCCTCGCCTTCGCCCTGGTCGCGCCCAGCATCGCCGGACCGCTCACCCGCGCCTGGAGCCGGCTGATCCCCGCCCCGGGACGCACCTGGAAGCCGGTCTGGCACCTGGCCCGCAGCGTCGTCGGCGCCCGCACCGACCGCCTCGCCAAGTCGGTGGTCCCGCTGATGTTCGCCATCGGCATGCTGGTCGGGATGACCGCCTTCAGCGACTCGCTCGTGGCCACCTTCGAGCGCCTGGGCCGCACCGACCTCGAGGGCACCTCGGCGATCTCGACCTTCTCGATCCTCGGCCTGCCGCTGGCGATCGCCGTCGCCGGCTCGGTCGGCAACCTGGTGATGATGTCGCGGCAGCGCGACGCCGAGCTCGCCCTCGACGGCATCATCGGGGCGACCCCGGCCCAGCAGCGCCTGCTCCCCGTCGTCGAGGCCACCCTCATCGTCGGCACCGCCGCGATCCTCGGCGTGATCATCGCGCTGATCGGCAACGCCGCCCTCGTGTGGGGCCTGGGCCAGTTCATCGACGACGTCGCCTTCTCGGTACCCCTGGGCATGCTGGCCGCCATCCTGGCCTCCTGCTGGGTGGTCACCGTGGCCGCCACCGTCCTGCCGAGCCTGCCGTCCCTGCGCCGCCCCGCGCCTAAGGTGATCGCCCGCCTGGTCGCCAGCTGACCGGCCCTCGCCGGAGGTTGAGCAAGCGAGCGTCAGCGAGCGCCCGTTGATTGATCGAACCCCGGCCACCGTCGCTGCCAACGTTGGCGAGGTCGGCTGCGAGGTTTCGTCGGCACTCGATCGTCAGGCGAGTTCGTTCCTCACTCGTCGGCTTGCTCAACCTCCGGGTCGGGGGCAGCCCGGACGGCGATGTCTGGGCGGCTGGTTGACTACGACCCGTGGATCCCGTGCAGCTCGACCTCACCGCAGACGCCGTCACCCTCACCCGGGCATTGGTCGACATCGAGTCGGTCAGCCTCAACGAGCAGGCCATCGCCGACGCCGTCGAGGCGGCGCTCACCTCGTTGCCGCACCTGAGGGTGCAGCGCCGCGGCAACACCGTCATCGCCCGCACCGATCTGGGCCGCCCCGAACGCGTGGTGATCGCCGGGCACATCGACACCGTGCCGCTCAACGACAACCTGCCCAGCCGGCTCGACGAGGAGGCCGGGCTGCTCCACGGTCTCGGCACCTGCGACATGAAGGGTGGTGACGCCGTCATCCTGCGACTGGCCGCCACCGTGCCCGAGCCGGTCCGCGACGTCACCTACATCCTCTATGAGGCCGAGGAGATCGACTCGGAGTTCAACGGCCTCAACAAGCTCTCCCAATCCGACCCCGACCTGATGCGCGCCGACTTCGCGATCTTGATGGAGCCCTCCAACGCGGTCGTCGAGGCCGGCTGCCAGGGCACCTTGCGCGCGGAGGTCCGCACCAAGGGCGAGCGCGCCCACTCGGCCCGCTCGTGGAAGGGCGTCAACGCGATCCACGGTGCCGCCGAGATCCTCAACCGGCTCAACGACTACGAGGCCCGCACGCCGGTGATCGACGGGCTGGAGTACCACGAGGGGCTCAACGCGGTGTTCATCCGCGGTGGCGTCGCCGGCAACGTGATCCCCGACGAGTGCGTGGTCGAGGTCAACTTCCGCTTCGCCCCCGACCGCAGCGAGGCCGAGGCCGAGGCTTTCGTCCGCGAGTTCTTCTCCGGCTTCGACGTCGAGATCACCGACTCCGCGCCGGGGGCGCTGCCCGGGCTGGACCGACCGGCGGCGCGCGAGTTCATCGACGCCGTCGCCACCGGAGCCGAGGTCGCGGTCAACCCCAAGTTCGGGTGGACCGACGTCGCCCGGTTCACCGTGCTCGGCGTGCCGGCGGTCAACTACGGCCCCGGGGACCCGATGCTGGCCCACAAGCAGGAGGAGTTCGTGCCCACCGAGCACATCACCCGCTGCGAGGAACGGCTCCGGTCCTGGCTCACCACCGGCCTCGACACCGACGGATCCGTCGCATGAGGGCGAAGTACAAGGGCCCGGTCATCCAGCGCCGCGACCAGGTGGACGAGGGCACCACCGACCAGCGGCTGCTCGACTCCCGCGGTCCCACCGACTGGGTGCACACCGACCCGTGGCGCGTGCTGCGGATCCAGGCCGAGTTCGTCGAGGGCTTCGGGGCGCTGGCCGACCTCGGTCCGGCGGTGTGCGTGTTCGGGTCGGCGCGCACCGCACCCGACCAGCCGTCGTACGCCCAGGGCGTCGAGATCGGTCGCCGCCTGGTGGAGTCCGGGTTCGCCGTGATCACCGGCGGTGGACCCGGCGCGATGGAGGCGGCCAACAAGGGAGCCAGCCAGGCCGGCGGCCTCAGCGTCGGCCTCGGGATCGAGTTGCCCTTCGAGTCCGGCCTGAACGAGTGGGTCGACATCGGCATCAACTTCCGCTACTTCTTCGTGCGCAAGACGATGTTCGTCAAGTACAGCCAGGGCTTCATCGTGCTGCCCGGCGGCCTCGGCACCCTCGACGAGATGTTCGAGGCGCTCACCCTCGCGCAGACCGAGAAGGTCACCGCCTTCCCGGTCGTGTTGATCGGCACCGAGTACTGGTCCGGGCTGATCGCCTGGCTGCGCAGCACCGTCCTGGCCGACAGAAAGATCAGCGAGGGCGACCTCGACCGCCTCGTGGTGACCGACGATCTCGACGAGGCGGTCGCCCTGATGGTGGCCAGCCGGGAGGCTCTGTGATCTGGGTCTTCGTCATCTTGATCGTGCTGGCCATGGGCGGCATCGGCCTGGTCGCCGCCGGGCGTGGCGCGCCGATGGTCGAGGAGTACGACGACCGGCCCGACCTCTTCCTGCCTGAGTCCGGTGCCCTGACCGGGAGCGATCTGCGGCGGGTGCGGTTCCCGATCGGGTGGCGCGGCTACCGGATGGCCGAGGTCGACGCCCTGTTGTCGCGGCTGGCCGCGCAGCTGGAGGCTGAGCAAGCGAGCGCCACGAGATCTCCGGAGGCCGAGCAAGCGAGCGCCACGGGAACGTCGGAGGTTGAGCAAGCGAGCGCCACGAGAACGTCGGAGGTTGAGCAAGCGAGCGCCAGCGAGCGCCGACGAAACCCCGACCCCGACGACGACCGCGACTGGCGACCCAGTCCCGTCACCGACCCGCCGCGCAGCGACTCGCCGGACCAGGACGCACCGCACAAGCCGGATTCCGAACCCACCGAGTGACACACTGCACCCGTGGCTCTGGCCGTCTACGTCCTCACCGCTCTGGCTGCGGTCGTCGTCGTGCTGACCCGTCTCCGGCTGCGCCGCGAGCACGCCGCCGGACGCGTCGACGTCGCCCGTGCCCCGCTCGCGGTCCACACGATCTTCGGGGTGCTCGCCCTGGTCCTCTGGACCGTCTTCCTGTTCGGTGACGGCTCGCTCGGCAAGGACGCCGCCACGCTGCTGGGCCTGGTGGCGCTGGTGTGCTGGTGGGTCGTCGCCCTCGCGGGCCTGTTGATCCTGGCTCGCTGGCTGCCGGCGCGCGGGCGCCACGCCGCGAGCGGCCAGGAGGACTCCTGGTCGCGCGGGCCGTGGCTCTCCCTGCTCGCCCACGTCGGCATGGTCGCCGGCGTCCTCGTGTTCACCTACGCCTATCTGATCAAGGCGGTGTGAGCCTCGTCGGTCAGCGACCCTCGAAGACCGGGCGCTGCTTCTCGACGAACGCGGCCACGGCGGCCGCGTGGTCGGCGGTGCTTCCGGTGCGCGTCATCATGGCGCTCTCGAACTTCAGTGCATCCTCGAGGCTGTGTCCGGCGGAGTAGGCCACCGAGGCACGCATCGCACCGAAGGCGACGGTCGGGCCGGCCGCCAGCTTGGCCGCGAGCTTCCCGACCTCGGCGTCGAGCTGGTCGGCAGGCACCACAGTGGTCGCCAGCCCGAGCTCGAGTCCCTCCTGGGCGTCGACCGTGCGCGGGAAGTACAGCAGCTCCATCGCCTTGGCCCGGCCCACCAGGAGGGGCAGGTGGTAGGAGGCGCCGGTGTCGCACGAGAGACCGACGCCGGCGAAGGCGAGGTTGAAACCGGCGGTGTCGGCGACGATCCGCAGGTCGCAGGCGAAGGCCAGGGACGCGCCGGCGCCGGCAGCGACGCCGTTGACCGCCGCGATGACCGGCTTCTCCATCGAGGCCACGGCGGTGACGATCGGGTTGTAGTGGGCATCGACGGTGTTGAAAAGCTGCGTGTCGGCGCCGGACCGGAGCAGCTGGATGTGCTCCTTGAGGTCCTGGCCGGTGCAGAACGCGCGTCCGGTGCCGGTCAGGACGACGCAGCGCGCGGCCGGATCGGCGGCCACCGACGTGAGCGTCTCCAGCAAGAGCTCCTTGGTCGCCAGGTCGAGGCTGTTCATCGCCTCGGGCCGGTTGATGGTGATGGTGGCGACCCCGTCGGCGAGGTCGAGGAGCACGGGCGCGTCGGTCATGTGCCAGAGTCTGCCACCGCCGATCCCTCGGTCGGGCTCGGCCCATCCAGGTCCGGGCTGTGTGGCTCACCCCTCATGGGGGATAATGGATGCGCTCGTGAGCGGCAGTGTCGGACTGCGCTCGTAGTTCGACAGGAATGAGGTGCCGCATGGCGGCGATGAAGCCCCGCACCGGTGACGGTCCGCTCGAGGTCACCAAGGAGGGTCGTGGCATCGTGATGCGCGTGCCTCTCGAAGGCGGTGGACGCCTGGTGGTCGAGCTCAACGCCGACGAGGCAGGCGCCCTCGGAGACGCCCTCAAGAACGTCGTCGGGTGACCAAGGCGTCTCGGGGTTCGCAGCGCGCGACGGGGGCGAGCCTGCCGAGTCAGGTCTCGCCGCCGGAGTTCGCACTCACCGCGGTGCCGGCGCACGCGCTGATCGGCGTCGACGTCGTCGCGCTGCCGGTGCTGCCCGGCGAGGACGGCCAGCCCCTCCTCGGACCCGGCTCTGCCGAGCTCGGTGAGGATCTCGACCTCGACCTGGTGGCGCTGGCCGAGGCCGGCGGTCTCACCGGGGCGGTGGGGGAGTCGCTGCTGGTGCCTGTGCCCTTCGGTGCCCCCGAGAACGCCGACCTGCGCGCAGTCGTCCTGGTGGGCGTCGGGGCGCAGACCGCCACCGACCTGCGCCGCGCCGCAGCCACCTTGGCCCGCACGGTCCGCGATCGCGACGCCGTCGCCACCACCCTCGCTGCGCTCGACCCCGACGGCGTCGAGGCCGTGGTCGTGGGACTCATGCTCGGCTCCTTCGCCTTCCACTGGCGCTCGGGCGCTCCCGAGCACCTGCCGGTGCGCCGCGTCGTCCTGGCCGGTCTCCCCGACGACACTGCCGCTCTGGCGCGTGCCGTCGCCATCGGCGGAGCGGCCTGGCGGGCTCGGATGCTCGCGACCGTCCCGTCGAACCTGAAGAACCCCGAGTGGCTCGCCGCGCGCGCCGAGGAGATGGTCGCCGCGGACCCCTCGGCCCGGCTCACCTACCGGCTCTGGGACGTCGACCAGCTGCGCGCCGAGGGCTTCGGCGGGATCATCGGCGTCGGGCAGGGCTCGGCCACCCCGCCGGTCATGATCCGCGTCGACTACGAGCCCGAGAAGTCCGGCAAGCGCACCCCGACCGTCGTCCTGGTCGGCAAGGGCATCACCTTCGACTCCGGTGGTCTCTCGATCAAGCCGGGGCCGAGCATGGTCTCGATGAAGCGGGACATGACCGGTGGCGCGGTCGTCCTCTCCACGATGGCCGCGCTTGCGGCGATGGACTGCCCCGTGCGCGTCATCGGCCTGGTGCCCGCCGCCGAGAACGCCGTCTCCGGCAGCGCGATGCGCCCCGGCGACGTGCTGCGCCACTACGGCGGACGCACCACCGAGGTCACCAACACCGACGCCGAGGGCCGCCTGGTCCTGGCCGATGCGATGGCCTACGCCGTCGACCAGCTCGACCCCGCGGTCCTGGTCGACGTCGCCACCCTCACCGGCAGCGTGAAGGTCGCCCTGGGCCAGCAGGTCGGCGGACTGTTCGCCAACGACGAGGCGCTGGCCGAGCATCTGCTCGCCGCGGGCCTGGAGTCGGGGGAGCCGCTGTGGCGGCTGCCGCTCTACGCCGGCTACGAGGAGAAGATCGCCTCGAAGGTCGCCGACGCCGACAACGGCGCGAGCGGCGCGCTGGCGATCCTGGCGGCGCTGTTCCTCCAGCACTTCGCCGCCGACGTCCCGTGGGCGCACCTCGACATCGCCTCGGTGGGCGACGTCCCCGACGACTACTACGAGTGGACCGAGGGCCCCTCGGGCTTCGGCGCCAGGATCCTGCTCACCTGGCTCGGCAGCCGTGACCCGCTCGCCGGCATCGGCTCCTGACGCGGGTCGTCTCCTCCGCTCGGGCCACTGTGGGGCGCTCGACGTGCGCGCCCCGGCCTGCGGGGGCGTTGGTGGGCCGGCTCGGGCGGCCGCATGTTACTGACCGTTGTGAGTACTGACCTGCTCTTGTAAGCGCAGGTCAGTACTCACAACGGTCAGTAACAACTCAGAACGGTCGGTAACAAGAGCCCGACCCGGACCCCCGAGACCTACCCCCGCTCGTCCCGCTCCGGCGCCCACTCCTTCTTGGCCAGCAGCAGGCCGTCACCGACCGGGAGCAGGAGCGGCACCAGGCTGTCGTGCTCGGCGATCGTGCGCGCCAGGTCGCGGATCGCGACGGTGTCCTCGTCGCGTTGCGCGGGGTCGGCGACGCGGTCGTGCCACAGCGCGTTGTCGAAGATCACCACGCCGCCGGGGCGCAGAAGGCGCAGCGCCTCGGTGAGGTAGGCGCCGTACTCGGACTTGTCGCCGTCGGCGAAGACGATGTCGTAGTGGCCGTCGGTGAGCCGGGGCAGGACGTCGAGGGCGGCGCCGGGGATGGTGCGCACCCGCTGGCTGGCGATCCCGGCCTCGGTGAAGGTCTCGCGGGCCAGGCGCTGGTGCTCGGCCTCGAGGTCGACGGTGGTGAGGACGCCGTCGGGGCGCATCCCGCGCAGCAGCCACAGCCCCGAGACGCCGGTGCCGGTCCCGATCTCGACGACGGCGCGCGCCTCGAGCACCGAGGCGAGGAAACGCAGTGTGGCGCCGCCGCCGGTCCCGATCGGCACGACGCCGACCTCGGCGGCTCGTTCGCGCGCGGCTGCCATCACGGGGTCCTCGGCCACGTAGTCCTCGGCGAAGGTCCAGCTCGCGGTCGTGAGTGGTGCGGTGCTCGGCATGCGCACCACGCTATCGCCACCGCCCCCGACCGACGGTCACAGACACAGGGACAGTCGCCCCGAACGTGCGGGAACACCGGGCCCTCCTCGCCCGTTGGCTCTCACAGGGAACGTTCAGCAGGGACGTCTAGCGTGAGAGGCCAGATGACACCGAAGCGAAAGTCGTCACGGGCGACGCAGGAGAGGGGCGCGGCGATGACCCAGATGATCGAGCCGCAGGCCGACCACGACATTCCCACGTGGGACGAGATCGTCGAGCGCCACTCCGACCGCGTCTACCGCCTCGCCTACCGGCTCACCGGCAACCGCCCCGACGCCGAGGACCTCACCCAGGAGGTCTTCGTCCGGGTCTTCCGCTCCCTGTCCACCTACTCGCCGGGCACCTTCGAGGGCTGGCTGCACCGCATCACCACGAACCTCTTCCTCGACCAGGCCCGTCGCAAGCAGCGCATCCGCTTCGACGCGCTCTCCGACGAGCGGGCCGACCGGCTCACCAGCGCCTCGCCCGCCCCTGACACCGCCTACGCCGACCGCACCTTCGACGACGACGTCGAGCGCGCGCTGGCCACCCTGCCGCCCGACTTCCGCGTCGCCGTCGTGCTCTGCGACGTCGAGGGACTCACCTACGAGGAGATCGCGGAGATCCTCGGCGCCAAGCTCGGCACCGTCCGCTCCCGCATCCACCGCGGTCGCGCCATGCTGCGCAAGTCGCTCGCGCACCGCGCCCCCTCGGCCGGCCGCGCCCGCTACTCCGGACCCGCGGCGTCCCCCGTCCCGGCAGGAGGTCCGTCATGAGCACCCATCTCGGGCGCCGGGTGACCGCTCTGCTCGACGGCCGGCTCTCGCCCGCCGAGACCGAGGCCGCGTGGGAGCACGTCCACGGCTGCCACTCCTGTCGCGACGACGTCGAGCGCGAGGGTTGGGTGAAGACCCGGCTCTCCACGCTGTCCTACGGCGGCGGCTGCGCTCCCGACCACCTCAAGGGCGCCCTGCTCGGGATGCCGCCCGGTGACTGCTACCTGCGTCCCGGCGGGCCCTCGGGCGCGCTCGGGCTGGACTCCGGTCACGACTTCGACAACCGCTCGCGTGGCCGCCGCGCAGGCATCGCCGCACTCGGCGGCAGTGCGGTGGGCGCGGCCGTCGTCGGCGTGCTCGCGCTCGGCACCGCCCCGGCCGACGCGCCGTCCTTCGACCGGCGGATGCAGCCGACGCCGCAGGTGCAGGTCACCCAGAATCCCGCGACCCGGGTGCCGGTGCGGCTCCCGCGCTGACCCGGCCCGCTGCCCGTCCCAGACCGGCTCAGGTTTCGTCGCAGCGACCACCGACAGGGGATGATGATGCGGTGAACGACGACCGCGGCCTGCCTGAGGACGACGGACTCCCGCCCCAGGAGCCGGAGTTCGCCGGGTCGTCGGAGTCGCCGGAGCCTGCGAGCCCCGTCGACCCGTCCGACCCGTTGGGACTCGACGACGACCCCGAACCCGAGCCGAGGGGCGACGCCGAGCCCGGATCCGAGCGCTCGTCCGCCCAGGAGCCGAGCACCCCGGCCGACGGCGACGCCGACGCCGACGCCGAGACGACGCTCCCCCTCGCCGGCCTGGAGGAGGGCCGACACCTCGCGCCGCCCGAGAGCGGCGCGGCATCCGAGACCGACTCCTCCACCGCCGTCCTCCCTGACCTGCCGATGCCCAGGTGGGCGCCTCCCTCGGGTCCGGCGCCCACACCTGCCGTGCCGCCGGTGCTGCCGCCGGGCGTGCCTCCTGCCGCGATCCTCGCCTCCGGGCCGCTGCCGGCTCGACCGTCCGGCCCGTGGGACGACTACGGCCGCTCGGTTCACCCGTTCGGCGGCCAGCACTCCATGGGCGGACCGATCCCGGCTCGCCCCGCCGGGCCGGCTAAGGGGCTGTGGATCGGCGTCGCGCTGATCGCACTCGTCGTCGGCCTGCTCGGCGGCGTCGGCGGATCCGCGCTCTGGGACGCCGGTCACGACGACGGCAACGGTGGCGACAACGGCCAGGCGAGCGCCTACGAGGGCCTGTCGGACGACTCGATCGTCGAGGTGCCGCCGGTCGAGCCCGGGGAGGGCGTCGCCGCGGTCGCCGCCGCCGTCCTGCCCAGCACCGTGCAGATCATCGCCGAGTACCAGGGCGACCCCCAGGGCGCCACGGGGTCGGGGTTCGTCATCGACGTCGACGGCCACATCGTCACCAACAACCACGTCGTCCAGTCGGCGGCGGAGAACGACGGCCCGGTCCAGGTCATCGACCAGGAGGGCAACGCCTTCGACGCCGAGATCGTGGGTCGCAGCCCGGTCTACGACCTCGCCGTCCTCGCGGTCCCCGAGTCGGCCGGGCTCGAGCCGGCGGCGCTCGGTGCGAGCAGGTCGCTGCGTGTGGGTGACGGCGTCGTGGCGATCGGCTCGCCCCTCGGCCTCACCGCCACCGTCACCTCCGGGATCGTCAGTGCCCTGAACCGTCCCGTCACCACGGGTGGGCAGCCCGGCGACGAGTCGTCCTACATCAACGCCGTCCAGACCGATGCCGCGATCAACCCCGGCAACTCGGGCGGACCGCTGGTCAACATGCGCGGCCAGGTGATCGGGGTCAACAGCGCGATCGCCACCGCGGGTGGGGTCACCAACGGCGAGGCCGGAAACATCGGCGTCGGCTTCGCGATCCCGGTCGAGCAGGTACGGATCACCGCCGACCAGATCCTGAAGACCGGTGAGGCCCGCTACCCCGTGATCGGCGCGGAGGTGGGACCCAACGGCTCCGGCCCCGCCGGCGCACGCATCAGCAGGGTGAACACCGGGACCCCCGCCGAGCAGGCCGGGCTCCAGGCGGGCGACGTCGTCACCGAGGTCGACGGCCAGCGCGTGGTCGACGGGATCTCGCTCATCGTCAGCATCCGCGCCCACCAGCCCGGCGAGACCGTCGACTTCACCTATGTGCGCGGCGGTCAGGAGAAGCAGGCTTCGATCACCCTCGACTCCGAGGTCGGCTGAGCAGCTGCCGGGGGCTCAGACGTTCTGGTCCTCGTCGGCCTCGACGAAGGGGTGCTCGGCTACGAACGTGGCGGTCTCGGTGTAGGCGCGCGCGATGTACTCCTCGAGCTTGGAGGCCTCCACCCGCCACTGACCGCGGCCGCCGATCTTGATCGCCTCGAGCTCGCCGCGGCGCACCATCGCGTAGACCTGGGCGCTGGAGGTGCTCAAGACCTCGGCTACGTCGGCGAGGGTGAGAAAACGCGGGGAACCGGCCATGGCCACATCGTCGCATCCCGGCGGTCACCGCGGCGGGCACCATGGGCGCCGCCTGTGGATGAACGGGGTGACCGATCGCCGCGATGGCCCCACAATGGGCGCGTGTCCAGGAATCTCGGGAAACCTGAGGACGCCGGCACGCCCCGTGGCTCTGTGCCACCGGCCGTGCGGACCTCCTCACCAGGCTGGCGCGACCCACGACTGTGGATCGGCGTCGTGATCCTCGCCGGGTCGGTCGTGCTCGGTTCGCGCGTGCTCGCCGCGGCCGACGACACCGTCCAGGTCTGGGCAGTCGCCGACGACGCCGTGGCCGGCGAGCAACTCGACCCCGATGCCCTCGTCGCCCAGCGGGTGCGCTTCGCCGACGAGGAGGACCTCGAGCGCTACCTCGCGGTCGACGACCCGCTCCCCGACGACCTCACCCTGCTGCGCGGTCTCGGAGCCGGTGAGCTCGTGCCGCGGGCCGCGATCGGCGCGGCCGACGACGCCGGCACGGTCACCATCTCCCTCGCGGTCGCCCCACAGCTGGTGCCCAGCGCGGTCGGGCCGGGGGCGGTGGTCGACGTCTACGTCACCGGCGAGGCGCTGCTGGGTCCCACGGGACCGAACGCTCAGGGGACCGGGGCCTCCGGTGCGGCCCGCGATCCCGGCGAGCCGGTCCTCGACGACGTCGCGGTCGTGGCGGCTGCGGCGGTCGACGACGGCTTCGGTCCCAGCGGTGAGCGCCAGGTCGAGCTCGCGGTGCCGAGCGATCAGGTGGGTGAGTTCTACGGCCTGCTGGGCACCCTCACCACGCCGGTGATCTCCTTGGCACAGGTCCGTTGAGGGGCCGGCGATGATCGTCGTCCTCGTCGTGGCGGCCGGTGCCGCCTGGGAGTCGGCGGCTCTTGCGGCGCTCGGTGCCCACACGGGCACGGTCGTGCTCAAGCGCTGTGTCGACGTCGACGACCTGCTTGCGACCGCCGCCTCCGGGCAGGCCCAGGTGGCGGTGGTCGGCGTCGACGCCCGGGGGCTGGACGCCACCGCCGTCGCCCGGCTCGACGACCATGGCGTCCGCGTGGTCGCCGTCCTCGCCGACGAGCAGCGCGAGGGCGGGCAGGTGCGTGCCTCGCGGATCGGGATCGCGCACGTGATCCCCGAGTCCGCGGCCAGAGCGCTGCCCGACGTCGTCCTGGAGGCTGCTGCTGACTCGGCGCCGCTCGCGTCGCCCCTCACGTCGCCGCCGGGACCGGATCAACAGCCACCCGGGGCGATGCCGCCGATGCCGCCGCCGAGCCCTCCGAACCAGCCGACCCACCAGCCGGGCCGGGTCGTGGTCGTGTGGGGCCCGGCCGGGGGACCCGGGCGGAGCACGGTGTCGGCCGCCGTCGCCGCCGAGCTGGCTCGCCGCGGACGCCGCACGATGCTGGTCGACGCCGACCCCTATGGCGGCAGCATCGCCCAGCAGCTCGGGATCATGGACGAGGTCTCGGGCCTGCTCTCGGTGGGCCGGCTCGCGACGTCCGGGCAGCTGGAGGAGCGTTTCAACACCGTCCAGCGCGGCCTCGACAGCCGGTTGTCCGTCGTCACCGGGCTGCCCCGCCCCGACCGGTGGGCCGAGATCCGGCCCGGTGCCATCGAGCACCTGCTCGAGCTCGGACGACGTCAGGGCGACGTCGTCGTCGACACCGGCTTCAGCCTCGAGTCCGACCCGAACGACCTCGGCGGCCGGCCCGCACGCAACCAGCTCACCCTCGGCGCCCTCGAGGTCGCCGACGAGGTGCTCGTCGTCGGCGCGGCCGATCCGGTCGGGCTGTCTCGGCTGGCCCGCGGCCTCGTCGACCTCCGCGCGATCCTCGATGCCGCCAGCCAGGCGCCGGTGCGCGTCGTCGTCAACCGGATGCGACCCACCCTAGGCTGGTCGGAGAAGGACATCGGCTCCATGGTCGCCGGCTTCGCCCGCGTCGTGGGCCTGCACTTCCTCCCCGACGACCGCCCCAGCGTCGACCGCGCCCTCGTCTCCGGCCGCACCCTGCTGGAGTCCGGCGACACCCAACTCACCCGCGCCGTCGCCGGCCTCGTCGACGCCGTCGGGCCGCCTCGCGCCTCGCGCCGATAGGGGCCAGAGTTCTGAGTTGGGCACGCAGGTGACGCCATCCCTCCCAATCGATCGGGGCTCTCTCTACCTGAGGCGGGGCTGTGAGTCCGCCGTCGATGAGCAGCTTGCGTAGCCGGTAGTGCTCACCGTTGCGGAATCTGCCGGCGACACGGCGGTGGAGCTCGATGAGGCCGTTGATGGCCTAGGGGCGCCGCTGGAGGCGCGACCGGTGTCGAAGTACGCGAAGGGACGCCTGGCACCACCGTCTTAGAGCCCTATACAGCCGCTTGATCTCCGTGCTCGCGCTGGTCGGCAACGAGGCGAGGGCTTTCTCCGCGATCCGCCTGCCGCCGACATGGCTGGTGGCCTTGTATGCTGACCAGAGTTGCTGGGCGCACAGCCAGGCGATGAGGACGTCGTCGTGGCGTTTATCGGCAGCGATTCGCACGATCGAGCCCGGCTCGTTGCCTGTCGGTGAGCTTCCCCTGACTGAAGCGCAGGATCGTTCGGATGCCGTAGAGCGGGTCGCTCTTGCGGCACCCGCGGCGACCGTGGATATCTGTTGCACTCGACGCAGGACCTCGTCGACTGCCTGGGTGCCGAGCTTGACGACTTGGAACGCGTCGAGCACGTCGGTGGCGTCATCAAGCCGTGGGTGATCCGAACTAGGTACCGACCGCCGGTCCCCGCCCGATGTTCGCCTCCACTGGCGCGCCGCCTATCCGTCTGCGACGTCGAGAAGAGTCAAGAACCAAGCAGGATGGGCGACGCCGTGCTTCTCCGCGCCGATCAGACCGTGGCTCGCTACACGACCCGCGCTTGTTTCAATTTCGACTTCAACTACTCACGCGGACTATTTGTGGTCTTCCGGTTGACGATGCTTGCTGGAAGTCCTACTGTCCCATCAGCATAGAAGATTGACGCAGATCAGATATTTAGCCCGGATCGGTGATCGAATGAATTTCCTACCGAAGGTCTCAGTCGTTGGATTTGGATTCGCCATGATTCTGATGCCGGCGGCACATGCGGCGCCCGCAACCAACAACCTTTATCCGACTATTGGTGGCCCCCGTGGGGAGCTTGAGCCCCGATGTACCGATGACCCGGAGGGCGGTGACGGAAGAGTAACTTGTATAACTGATGACGCGACCGTCTATTGGTACATGGACTCCGGTGGACCTGACGAACTTGAACGCCCCGATCGTATTGCCGTTCGAGCGGCGATTAACAATGAGTTTGAGCCAACTCATCTCGATATGGTCTATGATTCGACGCCTGTCTTTAGTGGCGAGGGCGAAACGGATATCTATTATCAGGAAAGTTCTAGTCATATCGACGCTGGAGCCGACGCCGTAACTTGGTGTGACGACGCGCAGGATCACACTAGGTTCAAATGTGACCAACAGTACGTTCGCATGAGGCCAGGATCGATCACGCAGGGCCTAGCCTGTCATGAGACTGGTCATGCGATCGGGCTCGTTCATGGCCGGCAAGCCACTCCGCCGCTTGATAACAATGACCTCCGCCTCGGTTGTCTGACGACGCCAGTGCGAACCTCGGACCTCGGTTCGACGAACACTCAGAACATCAACAATCACTGGGATGCGCCGTGATCAATCGATATTGGCGAGCAGTAATCGAGACGATGGTCGGGTTTCTTTTGGCACTTATGGTCGCAACCGTCGTCTCTCGAGGAGGTGGAGAGGCTGGTAGCGGGGGAGATGCACCACGCCTGCGCGTTTCTGGCGGTGCAGTGCTCCTGGAGCAAGCGAGCAACATGGTTTTTGCTGCCGGGTCGGATAGATTGCCCAACCTTACTGCAGAGGATTGGGTATCCTATTCGGACTACGTAGTTCTCGTGACCGCAGTCTCGGAGAAGGCGCTCCCCCCGACTCTGGATGATCGGAGTCGCGGCGAAGGTATGATGGTTCGGGGAGTTCGACTGAAGGTCGAAGATGTCCTCTGGTCGAGTAGCAACCCGGATCATTTGCCGCCGACGGAATGGACGCGCCCGTCGATGGGGTGGACGTACAAGGGGGGATCTGCTGATCGCCCGATGGCCCTAGTTGATACGTCCCGGGTCGAGGTAGGGCATGCCTACATCATGGCGATCGACTGGGTGGAGGGCTCCTGCAACACGGGCCGGGGTGAGTGGCTCGGGCTAGGAGCAGGCGCGGTCGTGCCCGCCGATGGCGGAGTCGTCGGGGCTGGCGAGTATGAGGGGGCCGTTTACGGCACGCCGGATACGGGGACCTCGATGGCTGATGCGTTGGCGACGGAGACAAGCCTCCGTCGTGACCAATGGGGCAACAGCATCGGCGCGCTTACCGATGTCCTGTCGTCGACGACGCCACTGCCTCGAGACCGGCCCCGTGCTGCCGTTGGCTCGACCTGTGTCCCCGACTGATCAATGAGTTTTTGATGCGCGTGAACGCTTTTGAGCGCTCACCCGTCTATATCAACAAGGTCGACGAAGAGCTAGGGGTGCGAGATGACACCGTCCGGAGCGTTCCAGACGGCCGACACCGTGCTCACCGAGCCGGGGGAGGTGCGCCGGGTGCGAGGCATTCTGGCGCTGCGGGGCATGCCGCCGGACGCCTTGGACGACGGGGTGCAGACGGTCAGGATGAAGCTGATCGAGCAGCGGGTGAGAGGCGGACCCGAGGCGGTGCGCCGCCCACGGGCCTGGATCGCGGTGACCGCGTCACGGGTGGCCGCGGACTGGCACCGCGATCGGGCTCGGCAGCGCGACCTGAGCCTCCGGCTGGTGGAGCGCGGCGCCGGCGCCGAGGCGAGCGGAGACGTGGTCTCCGAAGAAGTGGTGGCCACCATGCAACTGGCCGGAGCGCTGGAACTGCTTAGCGAGGACCACTTGGAGGCCGTGGTGTTGCGCTACTACGCCGACCTGACGGTCCGAGACATCGCCAGCACCATGCAGGTACCGATCGGAACGGTGAAGAGCCGACTGCACTCGGCCTTGGCGCAACTACGGATCGCGTTGAGCAGAGAGGACGGGGTCGATGACACGACTCACTGAGCGAGACCTGCGGCGGCGGCTGGATCGGATCGCTGCGGCACTCTCAGACGACGAGCCCGATCCCGCCCCGGAGAAGGAGACGACCGGGTCGAGGCGTGGGTGGCTGCCTGGCCGCGCTCGTACCCGCATCGCGGTCGCGGCTGTCGTCGCGGTAGCGGTGGCCGCGGTCGCCGTCACCGCGGCCCTTCGCGCCGATCGGGAGCCCGACGCCGGACCAGAAGCTGCGCAGGCGCTGACCGACGCCGAGACGGTTGCCTGCTCGGACGGGATCGCCCTGGGCCGGGTGGTCTCCACGGCCCCCGAGGTGTCCGGTGCGCCTGAGGCCGACGAGCAGATCCGGTTGCGGCTCGACGTCACCGAGTGGCTCAAGAGACCGCCGGGGAACGCCCCCGCCAGGCTCGACATCGCGGTGATGTCGCCGCAGTTCAGCGGCACCGCGCGGTTCGGCGCCGACGAGGCCGTGTTGGTGATCCTGCAGAGCGCGGTCTCGGCCCACCAGGTCTTCCGCGCCGATCCGGCGGGCAGTACCGACCCCGCCTCGCTTGAGGGGATGACCGCGACCGTGCGGCGGATCCTTCGCGCCGGCGATCTCCCGCGCTGCCCGGACTTCTGGGGCACCGACGACGTGAGCATTCGCGGGGACAGCTGACCGGGCACGCGCCCGCCGCGAACCCGCCAGGGTCGGCGCGTCAGCTCGAGAACAGCAGGAACAGGCCGCCGCTGGTGAGGCCGACCATCGCGAAGAGCACGGGGAGCTGGCCGGTGAGCTGGTAGCGCGGAGGGAGGAGTCGCAGGGCGCGGTCGTGCGCGACGATCGCGCCGATCACGTGGCCGACGATGACCGCGCCCACCTTGATATTGGCCAGCAGCGTCGGGTGGTAGCTCAGCCAGGCGACCGGCTCCCAGTTGCCGGTGCCGAGGATGTTGGCGCCATTGCTCAAGGGGTCGCTGGCGAGGATGAGGTACTGCGAGCCGACCCCGACGAAGTAGGTCAGGTAGTGCGCGACGACGTAGCCGACGACGATCGGGATCAGTGAGTTGGCGTAGGCGTTCGGTAGGTCCGAGCGGCGTTGGTCGGTGTGGACTCCGGTGAGCATGCAGGCGCCGGCGAAGATGCCCATCGCGCCGAGACAGAAGGTCAGCAGGGCGAGGTTGTCGAGTAGATAGCCGTTGACCTGGGTGCCCTGGAGGAAACGCATCCAGGTGGGAGACTCGCCGAAGGAGTCGAAGCCCGTGCTGCCGATCAGGACGCCGACGACGCCGATCAGTCCGGGAGCGATCCGCACGGTGTCGATGTTGGCCAGTGGGCTGCGGATCAGCAGGACGCCGTCGCGCTCACCCCAGATCGACAGCTTGCCGACCAGCGTGGAGTAGACCTCGAACGGGTCGGCGTTCTCGTAGAACCGGTTGCCGAACAGCGCGCCGCCCAGGAGCATCACGGCGACGTAGACCGCACACCACAACCGCACCGGGCCGACCTCGGCCATATAGGGGTAGACGAGCTCGAACCACACGAACGCGTAGAGGCCGACCGCGGCCGGCCAGTAGCCCAGCCGCTCCGGATAGCGGTACAGGCCCTCGTCGGGGTCGCTGCCCACCAGCCGGGCGAAGACGAGGTTGATGGTGCGGACCGGGCTGATCGCCTTCCAGAACGACCCGAACAGCAACGACATCGGCACGATGCCGACCCACAGCCACACGAAGAAGATGCCGAAGATCGGGTTGATCGTCTTGTCGACCCCGAAGACCGCCACGAACGCGGTGTAGAGGAAGAGCACCATCCCGAAGGTGCGCGCCACGATCGTCAGCCACGGGCCGGCGACCAGCCGCTGGAAGAAGCGCGGCGCGGGGCGGCCGCTCGTCTCGGCGTCGTAGCGCGGCTTGCGCCACGCCACCGCGAGGATCGTGAAGGAGATGACCAGGGCGGCGACGGCACCGGAGATCGCCAGGCCCAGCGAGATGGGGAGGTCCTGCTGTCCGCCGATGCCGTGCGCGGACAGGTCGCCCGCGAGGCTCACGAGACCTGGAACTCAGCGACCGGCGAGGCCGGCTCGTGCAGCTCGAGCTCGATGATGCCGGGGCGATCGAACTGCAGCTTGATCGGGTCGTTCTCACCGGCCTCGAAGGGCAGCGTCTGCTCGGGCGAGGAGTGCAGGTGCAGCTCGCCGGCGACGTCGGAGGTGACGACGAGGTCGACCGGCTGGTTCACCCCGACCTCGATCCGTCCGCCGTCCGGGGTCACGACGCCGTCCTTCAGCGTGATGTCGACGACCTTGGTCTCGGTGTCTGCGCCCTCCTTGCCGTCGTCGCCACCGCACGCGGCGAGCGAGAGCACCAGGGCCAGCAGAGCGACCACGAGAGCGGAGCGGGATGCGACGCGGCGCGGTCCGCGCGCGCCGGTGATGCCGGACAAGAGAGCCTCCTGAGGGCGCAGGAACGGTGGGATGCGCCGCGATGCGGGCACCTCTGCCACAATCCCACGAAGCACAAGCCCCGGCGGCATCGGGGCGGGGGAGAGGATCGGCATGGGAGCGCGCATGGAGGATCGGGCATGACCGAACGCCTGCGCGCCCGCGACCTGGCCTTCCTGACCGACGAGACCCTCGTCACTCCGCGGCACAACGCCACGGTCGAGATCTTCGAGCCCGGGGAGTCAGGATTCGACTACGCCCGGCTGCTCGAGCTCGTCGGCGACCGGCTCGCGTTCGTGCCCCGCTACCGGCAGCGTCTGGTCGAGGTGCCGGGCAACCTCGCGACGCCGACCTGGGTCGACGACGTCAACTTCGACCTCGGCTACCACGTGCGGCGCTCGGCACTGCCGCGCCCGGGCACCGAGGAGCAGCTGCGCGAGCTCGTGGCCCGGATCATCTCCCGCCGCCTCGACCGCAGTCGGCCGCTGTGGGAGATCTACGTCATCGAGGGGCTGGCCGGCGGCCGGTTCGCCCTGCTCTCCAAGTCCCACCAGGCGCTTGTCGACGGCGTCCACACCGTCGACGTCGGGCAGCTCCTGCTCGACACCGAGCCCGAGCCGAAGCCGCTGGTGCCCGACGGCTGGACCCCGCGACCCGCACCCTCGGCGGTCGGGCTCGTGGCCGAGGCCGTCCGCGACGCGATCACCGAGCCCGTGACAGTGGTCGACGCCGTCACCGTCACCGCCGAGGCCGCGCGCCGCACCGTCGCCCGGGCCTCCGCGCGGACCCGCCAGGTCGCCGACGCGCTGACCGGTCGGCGTCCCAGCCTGCGCCCCATGCTCGGCCCGCTCTCGCAGCAGCGGCGGTTCGTCATGGTCGAGACCCGGCTGCGCGACTACCGCCGGATCAGCGAGGCGCACGGCGGCACGGTGAACGAGGTCATCCTGGCCACGGTCGCCGGAGCCCTCCGAGCCTGGCTGATGACCCGCGTCGCGTCGCTCGGCGGCACCCGCCAGATGCGGGCACTGGTGCCGGTGTCGGTGATCGATCGCGAACTCGAGGCCACCTCGCTCGGCAGCCAGATCGCCCCGCACTACGTCGACCTGCCCATCGGCGAGCCGAGTCCGCTGGTGCGGCTGCACCAGGTCTCCTACTCCTTCCAGGCACACGCCGAGACGGGGCGAGGGGTGGCGGCCAACCGGATCGCGAGCATCGCCGGGTTCGCGCCGGCGACGTTCCACGCGATCGGCGCCCGGGTCGCCGCGGCCGAGGTGCGCCGCGGCTACCAGATCAGCGTCACCAACGTGCCCGGCCCGCAGACGCCGCTGTATCTCGCGGGTGCGCAGATGACCGCGAGCTACCCCGTGCCGCCCCTGCACGACGGCCACCCCCTCGCCATCGGCGTCACCTCCTATGACGGCAAGGTCTTCTACGGCATCAACGCCGACCGCGACCAGGTCCCCGACGCCGACCTGCTCGGCACCTGCGTGACCGAGGCGCTCGAGGAGCTGCTGGCCACCACCACCGCCACCCGGGCGCCGCGCGGTCGCAAGAAGCCGGCGAGCGCGGCGAAGTCCGCATCCGCCCGAGCCGCATCGGCCCGCACCGGCGCGTCGAAGAAGGTCGCCACGAAGAAGTCGGCCACGGCGAAGAAGTTGGCGGGGAAGCCGGCGAAGAGCACCGAGGCCCGCAAGCGATGACCCGCTACTACCTCCCGCTCACCCTCGCCTCCTTGCGGGGGATCTGGGAGGCCGGGCGGATCGACGCCGGGACGCTCGACGACGCGGTGATCGCCGAGGGCGACGACGAGGAGTCGGAGTACGCCGCGCTGATGAGCGCCGCGGACCTCTCCGCCGACCTCCGCGACGGCGCCGGCCGTCGCGTCGTCGTGGTGGCCGAGGCGAGTGGGCCCGTGGACTCGGGGCTGCCGCTGCGCCGGGTGGTCGCCGTCCACGCCGATCCGGTGGCACGGGCAACCGACGCCGACCCCGACGACGACCTGGCCTGGTACGCCACCCAGGAGGTGCCCGACCTGTTCGGGTGAGTCACGCGCGAGGCTGCGCATCGCCGCCTGGACGCCGCTCGACTCGTGAGTGCGTCCGGGGAGCCAGGCTCAGTACAGTCGCGGTCATGGATGCGATCACCACTCCTCCGGCTCCCACCAACGAGCCGAACCTGACCTACGCGCCCGGCAGCCCCGAACGGGCCGCGCTGCGCGTCGAGCTCGACCGACTCGAACGCCGTCCGCAGAGCTTCAAGGCGCACATCAACGGGCGCCGTCGCAACGGGGGCGGCGCGGAGATCAAGGTGGTCCAGCCCCACGACCACCAGCACGTGCTGGGGACCCTGCGAAACTCGACGGTCAAGGACGCCGAGGCGGCGGTGAAGGCGGCCACCGCGGCGGCCCCAGCCTGGCAGCGGATGCCATTCGACGAGCGCGCGGCGATCATCCTCAAGGCGGCCGACCTGCTGGCCGGACCGTGGCGGCAGCGGCTCAACGCAGCCACCATGCTCGGGCAGTCGAAGACGGCGTTCCAGGCCGAGATCGACGCCGCGTGCGAGCTCATCGACTTCTGGCGCTTCAACGTGCACTTCGCCCGGCAGATCCTCGCCGAGCAGCCGATCGCCAACAGTGCCGGGGTGTGGAACCGCACCGACCACCGGCCGCTGGAGGGCTTCGTCTACGCCATCACGCCGTTCAACTTCACCGCGATCGCGGGCAACCTGCCCACCGCGCCGGCGTTGATGGGCAACACCGTGATCTGGAAGCCGTCGCCCACCCAGCAGCTGGCCGCCTCGATGACGATGGAGCTCCTCGAGGAGGCCGGGATGCCGCCCGGCGTCATCAACATGCTGCCCGGTGACGGTCTCGACGTCTCCAAGGTCGCGCTCGCGCACCCCGACCTGGCCGGCGTCCACTTCACCGGCTCGACGCCGACCTTCCAGCACCTGTGGCGCACCATCGGGGAGAACATCTCCGGCTACCGCTCCTACCCGCGGATCGTCGGCGAGACCGGCGGCAAGGACTTCGTGCTGGCCCACCCCAGCGCCGACCCCGACGTGCTCCGGGTCGCGATGCTGCGAGGGGCCTTCGAGTTCCAGGGCCAGAAGTGCTCGGCGGCCTCGCGGGCCTACGTGCCGCGCTCGCTGTGGGACAAGATGGGCGAGGACTTCCTGCACGAGGTCGAGAACATCACCATGGGCGACGTCACCGACTTCACCAACTTCATGGGCGCGGTCATCGACGAGCGGTCCTTCGCCAAGAACAAGTCCGCCATCGCCCGGGTGCCGCGCAACCGCCACCTCACCCTGCTCGCCGGCGGCCAGACCGACGACTCCGTCGGCTACTTCGTCCGGCCCACCGTCATCGCCTCCACCGACCCCACCGACCAGATGTTCACCACCGAGTACTTCGGGCCGGTGCTGGCCGTCCACGTCTTCGAGGACCGCAACTACGACAAGATCCTGACCCAGATGGAGGGCATCGCGCCCTACGCCCTCACCGGCGCGATCATCTCCCAGGACCGCCAGGCGATCACCGACGCCGTCGACGACCTGCGCTTCGCGGCCGGCAACTTCTACATCAACGACAAGCCCACCGGCGCCGTCGTCGGCCAGCAGCCCTTCGGCGGCGGCCGTGCCTCGGGCACCAACGACAAGGCCGGCGCCGCCAGCAACCTGCTGCGCTGGACCTCGCCCCGCTCCATCAAGGAGACCTTCGTCCCGCCCACGGACTACCGCTACCCGTACATGGCCCCCGACGCCGACTAGCGGAGGGCCTCGACGCCAGAGGTCGAGCAGGCGAGCGCCGGCGAGCGCGCGTTGACTGCCCCCGCCGGAGGTTGAGCAAGCGAGCGCCAGCGAGCGCCGACGAAACCCCGGCAACCGTTCCTGCATGCGTTGGTGGGTCGGTTGCGAGGTTTCGTCGGCGGCCGACTGTTAGGCGGGCTCGTTCCTCGCCCTCCCGGCTTGCTCAACCTCCTCGGCGGCAATCGTCCTTGCCAGCGTTCTGCAGTCGGGCGCGCTCGACCCCGAGACCCGGCCCGCTGCGCCGCCGGAACGACGCGGGGGCACAATCGGAGGCGATGACTCCGTTGCACCTGGGTGCCCTGCACCCCATCGAGCAGGTCCTGACGCTGATCTTGGCGTTCGGGCCGTTCGTCGTGCTCGGGATCGTGATCTGGTGGCGACGCCGGACCGAGGACGCCGCACAGCAGCCGGCCGATCAGCCCGAGCAGCCCGACCAGGCCGCCGACGACGTCGGCGCGGAGCCTCAGCGCGAGAGGTAGTCGATACCTGTGCGGTGCTCGACCTGCATCGCCTTGGTGATCAGGTCGGCGATCAGATCCTCGAGCTTGCCGCCCACGAGGGGCACGCCCACCTTGACCGTGAGGTCGACGGTCTTTACCGCGCCATCCCCGGACGGGGTGAGCTTCAAGGTTCCGTGGATCTCGCCCGGCTTGCCGGGGATCTCGTAGGTGAGATCGGCCTCCGTCGGCGAGGTCCAGGTCTCGGTGACGACCAGATTGGTCTCCTCGCCCACGATCTTGCGGGCGAACGACGGCACGCCCGCGGTCGGCAGCCACTGGTCGATCCGCACGTCGTCGCCGTCGATCCGGACGTCGTGCCGCACCGCGCGCTGGGCGCGGCAGACCTCCTCCCGGAAGGCCGGGTCATCGAGCATCGAGGCGACCTCCTCGACCGAGGCGTCATAGGGCATCTGGTGTCGGATCGACTTCGCCATGAGGGCCATCATGCCGGTCCTCACGTGGTTGAGTGGAAGGGTGAGCGACACCCACCGCAACCCGGTCACCGACGAGCAGTTCGTCTCCTTCGGCGAGCAGGGCGCCCAGCTGACCTACGGCAGCTACCTGCGGTTGCCGACCCTGCTCGACGCCCAGCACCTCGAGTCGGATCCCCCGGCGCACGACGAGCTGCTGTTCATCACCATCCACCAGGTCTACGAGCTGTGGTTCAAGCAGCTCCTGCACGAGGTCACCGCGGCACGCGACACGATGCTGCGCGCAGGCCAGCCGGGCGCGGGCGGCGACCTGTGGCGGGCCCAGCACCTGTTGTCGCGCGTGCACGTGATCGAGCGCGTGCTGGTCCAGCAGGTCGACGTGCTGGAGACCATGACCCCGCAGGACTTCCTCGAGTTCCGTCAGCGTCTCGCCCCGGCCAGCGGCTTCCAGAGCGTGCAGTTCCGCGAGCTGGAGTTCCTCTCCGGCGCCAAGGACCCCGGCTACCTGAGCCGGTTCAAGGGGCTCACCGAGGCCGAACAGGATCGACTTCGGGCCCGGCTCGACGAGCCGACGCTGTGGGATGCGTTCCTGGCCGTCCTGCGCGCCCACGACCTGCCCGCCGACGACGACGAGCAGGTCGCCGACTCGGTGCGCACCGTCGCCCACGACCGCGATCGGTACGGCGCGGTGTGGGCACTGGCCGAGGCGCTGCTCCAACACGACGAGCTCGCCGCCAGCTGGCGCGCGCGACACGTCGTCATGGTCGAGAGGATGATCGGGGCGAAGTCCGGAACCGGCGGTTCGAGCGGCTCTGCCTACCTTCGCGGGCGCCTCCCACTCCAGTACTACCCGGTGCTCTGGGACGTGCGCAGCCGACTCTGACCCGGCCGCTTCAGCGTGCTCCGGCGGGCCCGGTTGTCGGCCTCGTCGGCGGGCCCTAACGTGGACCGCGTGTCAACGACGACGCAGGAATCCGACAAGACCGAGCTTCTCTCCAAGGCCGCCGAGGTGGCCCGGCACGGAAAGGGCAGCGGCGGCCCACCGCGTGACGACGTCGAGGGCCTGATCCGCGCCTACTACCGGCACGTCGCGCCCGAGGACCTCCTCGACCGGTCCGACGCCGATGTGTACGGCGGGCTCGCCTCGCACTACAAGCTCGCCTCGAACCGCCCGCAGGGCACCGCGCAGGTGCGGGTGGTCACGCCCGCGCCGGGCGAGCACGGGTGGAGCGCCGGCGGGCACACCGTCGTCGAGGTCGTCGTCGACGACATGCCCTTCCTCGTCGACTCCCTCACGATGGAGCTGAGCCGCCAGCTGCGCGACGTGCACCTCGTCGTGCACCCGCAGTTCGACGTCGAGCGCACGATCACCGGCGACCTCGTGTCCGTCGCTCCGGTCGCCGACGGCGCCTCCGAGCCCGAGGACGGGCGCATCCGCGAGTCGTGGATGCACGTCGAGATCGACCGGATCCGTGAGGGCGACGACCCCGCCGCCGTCGTCGACGACGTCCAGCGAGTGCTGCGCGACGTCCGCGAGTCGGTCGAGGACTGGTCGAAGATGAACGACCGGATCACCGAGATCGTCACCGAGCTCGACGAGGACCCGCCGCCGCTGGACGCCGACGAGCTGCGCCAGGCGAGCGAGCTGCTCACCTGGCTCGCCGACGGTCACTTCACCTTCCTCGGCTACCGCGAGTACACCCTCGACCGGGTCGAGATCGACGGCGAGGACGAGGACGTCCTGCGCGCCGTCCCCGGCACCGGACTGGGCATCCTGCGCTCCGACCAGGTGCTCTCGGAGTCCTTCGGCCGGCTCCCCGACCCGGTGAAGGCGAAGGCGCGCGAGAAGACGCTGCTGGTCCTCGCGAAGGCCAACTCGCGGGCCACCGTGCACCGCCCCGCCTACCTCGACTACGTCGGCGTCAAGACCTTCGACGCCGACGGCGAGGTCAACGGCGAGCGGCGCTTCCTCGGGCTGTTCTCCAGCGCCGCCTACACCGAGTCGCTGCTGCGGATCCCGCTGGTGCGCGAGAAGGTGCAGGCCGTCCTCCAGGGAAGCGGCTTCGACCCCCAGAGCCACGCCGGCAAGGCCCTCCTCGACACGCTGGAGACCTACCCGCGCGACGACCTGTTCCACACCCCCGTCGAGGAGCTCGGCCCGCTGGCCGAGGCGGCGATGCAGGCGCGCGAGCGCCGCGCCGTGCGGATGTTCATCCGCAAGGACACCTACGGCCGCTACGTCTCGGTGCTGGTCTACCTGCCCCGCGACCGCTACAACACCGGGGTCCGGGAGAAGTTCGTGCAGATCCTCAAGGATCGGCTCGGTGCCGACGACGTCGAGTTCAACGTGCGGATCAACGAGTCGACCACCGCCCGCGTCCACTTCGTCGTGCACCGCAAGCCCGGCGAGTCGCTGCCCGACATCGACACCGGCGACCTCGAACGGCGTCTCTCGGAGGCCTCGCGCTCCTGGCGCGACGACTTCATCGCCGCGGTCATCGCCGAGTACGGCGAGGAGGTCGGCTCGATCCTCGGGCGCCGCTACCTCGACTCCTTCCCCGAGGCCTACAAGGAGGACTTCGCTCCGCGCACGGCGTCGGTCGACCTCGGTCGGCTCGAGGCGATCCCCGGCGACGAGGGCCTGGACCACTCGCTCTACCAAGACGTCGACGCCGGCACCGGCGAGGCCCGCCTGAAGCTCTACCGGATCGGCTCGCCCCTGTCGCTGAGCGAGATCCTCCCGATGCTCAGCTCGATGGGCGTCGAGGTCGTCGACGAACGGCCCTACACCCTCGTCGGGCTCGAGCGGCCCTCCCACATCTACGAGTTCGGCCTGCGCTATCCCGGCAAGCTGCCCGAGGACAGCCGTGCCCCGTTCGAGGAGGCGATCTGGGCCGTCGAGCAGGGCCTCACCGAGATCGACGGCTTCAACGCCCTGGTGCTCGGGGCGCAGATCAGCTGGCGCGACGCCGTCGTGCTGCGTGCCTACGCCAAGTACATGAAGCAGTGCGGCTCGCCCTTCGCCCTGGACTACATCGAGGACGCGCTGCTGTCGAACGTCGCGATCACGCAGATGCTGATCGACCTGTTCGGCGCCCGCTTCGACCCCGACCGCTCCCGCGACGAGGAGGACGACGTCGCGCGCCGGATCGAGGCCGCTCTCGACGACGTCGCGAGCCTCGACCACGACCGCATCCTGCGCTCGTACCTGGACCACATCCAAGGGACCCTGCGCACCAACTACTACCAGTACACGACCGCGCCCACCGGCGACGCTCCTCCGGGGCAGCCGCACTCCTACATCTCCCTCAAGCTCGACCCGTCGGCCATCCCCGACATGCCCGAGCCGCGTCCGGCCTACGAGATCTTCGTGTACTCGCCCAAGGTCGAGGGCGTCCACCTGCGCTTCGGCCTGGTCGCGCGAGGCGGGCTGCGGTGGAGCGACCGCCGTGACGACTTCCGCACCGAGGTGCTCGGCCTGGTCAAGGCCCAGATGGTGAAGAACACCGTGATCGTGCCGGTGGGTGCCAAGGGTGGGTTCTTCGCCAAGGCACTGCCCGACCCGGCGGTCGACCGCGACGCCTGGCTCGCCGAGGGGATCGCCTGCTACAAGACCTTCATCTCCGGGCTGCTCGACGTCACCGACAACCTGGTCGACGGCAAGACGGTGCCACCGGACCGGGTGGTGCGTCACGACGGCGACGACTCCTACCTGGTGGTCGCCGCCGACAAGGGCACCGCCAGCTTCAGCGACATCGCCAACGGTGTGGCCGAGGCCTACGACTTCTGGCTCGGCGACGCGTTCGCGAGCGGGGGCTCGGTCGGCTACGACCACAAGTCGATGGGCATCACCGCGCGGGGCGCGTGGGTCTCGGTGCAGCGACACTTCCGCGAGATGGGTGTCGACTGCCAGACCGAGGAGTTCACCTGCGTCGGCATCGGCGACATGTCCGGAGACGTGTTCGGCAACGGCATGCTGTGCTCGAAGACCACCCGCCTGGTGGCGGCCTTCGACCATCGCGACATCTTCATCGACCCCGACCCGGACGCCGCCACCTCCTACGACGAGCGCAAGCGGCTCTTCGAGCTGCCCCGGTCCAGCTGGGAGGACTACGACTCGTCCCTGATCTCCAAGGGCGGCGGCGTCTTCTCGCGCTCGGCCAAGTCGGTCAAGCTGAACCCCGAGATCCGTGCGGCGCTCGGGATCGCCGGCAACGTGGAGAAGCTGACTCCGAACGAGCTGATCCGCGCCATCCTCCTCGCGCCGGCCGACCTGCTCTGGAACGGCGGTATCGGCACCTACGTCAAGGCCGAGGACGAGACCAACGCGGAGGTCGGCGACAAGGCCAACGACGCGATCCGCGTCGACGGCGGCGAGCTGCGAGTGCGGTGCGTGGGGGAGGGCGGCAACCTCGGCCTCACCCAGCGCGGCCGGATCGAGTACGCCATCGCCGGAGGCCGGGTCAACACCGACTTCATCGACAACTCCGCCGGCGTCGACACCTCCGACCACGAGGTCAACCTCAAGATCCTGCTCGACCGCGTCGTCAAGGCCGGCGACATGACCCACAAGCAGCGCAACACCCTGCTGGCCGAGATGACCGACGAGGTCGCGAGCCTGGTGCTGGCCGACAACTACGACCAGAACATCGCCCTGGCGAACGCCGCCTACAACGCCGCGCCGCTGCTGCACGTGCAGGAGTCGTGGATCAAGAAGCTCGAGCGCGACGGCGTCATCAGCCGCGAGCGCGAGGCCCTGCCGACGCCGCGTCAGGTGCAGCAGCGCATCGAGCGGGGGGTCGGGCTGACCGTCCCCGAGCTCGCGGTCGTGCTCGCCTGGACCAAGATCGTGCTGGCCAACGAGCTCATCGAGACCGACCTGCCCGACGACCCCTACCTGAACACCGACCTCACGACGTACTTCCCCGAGGCGATCCAGGAGCGTTTCCCCGAACGGATCGCCGAGCATCCGCTGCGCCGCGAGATCATCGTGACCCGCGTCGTCAACGACCTCATCAACGGCGCCGGGATGACCTACTGGCCCCGGCTGGCCGGCGAGACCGGCGCCAGCGCCGCCGAGCTGACCCGCGCCAACTTCGTGGCACGCGAGATCTTCGGCTCGCTGCCGCTGCGCAAGGAGCTGGAGACCTACGACAACACGCTCCCGGCGTCCGTGCTCACCCAGATGCGCATCGAGATGCGCACCCTGGTCGAGCGCGGCTCGCGATGGTTGGTCACCAACCGCCGTCCGCCCCTGGACAGCCAGGGCCTGGTCGACCAGTTCACCGGGCCGATGCAGGCGACGATCGCCGAGCTTCCCGACCTGATGTTGGGTCGCGAGCTCGACGGCTTCGAGAAGCGCAAGGCGGCGCTGGTGAAGAAGGACGTGCCGGAGGATCTGGCCACCAAGGTCGCCACCCTCCCGACGGCCTACCAGCTGCTCAACGTCATCGAGATCGCCGGCCGCGAGAAGATGGAGCCCGCCGAGGTGGCCCGCATCTACTTCGCCATCGGCGAGCGGCTCGGCCTGCCGGTTCTGGTCGAGCAGATCCTGAGCCTGCCGCGCGACGACCAGTGGCAGACCATGGCCCGCGCCACCCTGCGCGACGACCTCTACGCCGTCCACGCCCAGCTGACCTCGCAGGTGATCTCCGAGACCTCCTCCGACCAGTCGGCCGCCGAGCGGCTCGAGGCCTGGGTGAAGGACGACGACGTCCGCATCAACCGCGCCGCCACCACCCTCGCCCAGATCTGCAGCGACGGCGACGTCGACCTCGCCCGGATGTCGGTGGGGCTGCGGGTGGTGCGCCGGCTGCTGGGCTGACCCTCCGGCGTGGCTCTGCTGGGGCGGGATTTCCCCGGTCGACCGGGGAAGTATGAACTTGGGGGCCGGGATCCCGGCCTCCAAGTTCAGGTTTTGGCCGCCCAGTGCGTGCCGGGTCGTCGTCCTGGGACGACGAACGCCGCCCCGTCAGGAGGCACGAGTCGGAGGCGTCGCCTGCGCCCGGCCCATTGGCATTCGCCCCTGTTCTGCTCCGACTGGACGGCCGAACCCTGAACTGGGGGGGCCGATATTTCGCCCGCTAAGTTCAGGGATCCCCGGTCGACCGGGGAAATCCCGGAGCGCCGGCGGTCCGGTGGAGGCGCATCGACGTCGGGCGCAGTCAGAACGCCGCCAGTGCAGCGTGAGGCGGAGGCCAGGGCCGGACCGGTCTGAGGTACCTCAGCGGTTCGCGGGGTGTCGGTGGGGGCGCCTATGGTCGTTGCCGATGGCAACGATCCTCCCTGACGCCGACCTCGAGCCCGACCCTGACCAGCCGCCGCCGGCCAGTGTCCGCTCGCTGTGGCGCCTGCGCGGCTACCTGCGCCCGCACCTGTGGTCGGTCGCGCTGATGCTGCTCACCTCGCTGGCCGTCGTCGGCACCTCCATCGGGATCCCGCTGGTCACCCAGGCGATCATCGACGGGCCGATCGCCGACCACCGCCTCGGCCCGATCCTTCCCCTGGGGCTGCTCGCCCTCGCGCTCGGCGTCGTCGAGGCCGCGCTGATCTGGCTGCGCCGGTGGGTGCAGAGCACCGCGGTGTTGGCGATGGAGACCACGATGCGGCACGACCTGTACCGCCAGCTCCAGGCGCTGCCGATGTCGTTCCACAGCCGGTGGCCGGCCGGCCAGCTGCTCTCGCGCGCGATCCAGGATCTCAGCGCCATCCGTCGGTTCAGCGGCTTCGGGCTGATCTTCCTGGTGGTCAACATCGTGCAGGTGCTGGCCGTGACCATCATCCTGCTCGGGATGTACTGGCCGCTCGGCCTCATCGTCGGCGGCTCCGCGATCCCCATCGTGTGGCTCTCCATGCGCTTCGAGAAGCGCTACGTCGTGCTCTCGCGACGCGTGCAGGATCAGCAGGGCGACCTGGCCACCCTCGCCGAGGAGGGGGCGGTCGGGTTCCGGGTCATCAAGGCCTTCGGGCGCAGCGAGCACGTCGCCGCCGAGTACGAGCGCCAGGCGCAGAAGCTGCACGCCCAGAGCATGGACAAGGTCCGGCTCTCGGCGCGCTTTTGGACCTTCCTCGAGGTCATCCCCAACCTCGCGGTCTGCGTCGTCCTGGTCGTCGGCGCCATCGGCGCCGGCCAGGGGGCGCTCACCACCGGTGAGCTGGTCGCGTTCATCACGCTGCTGCTCTCGCTGGTGTGGCCGGTCTCCTCCCTCGGCGTCATCCTCGCCATGGCCCAGGAGGCGATGACGGCTGCGGCGCGGCTCCTGGAGATCCTCGACATCGAGCCGGCCATCGTCAGCGGCACCGAGGTCATCGCCGAGCCGCGCGGGCACCTGCGCTTCGAGCACGTCGACTTCGCCTTCCCCGACGCGCCCGACGAGATCGTCCTGCGCGACGTGTGCCTCGACGTCGCGCCCGGCGAGACCGTCGCGTTGGTGGGCGGCACCGGCTCCGGAAAGACGGCGTTCACCGCGCTGGTGCCACGCCTGCACGACGTCACCGGCGGCCGAGTCACCATCGACGGCGTCGACGTCCGCGACCTCGAGCTCGACCACCTGCGCAGCCTGGTCGCCACCGCCTTCGAGGACCCCACGCTGTTCTCGATGAGCGCTCGGGAGAACCTCACCCTCGGCCGGTCTCCCGAGACCGACCCGGCCACCGACGCCGAGGTCGAGGAGGCCATCGACGTCGCACAGGCGGGCTTCGTGCGCGACCTGCCGTGGGGCCTCGACACCCGTATCGGTGAGCAGGGCATGGCGCTGTCCGGTGGCCAGCGTCAGCGCCTCGCGCTGGCCCGCGCCGTCATCGCCAAGCCGCGCATCCTGGTGCTCGACGACACCCTGTCCGCCCTCGACGTGCACACCGAGAAGCTCGTGGAGGAGGCCCTGCAGCGCGTGCTCGGCACGACCACGGCCATCGTGGTCGCCCACCGCGCCTCCACGGTGCTCCTCGCCGACCGGGTCGCCCTGCTCCAGGACGGCACCATCACCCACGTCGGCCAGCACCGCACGCTGCTGGCCACCGTCCCTGCCTACCGCGACCTGCTCAGCGCCGATCCCGACGGTGCCGAGGACGACGACCTCGACTCCGGGGTCGAACTCGACTCTCTCGAGGCCCACGTATGAGCACCAGCACCCGCACCACCGAGTCCAACGACGCCTCGCAGCGGCTGCGTGACTGGCGCGGCATCGCCCCCGGCGACGACGACCCCGCCGACGTCATCTCCACCGCCGACCGGATCCGCTTCACCGGCGGCTCCTTCGAGCTCCTCCGCGAGCTGCTGCGCCCCTACAAGCGGGCGATCTGGGTACTGATCGGCGTCGTCGTCATCGAGAACGCCGCGCGCCTGGCCATCCCGTACCTCGTCAAGGTCGGCATCGACAACGGCATCCCGCCGATCCGCGAACGCGACGACCTGCGCCCCCTGCTCGTCGTCGCCGGGCTCGTGCTCGGCGCGACGTTGATCCAGGCGGTCACCCGGCAGCTGTTCCTGGTCCACTCCGGGCGCATCGGGCAGGACCTGCTCTACCAGCTGCGCCGGCGCGTCTTCCGCCACTTCCAGCGGCTGAGCCCGTCCTTCCACGACGACTACACCTCCGGCCGTGTGATCTCGCGGCAGACCTCCGACATCGATGCCATCTACGAGATGCTCGAGACCGGCTTCGACGGGCTGGTCACCGCCTTCCTCACCCTGGTGGGCACCGCGGTCATCTTGATGTTCCTCGACGTCAAGCTGGGCCTAGTGGCGCTGCTGTGCGGTCCGTTCCTGTTCTGGATCACCGCCTGGTTCCGGCGCGAGTCGGCGCGCAGCTACCGGGTCGCGCGGGAGAAGATCGCGCTGCTGATCGTCCACTTCGTGGAGTCGATGGGCGGCATCCGCGCGGTACAGGCCTTCCGCCGGGAGAAGCGCGACCTGGAGATCCTCGACGCGCTCAACGACGACAACCGCGCCGCCAACCTGGTGGCCTTCCGGCTGGTCGCCTGGTTCATGCCCGGCGTCAAGCTGATCGGCAACATCACCATCGCGGTGGTGCTGGTCTACGGCGGCTACCTCGCCTACCACGACCAGATCACCGTCGGCGTGCTCGCCGCCTTCCTGCTCTACCTGCGCCGGTTCTTCGAGCCGATGATGGAGATCTCGCAGTTCTTCAACACCTTCCAGTCCGCCTCCGCGGCGCTGGAGAAGCTCGCGGGAGTGCTTCGCGAGGAGCCGGCCGTGCCCGAGCCCGTCACGCCGGTGCCGCTGGCCGAGCCCGCCGGCGACACCGGCGAGGTGCGCTTCGACGGCGTCCGCTTCTCCTACGTCGAGGGCCGCGACGTCCTGCCCGGTCTCGACCTCACCATCGAAGGCGGTCAGACCGTTGCCCTGGTCGGCACCACCGGCGCCGGGAAGACCACCCTGGCCAAGCTCGCCACCCGCTTCTACGACCCCACTGAGGGGCGCGTCCTGCTCGACGGCGTCGACCTGCGCGACCTCGCCTCCGACGACCTGCGCTCCTCGGTGGTGATGGTCACCCAGGAGAACTACCTGTTCAGCGGCTCGATCGCCGACAACATCCGGTTCGGGCGTCCCGAGGCGAGCCAGTCCGAGATCGAGGCCGCCGCGCGGGCGCTGGGTGCCCACGACCTCATCATGGCGCTGCCCGAGGGCTACGACACCCACGTCGCCAACCGCGGCGGACGGCTCAGCGCCGGCCAACGGCAGCTGGTCGCGTTCGCGCGCGCCTTCCTGGCCGACCCCGACGTCCTGATCCTCGACGAGGCGACCTCGTCGCTCGACGTGCCCTCCGAGCGCCTGGTGCAGAAGGCGCTGCGCACCGTGCTCGCGGGCCGCACCGCGGTGATCATCGCCCACCGGCTCTCGACGGTCGAGATCGCCGACCGGGTGCTGGTGATGGCCCACGGCGAGATCGTCGAGGACGGCTCGCCGAGCGATCTCGTCGCCGCCGGCGCCGGACACTTCTCCGACCTGCACCGCGCCTGGCTGGAGTCGCTCGCCTGAGCCGCGGCCCGGCCTCCACTCGGATGCGCCACGCCGACCGGTGAGACCTCGCCCGGATGGAGGAGGGGCGGGCACGTAGGGTGCCGGGCATGGCGGCGATCGAAGCGGTCGACCTCACCAAGCGGTACGGGGACCTGCGGGCGGTCGATGGCGTGAGCCTCGACGTCGCGGAGGGCGAGTTCGTCGGGATCCTCGGGCCGAATGGCGCAGGCAAGACCACCACACTGGAGATGATCGAGGGGCTCCGCGAGCCCGACGAGGGCAGCGTGCGCCTGCTCGGCGAGGCCGTCTGGCCCCGCAACCAGGCGTTGCTGCCGCGGATCGGGGTGCAGCTCCAGGCCTCGGCCTTCTTCGAGCGGCTCACCGCACGCGAGCAGCTTCGGACCTTCGCGGCGCTGTACTCGGTGCCGAAGGCGAACGCCGTCGCCGATGAGTGGCTCGAGCGGGTCGGTCTGGCCGACAAGGCCGACACGCGCGTCGAGGACCTCTCCGGCGGGCAGGCTCAGCGCCTCTCGATCGCCTGCGCCCTCGTGCACGATCCGGAGGTCCTGTTCCTCGACGAGCCGACCGCGGCGCTCGACCCCCAAGCCCGGCGCAACCTGTGGGACCTGCTGTCCGGCCTCAACGACTCCGGGCGGACGGTCGTCCTCACCACCCACTACATGGACGAGGCCGAGATCCTCTGCGACCGGGTCGCGATCATCGACGCCGGTCGCATCCTCCAGGTCGACACCCCGGCCGCGCTGATCCGGAATCTCGACGCGCCGGCCAGGGTGATCGTCGGGCCCGGTCAGCTCACGCTGGAGGAGGCGCAGGCCTTCGAGCACGTCCAGGAGGTCGCCGAGTCGCCCGACGGCATCGTGCTGACGACGCGCGCGCCCGCCCCGGTCATCGGCCGACTCGCCGAGGGCGGTCACCTCGACGGCGTCCAGGTGAAGACCGGAACGCTCGAGGACGTCTTCCTCGACCTCACCGGACGGGAGTACCGGGCCTGATGACGACCTTCACAGCCCTCTCCCGGGCGATCATCAAGGGCTTCCTGCGCGACAAGGCCTCGGTGTTCTTCGCGATCATCTTCCCGCTCATGTTCCTCGTGCTGTTCGGGGGGATCTTCTCCGACCAGGGCCAGTCGAAGCCCGACCTGATCCAGGTCGGCGACATCTCGTTGCTCGATCAGGCTCCCGAGCAGGCGCGTGAGGCCTTCGAGGACACCTTCAAGGTCACCAAGTCAGACGACATCGAGGCGGCGATCGAGAAGGTCCGCAAGGGTGACGCCGACGTGGCGATCGAGATGAAGGGCGACACCCTCGTCGCCCACTACACCCAGACCGACCAGGTCGGCGCCGCCATCGTCCAAGGCACCCTGCGTGCCTTCGTCGACGGCGCCAACGTCGCGGTCACCGGTCAGCCACCGATGTTCACCCTCGACTCCCAGCGGGTCGAGGACGACTCGCTCACCACGATCCAGTTCGTCACCCCCGGCCTGCTCGGCTGGGCGGTCGCGATGAGCGCGGCCTTCGGCGCGGCGGCCACGATCCAGGGCTGGCGGCAGAGCAAGATGCTGCGCCGCCTCCAGCTCGCTCCGATCTCGACCCGCACGATCGTGGCGGCCCGGGTGGCGGTCGCCATCGGCATCGCGCTGGTGCAGATGGCGATCTTCCTCGGCCTCGGCTCGGCCCTGTTCGGCCTGACCCTCACCGGATCGTGGTGGATGGCGATCCCGCTGATCGTCGTCGGCACCTTGTGCTTCATGGCCGTCGGCCTGCTCGCCGGGGCGGTCACCAAGACCACCGAGGGCGCGGTGAACGCCGCCAACATCATGGTGCTGCCGATGGCCTTCTTGAGCGGCTCCTTCTTCCCCCTCGACGCGGCGCCCAAGTGGCTGCAGACCATCTCGAACCTGCTCCCGCTCAAGCACCTCAACGAGGGCATGCTCGACGTGATGGTCCGCGGCCAGGGCCCCGGCTCCGCCCTCCTGCCGATGGCGATCCTGGCCGCCTTCGCGATCGTGGTCACCCTCATCGCCGCCAAGCTGTTCCGCTGGGAGACCACCTGACCCACCCCAACTCGCCCATCACGCTGACCCGTCCGCTATAGCTGACGGGTCAGCGTGAGATCGACGCCGACCCGTCCGCTATGGCTGACGGGTCAGCGCATTGGCGATGATGGCCGGCTACTAGATTGTCGAGCCGTTGGATGGGCATGAGGGTCACGGGCCTCGACGACCGTTCGACGGCCTCGACCCGCCTTGACGGCTGCCCGAATGTGAGGATGCGCGCACGTGACCGTTCTACTCGCCGGTGGTGGTGCCGGGCTCGTGCCGGCCGCGTTCGACATCACCGCGATCCTGCTCCAGCTCGCGCTGATCATCGTGGTGGCCCGCCTCGCCGGGTACGCGGTGTCCAAGGTCGGCATCCCCCCGGTGGTCGGCGAGATCGCCGCAGGTGTGCTGCTCGGGCCCTCCCTGCTCGGGATGGAGCTCAGCGGCGAGATCTTCCCGATCGACACCCGCCCCTACCTCACGCTGCTGGCCAACATCGGCCTGGTGCTGTTCATGTTCGTCGTCGGGCTCGAGCTCGACGTGTCGCTGGTGAAGGGACGCGGCAAGGTCGCAGCGTCGGTGTCGCTCACCTCGATCGCGCTTCCGTTCGCACTCGGCATCGGCCTGGCGACCTTCCTCGACGACCTGCGACCCGACGACGCGGACTTCCTGCCCTTCGCGCTGTTCCTCGGGGCGTCGATGTCGATCACCGCCTTCCCGGTGCTTGCCCGGATCCTCACCGACCGGCGGATGCATCGCACCCAGACCGGCGGCATCGCCCTGGCCTGCGCCGCCACCGACGACGTCCTGGCCTGGACCCTGCTCGCGGTGGTCATCGGCATCGCCGGCGGCGACGAAGGCAACGGCTGGGTGGTGTTCCTGGCGATCCCGTTCGCGCTGTTCGCGATTTTCGTGGTCCGCCCGGCGCTCACCTGGCTCACCCGCGCCTACCACCGCGCCGGCGAGCTGACGCCGACGATCATGTCGGTGGTGCTGGTCGGGCTGCTGCTCTTCTCGGCCGCCACCGAGTACCTGCACGTCCACTTCATCTTCGGCGCGTTCCTGTTCGGCGCGATCATGCCGCACGAGCAGGCCGCAGCCCTGCGTCACGAGATCCTCGTCCGGCTCGAGCAGATCTCGGTGCTGCTGCTGCTCCCGGTCTTCTTCCTGGTCTCCGGCCTCAAGGTCGACATCCGCGGCCTCGAGCTCTCACACCTGGTGCCGCTGGCCGCCATCCTCGCGGTGGCCATCGTCGGCAAGTACGTCGGCGCCTACGTCGGCGCCCGGCTGGCCGGCGTGCCGAGCTGGCAGTCCAACGCGCTCGGCATCTTGATGAACACCCGCGGCCTGACCGAGCTGATCATCCTCAACGTCGGCCTCGAGCTCGGCCTGCTGAGCCCGCAGCTGTTCACCCTGATGGTGATCATGGCGCTGGTCACCACCGTGATGACCGGGCCGCTGCTGAGATTCGCCTACCCCGAGCGACGGGTGGCGCGCGACATCGCCGAGGCCGAGCGCGCCGCCCTCGGGGAGGAGATGCGCGACCGCGCCCTGGTGATCGTCGCGCCCGGCAAGGACGCCATCGCGTTGGTGGACGCCGCCGTCGGACTCCTGCGCACCGGCAGCAACCCGGAGATCGTCATCGCCGCGCTCGAGGCGCAGACCCGGCGCCTGGAGGTCGGCAGCGGCCTGAGCGGCGAGCTAGCCGAGATGGCCGCCACCATGGAGCTCCAGCAGGCGCTGGTGCGCCGGGGCGAGGAACGTGGCGTGCCGGTGCGCATCATCGCCCACCCCAGCGCCGACGCCGCCGACGACCTGCACGAGCTGCGCACCGCGATCGATCCGCAGTACGTCGTCGCGCGCACCGGCGATCGTCTGGGTCGCGAGGTGGCCGAGGCCGCCGAGTGTCCGGTCGAGCTGATCGCCGACGACGTCGAGGAGATCGCCGAGGGCACCGCCGTGGTCGTGCACTGGACCGCCGACGCCGACGGCGACGCCGCCGTGGTGTACGGAGCGCGCCTGGCCGCCTCGCTCGGCTCGATGCTGGAGGTGCGGGGGAGCGGGCGCCGCTTCGAATCGATGCGGAGCGCGCTGGCCGCGCGCGGCGTCGTGATGGGGGAGGCGTCGGAGTCGCTGAGGGTCCCGCTGGTGATCACGGTGGCCGGACTTCGCGGTGACGCCGACGTCCGGGTCCGCCCCGAGCTGGACCCGACCCCGGTCGACTTCGCGAGCGCGGACCTGGGCCTCGAGCCGGCCGAACTCGGAGGTTGAGCAAGCCCGTCGGGCGAGGGACCAGCCCGGCCGGCGCTGACGAAACCCGGTGGGCGTGCTCGCGGACGTTGGCAGGGAGGGTTGCCGGGGTTTCGTCGGCGCTCGCTTGCGCTCGCTTGCTCAACCTCCGGCGGCGGGCCGGAAGCTACTGCCCGGCGTGTGAGTTGTAGGCCAGGGTGCGGTGGCCGATGCGTACCCGGGTGCCCTGGACCAGGACGTGCGAGCCGCCGGACTGCATCCGCTGCCAGCCCGGCGACTGGGGCAGGTTGAGGTAGGTGCCGTTGGTCGAGGCGTTGTCGATGAGGACGACGTCCCAGCCGCGCAGCTCCAGGCGGGCGTGCACCCGGGAGATCTGGTTGGAGGTGTCCTGGATCGGTACGCCGCGCACCTCTCCGCTGCGGACCCGTTCGTCGGAGCCGGGGTCGCGGCCGAGCAGATAGTCGCTGTCGAGCTGGAAGACCGCGCCGTCGTCGAGGACGATGACGCCCAGCGGCGGCCGCACTCCGTCGACGAGCACGGGGGTCTGCTGGACCATGTTGATGCCGCAGATGCCGCAGAAGAGCTGCCGTGGATCGTTGAAGTGCCGGTTCTTGCAGTAGACGCCGCGCACGTGCTCGGGGTGCTCGCCGTGCTCCTCCGACGGCGCGACGTCGCGCTCGTCGCCGATGATCGGCAGGGGAGTCGGGGCCTCGTCCTCGAGGTCGCGCAGCAGCACCGAGTCGAAGCCGCCGATGTGGTCCTCGAGCGGGGCGGGGGCGGGGCGGTCGACGGCGGGCTTGGCGAGCACCGGTGCGGCCGCCGCGGGCGCCGGCTCGGCGACGGGTGCTGCAGCCGGCGGCGCGGGCGCGACGGGCGCGGGCGCGGGCTCGGCGACCGCCTTGGCGAGCACGGGCGCGGGTGCCGGCTCGGGGGCCGGTGCGGGAGCGGGGTCGGCCGGCGCCACCGGGGCGGGAACCTCCAGGGCGCGGGGCACCTCGAGACCTTCCTCCGACGGCGCGCGGACGCCCAGGGTGAAGCCGCCGGCCGCGATCACGCCGGCGCCGAGGCGCAGGTGGGCCGAGGGCACCGCGGCGCCGTCGACCTTCGCCTCCAGCGAGGTGATCGGCCAAGGGACCAGCTTCTCGACCCAGGCGAGCGACTCGCGGCCGGAGTACTCGGTGCCGTTGACGGTGACGGTGGCATCGCCCTGGACGATCAGCGCCAGACCGGTGTCGTGCGGCGCGAGGGCGACGAAGTCGGGTGTGTCGACCGTCGTGGTGCCGAGCAGCAGCGCATACCCGCGGGCCAGCTGGCGGCCCTGCCCGCCGTTCGCGGCGACCAGCTCGGCCTGGCCGAGCAGGGGCGCCACCGCCGCCGGATCGCTGGACCCCACCAGCAGCATCACCCGCCCGACCCTGGCCAGGGTGCCGGATCCGGAGCTGGGTCGGCACTCGACGTCGTCCCACGCCTCGGCGGAGGCGAGGTCCACTCCGGCTGGGCTGCTCACGTCGCTCCCGTCGTCGATGTTCTGCTCCACGTCACACGATCCTGCCACCGAAGAAGCGCCAGTGGACGTTGAAGATCCGCATCGGCCCGTTCGTCCAGACCCAGATCGACATCCAGATCACCAGGAAGAGGATGACGAACGCCCAGATGTCGACGTCGGAGCCGTCGACCCCGAGGAAGGGCACCAGGTCGAGCCTGAGCAGGAGGATGATCAGCGCACCCTCGTTGATGCAGGTTATGAATCCGAAGAACGTGGGCCAGTCCTTCTCCCACCGGAACTGCATCAGGGCGTGGTAGATCAGCTCCCAGATCACCCCGAGGACGGCCACGACCCCGAGGAGCACGAAGGTGATCCGGTAGTCGGGGTCGCCCGGCAGGATCGGGGTCAGCACGAGCGTCCAGAAGACGCCCCAGGTGGCGAGCATGAAGAGCCGGGTCTGGATCCGGCCGTTGAGCGTGGGCAGCATCGGTTCTCCTACGTTCCCTGGCCGCGATCAGATGGTCGTGCCATTGGCCCACTTGAGCCACTGGGAGAGTGAGCGACGCGGGCCGATCCGCTTGCCGAAGCCCCGCTTGGCCAGGTCGTCGGCGATCTCCTGGGCGGCCACCTGGAGCCCGAGGAAGGTGTCGACGCCGGGGAAGTAGCCCCCGAGCGTGATCGAACCGGAGGCGTACATAACGCCATTGCCCGAGCGGGTGCCGCGCAGCTCGAAGGTGCGGTCGACGTCGAGGCGCCCGACCGGGTTGCGGCCGGCGCCGCCGTGCTCGAGCAGGTCCTTGAGGAGGCGGTGCTCGGCGACGTCGGCCTCCAGGCCGGTGCAGTCGATGACGAAGTCGGCCTCGATCGGGATCATCCCCTGCGGGGTGCGCACATGGCTGACGATCCGCTCGCCATTGGGCGTCATCTGCTCGACGGTGCCGACGGCGAGCTGGTACCACCCCTCGCGGCGCCCCTGCGCCATCTGCTTCTGCCAGTACCTGCGGTAGGGCGTGTTCGTACCGCCCATGGTCTTGTAGAGACGTGCGCGATCCTCGCCCTCCAGCTTGCGCATCTGCCGCTTGAGCTGGCCGCCCCACACCGACTTGGGGTAGTTGAAGCCCTGGTAGGCCCACCCGTCGGCACCCTTGCGGCGCATGAACGGGCTGGTCTTGGTCGGGTTGTTGCCGGTGTTGCCGTCGTTGGGTCCGTTGATGAAGGTCCGGAACAGGTGCACGATCGTGGTGTTCGCGCCGTTGATCAGCCGGTCGTCCATGAGTCGTTGGAGCACGCGGGAGGCCACGATCCCGCCGCCGCGCACCAGCACCGTGGAGGGGTACTGCATGAGCCGCTCGTAGACGTGCTCGTGGGACTCGTAGGCGTTGACGATGTGCCGGTAGTCGTTCTGCTCGGTGCGATAGGCCTGGAGCTCGGGGAGGTACTTCAGGCCGGGGTAGCCGACGGCGACGTGCACGAACTGCGAGCGGAAGGCGACCCGCTTGGTGCCGGTGACGCCGTCGGGTGGGGTGAGGATCGAGAAGTAGCCGCCGCCGTACCGGCGCCGGACGATGCGGACCAGCCCCTTGACGAGCATCTCGTCGTAGCGGATGCGGCGGCGCTCGCGCTCCATCGACTCGAAGACCATGCCGGCCTTGGGCGTATAGAAGTCGGCCCACATGGGCTCGACGAAGACCTGCCACAGCGTCTTGGGGTTCTTGTTCTTCAGCGCCTCGCTGAGCGCGTAGGACGGGAAGCCCCAGATGTTGTCGGGGCGCGAGGCGGAGTCGGAGCGGATCCGCTCCTTGCGCGGGATCTGCGAGACGCGGGTGAGGTACTCATAGGTCTGCCACGGGAAGTCGATCGCCGACAGCACCCGGATCTGGTCGGTCGGCACCCCGGCGATGCGCAGGTAGTCGACGGTGACGAAGCTGCCGATGCCGCCGCCGATGGTGACGAACGGGACGTCGACGATCGGGATGCCCGCCGCCGCCACCATCTCGTCGGTCCAGAAGTCGCTGTTCAGCAGCTGGTCGTTCAGGTCACCGGCTGCCGGCATCGCGGGCGCGTAGTTCCCCATGTCCGTGGTGGGGAACACGCTCGGTGCGTTGGGATCCATCGCTGCTTCGCCTTCGCTGGGGAGCCGGTTGGTGGAGGTGACACTGGACAGGCCGGTGCCGCGGCAACTTAACACCGCGTCCATCGGCGTTCCCCGAACACCTGCGGTCGAATCCCGAGAAACGGGGTAGTTCTGAGGTGGGTTCCAGGTGTGGCCTGGCTGCGTCGTGGCATGATCCGATCGGGCGCTCATGCACCCCGACCACCTGAGTCGACATCAGTGCAGGCAGCCCTGCTCGGGCATGGCGGAAAGGCAGAGCGGTGCAAGGGATCGCTGACTACGAGTTCGTCGGTCGTCTCGGCGAGGCCAACTACGGCACGAACTACCTGGCGGCCGCGCCCGCCCGGCTCGGCATCCCCGAGGAGCAGGTCGTCGTCAAGGTGATCGTGGGACCCACCTCCGACGATGCCTTCCGGCGCGCGACCCGTGAGCTCAAGCACTTCAGCGTGGCCGACTCCGACCGGCTGGTCCGCGTCTACGACGCCGGTCGCCACGGCGGCGCCTTCTACTACGCGATGGAGTACCTGCCGCTGGGCTCGCTGGAGCAGCCGACCGGGCACCTGGACCAGGCGCACGCGATCGCCGCGGTGCGCGACGCCGCGCTGGCAGCTCATGCGCTGCACGAGCGCGGGATCGTCCACCGCGACATCAAGCCCGCCAACATCCTGCTCGCCGAGGACGGCGGGCGACTCTCGGACCTCGGCCTCTCGCAGGTGCTCAGTCCCGGCATGATGGTCACCGGACTCGGCCAGATCGGCCTGGAGTTCACCGACCCCGGGATGATGCTCGGTGCGAACGCCTCCCGGGCCAGCGACATCTGGTCGCTGGGTGCGAGCCTGCACTACGCGATGACCGGCACCGGAGTGCACGGCGACCTCTCCACCGACGAGCCGTTGCTGCTGATGCGCTCCATCCTCGCCTCCACCCCGAGCGTCAGCCCCGGTCTCCCCGCCGAGCCCGCCGCGCTCATCTCGGCCTGCATCGCCAAGGACCTCCGCGAGCGGCCGAAGACCGCCGCGGAGGTGGCCGAGCGCATCTCGGGACTGCTGGTCACCAGCACCTGAGGAACCGACGCGGCACGTCCCGCGTCACAGACTCATCTTCCAGATCCTCCCCGCCAGATCCTCCTGAGAGGCACCGATGGAGCTCCACGACCACCTGTACGCGCTCGGCCTGCGCATGGGCCGCGAGGTCTTCGACGACGCCGACGGCTTCCGCGGCGCGCTCGACGACTTCCTCGACGAGGACGCCGCCACCACCGGCGACATCAACCTGCTGGTCGACGCGGTCCGCCTCGGCGCCTTCCGCTCCATGACCACCCTGCTCGACGGCGGCGCCGACGTCCGCGCCGCGATCGAGGAGGCCGGCGGCCGTCTGGCCCGCGACCGCGGCAGCGTCGACGTCGCGGGGGCCCAGTGGGCTTGCGCCGTCCTCGGCTTCGCGGTGGGCCGGGTCGCCGACCCGGACGTGCGTCGCTACCGCTCCCAGCACCCGGTGGACCCGGGCATGGCCGCCACCATCCTTCCCTCCACGCCGCAGCCGCCGGCCCAACCGCCGGTGCCGCCGCAGCAGCCGGGGGCACCCGGCGGACCTGGCGGCCCCGGGGGGTTCGGTCCGCCGCCGAGCTCGCCGTTCACCGCACAGCCCGGTCAGCCCGGCCAGCCGGGTCAGCCCGGCCAGCCGCCCGCCGCCCAGCCGTACTCCGCCCCGCAGCAGCAGTTCCAGTCCTCCTCGTTCCCAGCGCCCGGCGCCCCGGGCGGTCTCGGCGGCCAGCAGTCGTGGCCGGCGGCCCAGCCGCCGAAGAAGAAGCGCTGGCCGATCGTCGTCGCGATCGTCGCGGTCCTCGCGCTGGTCGGGGGCGGCATCGGCTACGTCGTGGCGAACTCCGGCGACGACGACAAGAAGAAGCAGACGGCCGGTGAGACCGACGGCCCGACCACGGATGGACCGACCACCGACGACCCCGTCACCAGCGACCCGCCGACGCCGGATCCCGACGGAACCGACTTCGCCGCGGTCAACACCCGTTACTCCGGACTCGGGGCCATGGTCACCACCGGCGTCGACTCCTGCGCCGCCTCGGGCTCCCAGTCGGGCGTGTCCGAGCGCTTGGAATGCACGTTCGCCAACGGTGTCTTGGAGCTGGTCACCTACGACACCCCCTCGGAGCTCACCGCCGCGCGCAAGCGCGCCATCAACCGCAAGTCCGGCGGGGTCTATGAGAAGTCGGCGTCGGGGATCCTGATGGGCTTCGAGGACAAGGACTCCGACGGCAACGCCAAGTCGGCCTACCTCTACTGGGACAACAACGCCTCCAGTCAGTCGGCCAAGTACGTCGGCGATCCCGCGGTCGACCTGGACGACCTGGTCAGCGTCTTCAACTCCACCGATCCCTCGATCGCCTACCCGACCGGACCGTCGAGCCCCGAGCTCCTCGCCTTCGCCGGCGACTGGTTCAAGACCCCCAAGTGCCGACGCATCGAGACCCTGGTCAACGGTGAGCTCGAGGAGAACTACTGCGACGTCAACGGTCCGATCGAGGTGTACCTCGGTCAGTTCGAGACGCGCAAGGACTTCAACTCCTACCGCCGGCTGACCCGTCAGAACGCGCTGGCCGACGGCCGCAAGGACCCGAAGACCTGGAGCTACACCGGCGGGGACGTGGAGGGAACGCTCTCGGAGTACACCACCGACAGCGGCAGTGCGGTGCGTTACTGGGACCAGCCCGACTGCCTGTGCTACGCCGAGGCCTACGACCGCAGCGGCAACTTCACCCGGCTGAAGAACTGGTGGGCGCGCTGAGGTCGTAGACCTAGCGCGGCTAGGAGTACGGGACGTCGAGGGTATCCGTGCTCGGGGTGCGTGACCCGGGTGCGGAGACCCTTGGCGAACAGATGACCACTAGCGAGCGCTGACGAAACCCCGGCGACCGACTGCGCGACTGTGGTCGTTGGGTCGGCGCGCATGTGTGCCGACTCGTCCGGGTGGTGGGGTGGCCGCGCGCGTAGTCGACCGACACCCGCCGTCAAGGATCGCCTTCGGCGCCCGCTTCGCGGCGGACTACGTCGGTCCTTGACTGCGGGTCCCGGTCGGTCGACTCATCCGGCGCGCCGCGCGGCCACCCTTGCTCGCTCCGGGTCCGCCTACTCGCCCGCACCCGAGTCGCCCGGCTCGCGTTCCCGAGGACGGTGGCGAGGTTTCGTCGGCGCGGTCCGCGTTCGTTCCTCACGCGCACCGCTTGCTCAACCTCCGAGAAACGGCCCACCCGCCGGAGGTTGAGCAAGCGTGCGCCAGCGAGCGCCGACGAAACCCCGGCAACGGCCTGCGAGATTGTGGTCGGTGGGTCGGCGCGCATGTGTGCCGACTCGTCCGGGTGGTGGGGTGGCCGCGCGCGTAGCCGATCGAGTCTCGCCGTCAAGGACGCTCGCTGCGCTCGCGCCACTGCGTGGCGGACTTCGTCCGTCCTTGACTGCGAGCCTCGCTCGATCGGCTGGTCGGCGCGCTCAACGGCACGGGCTCCGCCCGCGCCGCCGCCTGCGCGGCCACCGCTGCTCGCTCCGAGTACGCCGACTGGCGCCGATCCGAGAACCACCCTCCGCCGGAGGTTGAGCAAGCGAGCGCCAGCGAGCGCCGACGAATCCCCGGCACCTCAAACTAGAACACACTAGCGAATACACGCGATGCGAGGTAGAATCGAGCATGGCCGCCACCACCGACACCGGAACCGGGCACCCGCTCGCCGTGTTGGTCGCACGGTTCAAGAGAGACCTCGCCGGCCACGTCGACACCCCGCTGTGGAGCCTGGACGCCGACGACACCGCTGCCTTGTTGGTCGACCTGGCCGAAGTCATCGCCAGCCTCGCCGAGCTCGAGGCCCGAGCGGTGACCCAGGCCGAAGCGTTGGACCTGCCCGGCTCGATCGGCGCCCGGTCGGTCAGTGCGTGGCTGCGGCGGCTGGTCCCGATCACCCCCGGCCAGGCGCACCGCACCACCCGCTTCGCCCACGAGCTGGCCACCCACGACCAGACCCGGGTCGCTGCGGCGGAGGGAAGGGTGCTGCCGGACCAAGCTGCGGTGATCGTTGCGGCGGTCGACGAGCTCGACCCCGTACATCGGGATCTGGCCGAGAAGCACCTCATCGCAGAAGCGGCCCATCACGACGCGAAAGCGTTGAAGCTCCTCGGCCGCCGCATCCTCGAGGTCATCGACCCCGCAAGGGCCGACGCACACGAAGCCCGCCTGCTCGAGGCCGAGGAAGCACAGGCGCGGAAGAAGACCAGGTTCTCCCTCCACGACGACGACCAGGGCATGACCCACGGCAG